>JBCCGJ010000006.1:0-44072 GCA_039029335.1 Actinomycetota bacterium | reverse complement strand
GATCGACGTTGCCGCCGAGGGCCAGCACCACCAGACGCTGCTTGACACGGTGATCGCCGGCCTTGACCGGTTCATGGATGACAACCTCGACTCCTTCCGAAACCGGCTGACCCAGGAGTCGCCGTGGTGGGTCCCGGAGACGATCGACGATGTCGTGTTCGACAAGATCTACGGAGCGGTCCGACGCTTCCTGACCGAGGTGGCCGACGACCCCCACCATGAGATCCGCCGGGACATGGACCGCCGTGCAGTTGCCCTGGCCCAGGATTTGCGGCACTCACCGGAGCTGATCGCCCGCGGCGAGGAGATCAAGGCTGACTTCCTGGCCCATCCCGAGGTGCGGGCGTGGATGCAGGACCTGTGGACGAGGATCAAGGCCGGACTCATCGAGGCGACGGAGGATCCGGAGTCCGAGCTGCGGCTCCGGTTGGAAGAGGCGGTCGTGTCGGCGGGGGAGACCCTGCGGGACGATCCGGCGCTGCAGGAGCGGATCGATCGGTGGATCATCGACGCCGTCGGCTACGTGGCCGAGGAGTTCCGCGGTGAGGTGTCCGAGCTGATCGCCACCACCGTCCAGCGGTGGGACGCGGATGAGACCGCGGACCGCATCGAGCTTCAGGTCGGCCGGGACCTCCAGTTCATCCGGATAAACGGCACGTTGGTCGGCGGGGTCGCCGGTCTGGTCATCTACACCGTCTCCGAGCTGCTGGTCGGCTGAGCGGGTCTCAACGATCAGCACTCCGGTCGGATTCGCGTTCGGATCCGGCGGGCACCAGGAAGTCCTCCGGCAGGGTCAGCGGCTTGCGGGGGATGGCGTCAAACCGGAACCGGTCGACCAGCTCGGCCGGGCCGATCGGTCTGCCGGCGACCGTCTCATCCGGGGCGCAGAGGCCGAGGGTCGACGCCAGGAATCGGAGCACCTCGGCCGCCGACTCGCCCTTGGCGGCCCGGTCGTCGAGGTTGACGGCGCCATGTCGTTTTGCCAATCGGTCACCGTTGGGCGCCAGCACCAGCGGCACGTGGGCGTGATCCGGCGGGTCCAGATCCAGCAGCTCGTACAGGAGCAGGTGGCGGCTCGTCGACTCGAGCAGGTCGTCAGCCCGAACAACCTGGGTCACTCCCTGGGCGTGATCGTCGACGACAACCGCCAGGTGGTAGGCCGGGGTGCCGTCATTCCGCCGGACGACGAAGTCATCGATCTCGAATTCGACCTCACCCGCCACCAGGTCGGTGAACGCCCGGCTGGCCCCGTCGGCCCTGACACGGAAGGCCGGATCCCTGGTCCGGGCCCGTTCTGACCTGGCCGCAGAGGAGAGGTCCCGGCAGGTTCCCGGGTACTGATGACCGGCGTGCGGTGCGTTCGGGGCCTGGGCCGCCTCCCGGATCTCCCGCCTGCTGCAGTAACACGGGTAGATCAGGTCTGCGTCCGTCAGCGCCGCCAGTGCGGCCTCGTAGTGCGGGAGGCGGTCCGATTGGCGAAGCGGCGGTTCGTCCCATTCGAGGCCGACGGCGGCAACGTCGTCGAGTTGGGTCCGGTAGTGCTCGTCGCGGACCGCGGCGGAGTCAAGATCTTCGTAACGAAGCAGAAATCGACTCGCCCGTCGCGGCGAGCTGCGGACCCCGAGCCAGGCGACCAGCCCCGTTCTGAGGTTTCCCAGGTGGAGGCGCCCCGTGGGGCTCGGGGCGAACCGCCCGACGGTCATGTGGTCACACTCGGGCCGTCAGATGGTCAAAACCCTGAGTTAATACACACGAAACATTCCGGAAACGCACTGGTTCCACTCCTCGAACAAGATTCCACAAGCCGGGATTCGGCGAGGTGGAACTCCTTGGAGGTTAGGTAGTGAATACGGTAGATGCGGCATGGGTACTGATATCGGCCGCCCTTGTGTTGTTTATGGTGCCGGGCCTGGCGCTGTTCTACGGCGGCATGAGCCGGTCGAAGAACATGCTCAACATGCTCATGATGAACATGGTCTGCCTCGGCATCGTGCCGGTGGTGTGGATCACCGTGGGCTACACCCTGTCCTCCGAAGGCGGTGGCACGTGGCTGGGGAACCTCGATGCGGCGTTCCTCGACGGTGTGGCGACGGTGGCCGAGGACGGCTCGAGCCCGCTCCTACTGGTCTTTTTCGGCCTCACCTTCGCCTGCATCACCCCGGCCCTCATCTCCGGTGCGGTCGCCGACCGGATGAAGTTCTCGGCCTGGGTGGTCTTTGTCCCCGTCTGGATCCTGCTGGTGTTCGTGCCGCTGTGGTCGTGGGTCTGGCGCTCCGGCGGCTTCCTGACCGACCGGGGCAGCCTGGACTTCGCCGGCGGCACCGTCGTCCACGTGGCGGCCGGTGCGGCGTCCCTGGCCCTTGTCCTGGTGCTCGGCCCTCGCAGGGGTTGGCAGAAGGACCCGATGCCGCCCCACAACCTGCCGTTCACCATGATCGGCGCCGGCATCCTGTGGTTCGGTTGGTTCGGATTCAACGCCGGGTCCGCCTTCGGGGTTTCCGAGCAAACCGTGCAGGCCTTCGCCAACACCTTCATCGCCGGCGCGGTCGCCATGCTCGGCTGGCTGCTTGTCGAGCGGGTGCTGGACGGCCACGCAACCTCCCTCGGTGCGGCATCCGGCATCGTCGCCGGCCTGGTTGGTATCACCCCGGGCGCCGGTTTCATGACCACGTGGGCCGCGGCCCTGGTCGGCCTGCTGGCCGGTGCGGCCTGCGCACTGGCGGTGCGGCTCAAGTTCCGGGCCGGCTACGACGACGCACTTGATGTCGTCGGCGTTCACATGGTTGGTGGTCTGGTCGGCGGTGTCATGATCGGTTTCCTGGCCGACACGGCGATCTACGGCGGTGAGGAGGGCGAAGGCGGCCTGTTCCTCGGCGACGGGGCCGACCTGCTGATCGAACAGATCTTCGCAAACGTCGTTGCCATGGTCTTCGCCTTTGTTGTCACCTACGTCATCGCCCAGGCCATGAAGGCGACCATGGGTCTGCGGGTCACCGAGGACGACGAGCAGCGGGGTCTCGACCTCAGCGCCCACGCCGAGACGGCGTACAACAGCTGACGGTCTCGGTGCCGCTTCTGGCACACTGACGGTGTGGCCGACGAAGAAGCGGAACGCGCCGAGCAAACCGAACAAACCGATGCGCTGACCGGGCTGGAGCCCGGGCAGCCGATCATCTACGGAGGCAACCGGGTCGCTCGGGTTTCACCGGAGCTGGCCCGGTCCTTCGCGTCCGGGGACCGGTTGCTGGTTGTCGACAGCACCGGGGACCTGCTGCACATCCCCCGTCAGGAGTGGGAGATCGCAACCGAAACCGTCGGCCGGGCCCACCGGGCGTTCCTCGCGCTCGGGTCGGTCAGCGATGACCGCATCTCGGACTTCTTCGACCGCTTTGCCGACGCCCTGGCCGACGATGGGACGTTTTCCGCCATTGTGGCGGCGAACGCCGAGGACGTGGTGCGGGCCAAGGAGCGCGGCCGGTCGACCACCCGACTGGAACTATCGGACCGCATGCGGGCGGACATGATCGACGGGCTCCGGATGTGGCGGGACACCAAGACCACCCGCGACGCGGTCACCGACGTCATCGACCACGACGGTTGGCGCATCGAGCAGCGAACGGCCGGGCTCGGCGTTGTCGGGTTTGTCTTCGAGGGGCGGCCAAACGTGTTCGCCGACGCCTGCGGCGTGCTCCGGAGCGGGAATGCGGTGGCGTTCCGCATCGGCTCTGACGCACTTGGCACGGCCAGGGCCATCGTCGCAAACGCCCTCGACCCGGCCCTGGCAGCCGCCGGGCTGCCGGAGGGCACCGCCGGTCTGATCGACAGCGCGGCCCACGCCGCAGGCTGGGCGATGTTCAGCGACCCCCGCCTGTCTTTGGCGGTCGCCCGGGGGAGCGGCGCCGCTGTTGAGCAGCTCGGTGCCGTGGCCCGCCAGGTTGGAACACCGGTCAGCCTCCATGGCACCGGCGGGGCCTGGATCGTCACCGGTACCAGCTGTGACGACGACCGGCTGGAAGCCGTGGTTGCGTCGTCGTTGGATCGCAAGGTCTGCAACACCCTCAACACCTGCTGTGTGCTGACCGAGGACGCCGAACGCCTGGTGCCCCGGGTCCTGGCCGGGCTCTCCACCGCGGCCGCCGGCCGGGGTGTTCCGCCGAAGCTCCACGTCACTCCCTCGGCCGAGCCGTTCGTCGACCCGGCCTGGTTCGAGGAGGTGGTCACCATCGAACGAGCTGCCGGCCCGTCCACCGAGACCAAGGCCCAGCCGATCGGCCCCGATCGCCTCGGCCACGAATGGGAGTGGGAGACCAGTCCGGAGATGACCGTCACCGTCGTTGACACGGTCGCCGATGCGGTGACGCTCTTTAATGATCTGTCGCCCCGGTTCGTCGCGAGCCTCATCAGCGAGGATCGGGAGGAGCAGGACCGCTTCTGGGCATCGGTCGATGCACCGTTTGTCGGCGACGGGTTCACCCGGTGGGTCGACGGGCAGTACGCACTCAACAAACCGGAGCTCGGGCTGTCGAACTGGCAGTTCGGCCGGCTGTTCGGTCGGGGCGGCGTCCTGTCCGGGGAGAGCGTGTTCACGGTGCGGAGCAGGGTCCACCAGGCCGCCCGGGACCTTCACCGCTGAGACCAGGCGCCACGGCGGCCGTTGGGGTTCCCCTTGCAGTCGATCGCCGACGGACGGCTTTGCACGCGGCGCTCGCCGGTCAGGTCGGCTGGGTCTGCCGGTCGTCGTCCAGCACGTGCAGTGTGCACCCGTTGGCCATCGTTGCACCGACCCGGTCCATGATCTCCTCCGCGGTCTGGTCCAGATCCGGCCGTGGACCGAAGTCCATGACAACGTCATGGCGGGCGTCGGCCACGATGGCTGACAGCTGTTGCTCGAACGAGCGGTAGGAGCCGAGCCAGAGCATGCCGCTCGGGCTGACGACCGTCCGGTCCGCTGACGTGTCAACCTTCAGCGTGAGCGGCTTGAGCAGGTGGGCGATGCCGGTCAGCGCCACACCGAGCAGCACCGCCCACTGCACGGCCGGGGTCAGCAGCAGGGTCGCGACAAACGTGGCCCAGGCCAGTCCGGCCTCGACCTTCGAACCACGCCACATGCCGATGAGGGTGAGCGGTTTGACCAGCGACAGGACCGCCCCGATGACGATGGCGCCGAGGACCGCATGGGGGAGACCGTTCAGCACGGACGCAAAAGAGAGGAACAGCAGCGCAACAAGGCCGGTGACCCCGCCGCTCCACCGGGTCCTGGCCCCCGCCAACCGGTTGATCGAACTGCGGGAGAACGATCCACCGACCGGGAACGCGCCGGAGACGGCTGCGGTCATGTTGGCCAGCCCGGATGCCGCCAGTTCCCGGTTCGCGTTCCAGACGGTCCGATCCTGTTTTGCGAACTCCCGGGCGATCGACGCCGGCTCGGCGAACCCGATGAGGGCGATGACGAGGCCGCCGATCGCCAGCGCACCGGCGCTCTCCCACGGGAGGTCGAGCGAGAGACTCGGGAGACCTTCGGGGATCGGGTTCGGCTCCCCGACGGTGCGGACCGAGTCATCGGCGCCGCTGTACAGGATGCCGACGACCACGGCGACAAAGACGCCGGGGAAGAGTCGGTGCAGCCTACGGCCGCCCAGCATCACCAAAAGGGTGATCACCGTCAGCGCTACCGCACCGGAGCTCCAACTGCCGGGGTGGCCGATGGACCAGATCGCCCGGCCGATCGTCGATCCGTCAGGGGCGGCAACCTCGGCCCCGAGCGCCTTCGGCAGTTGGGAGGAGATGATGATGATCGTGGCGCCGGAGGTGAACCCGATGCGAACGGGCTCGGAGATCAGATACGCCATCCACCCGAGCCTGGCCAGACCGAGGGTCAACCGGAACCCCCCGACGATCAGCGCAAGCAACCCTCCGAGGACCACATAATTCTGGTCACCGCTCTCGAATCCGGCGCCCTGGAGTGCAGCGAGGGTCAGCAGGCTGGTCAAGGCCACCGGCCCGGTCTGAAGATAGGGCGAGGAGGCGAAGAGGGAGAACGCGATCAGAGGGAGCGCGGACGCAAACAGCCCGGTGACCACCGGCATTTCGGCAATCTGGGCGTACGCCAAGGACTGCGGTATCAGGATCAGGGCAACGCTGACGCCTGCGATGAGGTCTGCCGCAGTTGGCCGGGGTGCGTCGAACCACGTGCTCATGCGGGTTTCGCCATCCCGCCGACCATCATGGTCGGGCTCCTCGGTGCATAGCTGCAACCATACGGCCGCGACGGGGCGGCTTACACGTCCGCAGGATTCTGTGGTTCAGATCGGTCGGTCAGCCGGTCGGTTCCACCCGCCCGGATCAGGATCTGCAGGCCGACCGCCGCCAGCACCAGGGGTGCGCCGACGATCGCGGTCACCGGGGGTATCTCGGCAAAGACGAGCCAGACCAGCACCGCGGCCCCGACCGGTTCGACCAGCAGCGCCAGGGAGACCGACACTGACCCGAGCCGCCGCAGCAGGTAGTTCAGGGCCGTGTGCCCGGCCAGTTGCGGCCCGAGGACCATCGCCCCGATGGCCAACCACGTCCGGGTGTCGAAGCCGGTCAGCTCGGTCCCGCTCGCCAGCGCAAACACCAGTACCGACACCGCGGCGAACCCGTAGGTCCTGCTCGCGTAGGCAGCCGTTGACAGCGTTGCTCTGAGCCGGTCGCCGAGCAGGAGGTAGACCGCCATCGTCGCCGCCCCGATCAGCGCAAGCCCGTCCCCGAGCAGCGGGTTGTCTGCGGCGTCAGCCCCAGTTCTTGCCACCGCGTCCCCATCCGACGCATCACCGATGGTGATCACCGCAGTGCCCGCGATGGCCAGGCCGATGGCCAACCACGTTGCGCGGCCGGGTGGCCGCCCGGTTGCCAAGAGCCACAGCGCGATGAAGATCGGCGCGGTGGCCACCAGGGTGACCGATGCGGCGACCGAGGTCAGCTCCAGTGAGCTGAGCCAGGTGGCGAAGTGGATGCCGAGCGCAATGCCGGAACAGGCGATGATGAGCCACTGCCGTCGGGTGGGCCGGTCCCCGCCCGGGTGATTCCCGTTCGACCGGCTCCGCCGCACCGACCGCATGGCCGCGGGCGCCAGGATCACTGCGCCGCCAAGGGTTCGCCAGAACGTCACCGAGACGGCGGGGGCGTCGGCCCACAGGATCAGCACGGCGGACGATGAGATCGCCAGAACCGCAACCAGCAGAATCGCCACCAGGATCGCCAGTGGTGTTTCGGTATCGGACTCCTCCCGGGGCACCGGGCCACCGTAGTGGCACCGGAGAGGGGCGACCGTTCCGGGGCCGACGCTCGCTTGCCTGACGGCAAGAAACCGGGTTGAGACGTTGAGATGGGGCCCGGTTTCCGTAACGATGGGCGGGTGAGCGACTCTTCACCACCGAATCAGACCGATACAACCGACCAGAAGCCGCTGTTGGTCATCATGGCCGCCGGCCTCGGCAGCCGCTTCGGCGGCGTCAAACAGTTGGCGCGGGTCGGCCCAAACGACGAGGCGTTTCTCGACCTGTCGATCAAGGACGGGGTCGCCGCTGGGTTCGGTGACGTTGTGTTGATCGTCCGGAGTGACATCGAGGCTGACGTCCGGGAACAGATCGTCGCCCAGCACGGCGACCTCCCCGTCCACTACGTACGTCAGGACGACCTGGGCCCGCCCCGGGACAAGCCGTGGGGCACCCTGCACGCCGTCCTGAGCGCCGTGGACGTCATCGATCGGCCATATGCGGTGATCAACGCGGACGACTACTACGGTCCGAAGAGCTTTGAGCTCGGTGCCGCCTGCATGGCCCGGTTGACCCCGGGGCGGGCGGCCAACGTGGCGTTCGAGATGGGCCACACGGTCCCGCCGAGCGGATCGGTCACCCGGGCGGTGACCGCGGTGGAGGACGGGTACCTGACCGCCATCGTGGAGACGGACGAGTGCCAACGCCTGGCGGACGGCACGTTCTCGGCAAACGGTGAGACCGTGCCGGGTACCACCCCGGTCTCCATGAACTTCTGGTGCTTCCACAACGCAACGAACCAGGACTTCCAGGAGCGGTGGGAGACCTTCCTGGCCGCCAACCGCAACGAGGCGAAAGCGGAGGCCCAACTGCCAACCATTGTCGGGGAACTCATGGCGGACGGGCGGCTGGTCGTTGAGGTCGTCTCCTCGCCTGAGCAGTGGATCGGCATCACCAACCCGGAGGACTTCGAGCTCGCAAAGGCCGCGCTGGCCGATCGCGGTTAGACCACGAGCCGAGCGTCGTAGGCCGGCGCAGGCGCCGGGGCGGCGAGGGCCTCCCGGTCAGAGCAGCGTTCGGCGGACTTTGCCAAGAGACGTCTTCGGTAGCGCGTCCCGGAACTCCAGTTCCTTCGGGGCGGCCCATACCGGTAGTTGCCCCTGAACCGTGTCCCGGAGGTCGTCGAGGCTCGGCCGTGGTTGCCCGTCCGCCGGCACGACGACGGCCACCACCCGGTGGCCCCAGTCCGGATCAGGCCGGCCGATCAGCGCCACCTCGGCAACGTCCTCCCGTCCGGCGAGCAGCCGCTCCACCGGTTCCGGCCAGACTTTTTCCCCGCCGGTCACGATTACATCTCCCCGACGCCCCGCCACAACCAGCGAACCGTCCTCGGTCATCGTGCCGAGATCACCGGTCGGGAACCAGCCGCCGTCGGCAAACGGCGTGTCCCGGAACCGGTAGCCCCGGAACAGCATGGGACCCCGGAGGTGGATTTCCCCCTCCGTCCCCGGTGACACCGGGTCATTCGGCGGGCCGATGATGATGGACAATCCGTCGAGCGGAACCGGCCGCTCGCCCGGGGCCTGGTAGACGACCCCGGAGCCGGTCTCGGTCATGCCGTAGGTGGCGATGACGTTCGCCGGTCGGTCGGTGGGGGAGGCGGCGCCACCGATGAGGACGGTCCGGAATGCGTCGGCCGGCACCTGATTCAGCGCCCGGGTGACCAGCGAGACCAGGGTCGCACCCCGGCCGGCCGCGTCGATCGTTGCTGCTGCGTCGAAGCGGTCATGGATCTCGACCGGGGTCTCGGTGACGATCGATCGCAGCACAACGGCCAGCCCGCCGATGTGAGCCAGTGGCAGGCAGGCCAACCAGCGGTCGGTGGTCGGGTCCACCGCCAACGCCGTGCCGATGGCTTCGGCGGACGCCTGAACCGAGCCGTGGGTGTGGATCACCCCTTTCGGTTCACCGGCGGTACCGCTGGTCGCGATGACAACGGCATCCCCGGTCTCGACCGGTACCCCGTCCGGCAGGGACCGCTGTTCACCGTCCGCCTCGATGACCGCTCCCGGCCGGATCGCCGCCATGACCCTGGCCTGTTCGGCTTCCGGTAGCCGGACATCGATCGGTGCAATGGCGTTTCCGGCGTCCCAGACCCGACGGATCGCCGCCTCGTAGGACGGTCCGCCGGGAAGCGCCAATGCGACCAGAAGACCCACTCCGCAAAGCGTAGACCGTTATGCTCCATCCGGTGACAAACCTCCCGGGAGACAACCACGGACCGGTGTGGTGCGACGGTTCGCTGATCCCGTACGCCGATGCGACCTGTCATGTGCTGTCTCATATGGCTGCACGGGGGAGCCAGGTGTTTGATGTTCTCCGGGTTGTTCCAACCGTCGACGGACCCGCCGCGGTCGGTCTCCGGCCGCATGTCTCCCGCTTCCTCAACTCGATGGAGTTGATGGCGATGGATCCGATCGCCGACCTCGGGACGATCGAGCGGGCGGTCGCAGAAACCGTGCTTGCCGGTTTGGACGCAGCAGGCTCCGGACCCGGTGATGAGCCGGGTGGTGAGTCCGGCGACGGGGCGGGCCGGCGCGGCGGTTGGTTCACCGTCAAGCTGGTCGCAGCCTGGGCGGAACCGGGCGACGGGGTACTCCCGGCCGCTCTCGCCCCGAAGGTCTACGTGCTGGCGCTCCCGTCCGCCCCCATCGCCGATGCAGGTGTGCTGGGAAACCCGGTCAAGCTCCGGTCCTCCACGGTGCCGAAGTTGCCGCCGTCGGTTCTGCCGCCGTCGCTCAAGGTGGCGGCCAGCTACACCCCGGGCCTTCGTGAGCAGATGCGGGTCAGGGCCGAAGGCTACGACTATCCGGTGTTCCGGACGGAAAACGGTGACCTCGCCGAGTCGACGACGCTCAGCATCCTCGTGGTCACCGGTGATCGGCTGCTCGCCCCGCCGCTTGATTCCGTGCTCGACGGGATCTCCCGCCGGACGATCGTTGACGTGGCCCAGCACCTGTCGATCCCGGTGGACGTTCGAGGTGTCTACTGGGACGAGGTTGAGGACGCGGACGAGTTGATGCTGGCGTCGACCACCAACCCGGTGACGCCCGTCGGCCTGCTCGATGACCGGTCGTTCGACGCCCCCGGCCCCGTCACCGCCCGGATCGGGTCGGTGATGAGCGAGGTCTATCGGGGTGACCATCCGCTGAGCAGCAGCTGGCTGACCCCGCTGTCCTCCCTGGTGTAGCGGCCGCTATGCGGCCCAGCCGCCGTCGATGACAAACGTCTGCCCGGTGGTGAACGCGCTGTCGTCGGACGCCAGGTACACCACCATGGCGGCGATCTCCTCTGCTGTGCCCAGGCGCCCCATCGGCTGGCGGGCCACAAACGCCGTCATCGCCTGGTCGTAATCCCCCGTGGCCTCCAGCCGGTCGTGGAGCGACGGGCTGTCGACGGTGCCGGGGCAGATCGCATTGCAACGGACGCCCGTGGTCACGTAGTCCTTGGCCACGGATTTGGTCAGGCCGACAACCGCCGCTTTGGTCGTGCCGTAGACGAACCGGTTCGGAGCGCCGATGATCGAGGAGACGACGGACGCGATGTTGATGATCGAGCCCCCGCCCCGCTCCACCATTCCCGGCAGCGCGGCCCGAATGGTCCGGAATGAGGAGCGGACGTTGAGGTCGAAGGCGAAGTCCCACTCCTCATCCGTCGACTCCAGGATTGTGCCGTTGTGGACGAACCCGGCGCAGTTCACCAGGATGTCCGGCTGGAAGGATCCGACCCCGTCGGCCACGGCGGTGCCGTCCGTGACGTCCAGGACTGTGGTGGAGAGGTGGGGTAGGTCCATCGCCGTCAGCTGGTCGAGGGTGGTCCGGTTGATGTCGGTTGCCAGCACCGTGGCCCCCTCGGCGACCAGCGCCAGGGCCGACGCCCGCCCGATTCCCTGGCCGGCAGCGGTGACCAGGGCGGTCTTCCCTGCCAACCGTCCGCCGGTTCCGGTTTGGCCGTTGGCCTGCGTTTGGTCGCTCACCGGTCGCTCCCGGATCGGTTGTGGGTGTTGTCGACGTATTCCCGCAGCTTGTCGGTCGCCCGATCGGCGGCGGCGTTAAGCACCCCGTCAAGCAGGCCGGTCCACATCGCACCGTCGTAGTGGAGGTCCAGTCGGACCTCGCTGGCTTCCGAACCGCCTGCCGCGTCGGCGACTTCGGCCACGTCGGCCGCCAGGGTCCAGGTCGAGTGCTCCTTGCCGTCCGTTTCGGCCCGTTCGAACCGGACCGATGCCGGGCGCTCCGCCGTCGGCGGCTCCGTCAAAACGGTTCGGATCATTCGCAGCCGCTTCGACCTGGCGAACGGACCGACCCGGGCCCGCAGTGTCACGATCCAGGCGTTGCCGTCCTCCGTGCGTTCCACGGAGTCGACCACGTCGAGCCAGGTGGGGTAGGTCTCCAGGTCGCCGACCACGGCGAACAGGTCGGTGGGCGAGGCGCTGGTGGTTGCGGAAAACTCTTTGTGCACGGCCCCATTGTGCCAGCGCAGCAGCCCACCCGGCCGGTCGGCGGTCGCCGGGCCGCCAGGCCGGTCCAGCGTCCCCCAGACTCGATTCGGGTGACCGGTCGCTCCGATTGCCGATGGTCGGCGGCCCGTCTTGTACGGTGACGGTGTGTCCCCGACCACCGAGCGAGCCGTAACCTACCGCATCGATCAGGACCTGCCGATTCTGGAGATCGGGGCGCGGTCCGGCCTGGTCTGGAGTCGGGAGGGGTTTGAGCTGGCCGGTATCGATACGGCGGCACGGATCAGGATCGACCGGCCCGGCGGATTCGCAACCGCGGGCGGTCGCCTTGCGGAGTTGGCGGGCGCGGCAGACGTCGATTGTGCAGGATCCGGGCCACTGGCGTTCGCCGCGATGCACTTCGACCCGGACGCTCCCGGGGAGCTGATCGTTCCCCGCTTGGTACTGGGCCGGAACGCGGCGGGAATGCGGTGGCTGACGGTGGTCGGCCAGGAGCCCGCTGCCGCCGACCGGGACCGGGTCATCGCCGATGCCTTCGCCCGTATCGACGACCTCATGAGCGATCAGCCGTACGATCCCGAGGGTCGGGGTGACACCGTCCGCCCACCCCAGCCCGTCGAGTACTCGCTGCGGTCCACCCTGACGCCGGAGCGGTGGCGGGACGACGTCGTGGGCGCCGCGACGGATCGGATCAACGACGGTGAGCTCCTGAAGGCGGTGTTCGCCAGGGAGATGGTGTTACAAACCGATCATCCGATCAGACCCCGGGACGTCGTCTCCCGGCTGGCAGCGGTGTTCCCCAGTGCGGCGATCTTTCTCGTTGACGGGTTCGTCGGCGCCTCCCCGGAGCTGTTGGTGTCCCGTATCGACGATGTCGTTCGGGCCCATCCGCTTGCCGGCACCGCAGCTCGTTCGTCAGACCCCGTCGTCGATCAACGACAGACCGCGGCGCTCCTGGCTTCCGAAAAGGACCGGTGGGAGCACCGGATCACCATCGACTGGTTGCTCGACACCCTGCTGCCGTTCTGTTCCTACGTGGATGCCGAGCCGGAACCAACGATCGTCACGCTGGCCAATGTCCATCACCTGGGCACCAGGGTCGAGGGGCGTCTGTCGTCACCGTCCGCCCCGATCCTCGAGTTGGTCGCAGCACTCCACCCGACGCCGGCCGTGGGTGGGAGCCCCCAGAAGGAGGCACTGGCCCTGATCGCCGAACTGGAACAGGCCGAGCGAGGGCGTTATGCCGGGCCGGTCGGCTGGGTCGACGGCGGCGGAAACGGTGAGTTCGCCGTCGGGCTTCGCTCGGCCCAGATGGGGGCGGACACCGAGGACACGACGGTGCGGTTCTTCGCCGGGGTGGGTGTGGTCGGCGACAGCGACCCCGTCGCCGAGTTGGAGGAGACCAGGGCCAAGTTCCGAGCCATGCTCGGTGCGCTCATCGTCCCCTGACCAACCTCACGCCGAAATTTGGGCCGCCGGCCCACAAATCTTGTGGCCGGTGAGCCCAAATTTCGCTGGGTTTTGCAGCCCGGCGGGGGTCAGGTGAACAGCGGCGCTTTTGCTTTTGCGTAGGTCAGCTTGTGGGTGAGCTTCCCACCTTCGTCGAAGGTCATGGCGTCCAGCCCCCGCCATGCGGTCGGCTGACCCTTCACCTCCAGGGTGCACGTCCACGAGGCCATCACCTTGCGGGCGTCGGCGTCGACGATGAGGTCCTCGTCGAGGAACTTCATGTCGCCGAAGGCCCCGGCGAACTGCGGTGCGAACGCCGCACGGACCTCGTCGAGGCCGACGTTCTGCTTGCCGTTGAACTCTTCGTAGATGCCGTCCTCGGCGAAGAAGCTCATCATCCGATCGAGATCATTCTCGTTGAAGGCGCTGAGAAAGTCGGCCGTAAGCTCGGCCAGTTCGGTGCGGGTCGGTCCGGATCCTGTTGCGTCAGCCATGGTTCGGAGCCTACGCGATCGCCGGAGGCGGAACCGAATTGCCTCCCTCAGCGGAGTTGGTCGATGGCGTCGGCCACGGCCCGGTTCAGCGTCTCGTGGACCAGCACGTTGTCCGAGCGTTCGGTGGTGGCCACGATGACCCGGACCCCGGTGCCTGCTGCCAGCTTCGGGTTGTCATCATCGGGCCACGCCTCGGCGGTGATGCGGTGGGCCGCACACAGTGCGGAGATGTCGGTGCCGTGGGGGGTGCCGAACAGCAGCTCGAACCGTTCCGGCGCAACCAGGTCCGCCTGGGGGAGAAAGGAGAAGATCCCACCCCCATCGTTGTCGATCACGACGATGGTCAGATCGACGGCACGTTCAGCCAACGCGATCAGGGAGGAGCTGTCGTGGAGGAAGGCGACATCGCCGATCAACAGCGTCGTCGGTGAACCGGAGAGAGCCACGCCGGTCGCGGTGGCGATCAGACCGTCGATCCCGTTTGCCCCGCGGTTGGCGTACACCCGGACGTCCCGCCGGTTCCGGCCGAACCATTCGACGTCCCGGACCGGCATGGAGGAGGCAACAACAAGCGAGGAGCCGGTCGGCATACCGTCGATCACCGCCCTGGCGACCCCCGGTTCCGTTGTCCGGCCGATGCCCGCCAACCGATCGGCGATGACGGCTTCGGCGGCGACGTCGGCCCGCTTCCACCGCTCGCCAAGACCGGAGGGGCGATAGTCCGCATCGATGCGGTTGCTGAGCGCCCTGGCGAGCCCGGCCTCGGTGACAACCGCTGTGGCGATTCGTTCCGGGTCGATCCACCGGCCGGGGCCGGGGGCGGCGATGATGTCCGCGTCCAGCCCGCCGAGCCACTGGGCCAGCACTTTGCTGGACGGCGGCTCACCGAAGCGGAGTACAACGTCCGGTCGTGCCGCTGCGGCGAACCGTTCATGGCGCAGCAGCTGATCGAAGTGGGCGATCGCCCGGTCCTCGGCCCGGCAACCTGACCGGTGGTCGGCCAGGACCGGCCAGCCCAACCGGCGACCGATCGCCAGTACCGAGTTCGGGTCCGACGTGCCGTTTCCGGCGACGATCACCCCGGAGAGGCCGCGGATCATGGTAAAGACCTCGTCGACCTCCTGATCCGAGGCCACCGTCCCCGAGCGGGTGGCCCGAAGGTCCCGATGCCACGGCCCGCCGCCCGGCCTCGCCGGTGGCAACGGCCCCGGTTCGCCGACCAGCGGATCACGAAAACTCAGGTTCAGATGAACCGGGCCGGGGGCACCGGACGACCCCGCGGCCTCGGTGACCGCCCGGGCCGCAAGCGACCGCCACGATCCTGCCTGGGCGTCATCTGGTACGCCGGGCTCCGCATAGAACCGGACCGCTCGGCCGTACAACCCGCTCTGGTTGACCGTCTGAGGTGCGCCGATGTCCCACAGTTCCGGCGGCCGGTCCGTTGTGGCGACGATCAGGGGGACGGCGGACAGGTCGGCTTCGGTGACCGGCGCATGGAAGTGGGCGGCCGCAGTGCCGCTGGTGCAGGTGACGACGGTCGGTCGGCCGGTGGCCGTTGCGTGGCCCAGTGCGGCGAATCCGGCCGATCGCTCGTCGTGGAACATCTCCAACTGCATGCGTCGGTCCGCGGCCAGGGCGAGCGCCAGCGGCGTGGACCGGGAGCCGGGGGCGGCAAACGCCCGCGTGACGCCGGCCCGAATCCACTCGTCGACGAGGGTTGCGCAGAAGGTTGCCGCGGTTGAGGACATCACGGCCACGGTACCGAGATTCGATGGGCCTCGCCGGGTCCGGCCGCCCGCCGATCTCCGCTCACCAACGTCGTATGGCCGACAGGATGGCCGCCGCCGTCCGCTCCGGCTCCTCGAGGTGGACCGCATGGGTGCCGGGCAGGATCAGCACCTCGGCGACGGTGCCGGTCATGGCGGCGGCCAACCGGTGTCCAAGGGCGGTGAATTTCGTGTCCTGCTCGCCGGCGACGATCAGCACCGGCATGGTCAGCCGTCCGAGCCGATCCCACAGCGGCTCCTGGGTCCCGGTCCCGCAGTTTCGGAGGTTCGCAGCCAGCCCGTCCGCCCGGTTGGTCAGCCGCTGAGCCTTGGCCGCCCGTTTGTCATCCAGGCCGGCGAACAGCGGGCTGGCCAACCACCGGTCGAGAAAGGCCGCCAGGCCGTCGGTTTCCAACCGCGTGGCCAGGGCCGCGTCGGCATCCCGTCTGGCCGACCGGTCCGCCGGGTCGTCGAGGCCGCCGGTTGCGCCGATCAGCACCAGTCCGGCCACAAGTTCCGGGGTGGCCAGCGCGGCGTGGAGGGCAACCCGGCCCCCCATCGAGTAGCCGACGTAGACGGCCCGACCGCCCACGTCCGTCAGCAAGCCGGCCGCGGTCGGCAGATCGGCAGTGTCGTGGCCGGACCGCCCGTGGCCCGGCGCGTCAACGAGAACAACATCTGACGCCTCAGCCAGCCGGTCACCGAAGACACCCCAGCACTCGGTGTTCTGCGTGAACCCGTGAGCGAGAACCAAGCGTTCGGGGGCCGCCGGCTCGCGGTTGCGGTCGGTCGTTGTGCGGTGGATCACCCGGTGATGGAGCGTCACCGCGCCGAGTGTAGGACCGCACGCCGCCGCCGGCGCGACCGGATGCCGGCACCGCCGCAGGAAACGTCAGCCGCCGAGCGACGTGTGCTCCACGGTGTGAGCGGCGAGTAGTTCAGGATCCGGATCTCCACAAACGCCGGGCTGGGTCGGCACCATGATGTGCCCGTCGGTCAGGCTGAGATCCGGCCACGGGTCGGCGGCGAGCCAACGCCCGGCGGGCGACAGGTCACCGGTGAGCGTGAAGCCGGGCAGCGCGGCGAGCGCAACAAGGGCATGGCGGCCAAGACCGGTCTCCAACATGCCGCCCGCCGTGGCGGCGATACCGGCGGATCGACAGAGGTCGTGCAGCGCCAGGGCGGGCAGGATCCCGCCGACCCGCCCGGGTTTTATCGACAGGCCGGTCATCGCCCGGGCCGACAGCAATCGGACGGCGTCGTCGTGCCGGGTGACCGCCTCGTCGGCGACAACGGTCACCGATCGCCCCTCGGCCTCCAGCCGGGCGATCAGCTCTGCGGCCGCCGCTGCCTCCGAGGCGGCGAACGGCTGCTCGATAACGGCCGCACCGGCGGACACGAGGTCCAGCAGCGGGTCCGACCCGGGGGGATAGGCGCCGTTTGCGTCGACATGGAGCTCGATGTCCGGCAGCCGGGCAATCAGTTGTTCAACCAGTCGGACGTCGTGGCCGGGCTGGATCTTCACCTTCAACCGCCGGTAGCCCTCCGCGGCGAGCGCGGCGCAGGTCTCGACCGTCTCGGCGATCGAGGCAAGACCGACACTGACGCCGGCCGGGATCATCGTGGGGATCACCTCGAGGGGCGGCTCGGAGGTCCCGGGCCTCGATGTGTCGACCCGATTGGACAACCAGGCCGCCAGGGAGGTCCCGGCCGCCGTGAGGCGTGCGTCCAGCAGCGCCATCTCCACGCAGGATCGTGCCATGGGGAGCTCCTGCAGCGCCTCGAATCCGGGCGGCCCCACATCCTCTGTCGGCACCTGTAGACCGATCAGCGCGGGGCCGATCCGGTCGGCCAACGCCCGGTAGGAACCGACCGCGGACTCCGCCGTGTAGGTCGCCGCCGGCAGCGCGGAGCACTCGCCCCAGCCGATCCCGGCATCGGTCGTGACCCGCAGCAGTGACAGGGTTCGGCTGGTGGTGGTGCCGTGGCTGGCCACAAACGGCTCCGTGAGTGGCAGGTCGACGAGGTACACGTCGATGGCGGTGAGTTCCATGGGCTCCCAAACCTACCGGCTGTGCAATTTTACCTCATCACGTTTTGTCACCCGGCTGCGTTAGGTGAAGGGTCAGGCCATCAACACCCGATGGTCCCGACAGGCCGCTTCGTGTCACATCGGTTTCGCCCTCCGGTGCCACGGACGCGGTTGTCTTCGGGCCGGTCGCCTTCCCTCCGGCGGCCGGTCCGGGGCAACACCCACCCGAATGCGAGAGATCGGGCTTATAGTGTGCGGGTCGAGACGCCAAAGGCTCGGCAACGATCCTTTCAGCGAAGTCCGGTGGGAATCCGGCGCTGTGCCGCAACTGTGATCGCGTGTGATGCGCGTAGCCAGGTCGCCTGAATCGGTCGTTCTACACGAAGGTCCTCGGAGCAAGGCACCTCGTCGGCTGCTGCCAGCGTCGTGTCCCTCCGAGCTGAACGGAGGTTGACACCTTGAAGAAAGACTTGCGTATCCGGCGCCTGCGAAGCCTTCTGGCACTGCTGCTCGCCCTGTCGCTTCTGGCGGCGGCATGCGGCTCAGACGACGCAGATGCGGGCGCGGAGGCCGACGCACCGAGCAGTGCGGACGGCGAAACCGACGAATCCACCAGCGACCACTCCGGCGACGAAGACCACTCGGATGATGAAGATCACGATGATCACTCGGACGAGGACCATGCCGACGATGCCATGGCGGACGACGCGATGCAGGACGACGCGATGCAGGACGACGGCGTGGCGAACGATGCCATGGCGGACGGGTCGTACCCGCTCGACGTGGCCACCGCCGGCGGCACCGTGACCATTGAGGCCAAGCCGGAGCGGATCGTCTCGCTCTCGCCGACCGCAACCGAGATGCTCTTTGCCATCGGCGCCGGCGACCAGGTTGCCGCCGTCGATCTCTTCTCCAACTACCCGGCAGAAGCGCCGGCGCCCACGCTCGATGGCTACACGCCGGACCTGGAGGCCATCCTCCAGACCAACCCCGATCTGGTTGTCGCCACCGGGCTGCCGGAGGACATCACCACCGCACTGACCGAGAACGGTGTGCCGGTGATCTTCAACCCGGCCGCGGTGTCCTTCGACGACATCTACGAGCAGGTCGCCATCCTCGGTGAGGCCACCGGGCACCTCGATGGCGCCGCAACGGTGAACGCCGACATTCGGGGTGGCATCGACGCCGTGCTGGAGTCCCTCCCCGAGCAGGAGGGTCCGATCCGGGTCTTCCACGAGCTGGACGACTCGTTCTACTCGGTGACGTCGAACACCTTCATCGGTCAGGTCTACAAGACGATGGGCTTCGAGAACATCGCAGACCCTCACGACGCGGACGGTGGCGGCTACCCGCTGATCGACGGGGAGACCATCATCTCCGGCATGCCGGACGTGATCGTCTTCACCGACCAGATGAGCTACACGGCGGACGACATCGCCGCCCGGCCGGGCTGGGACACCACACCGGCGGTGGCAAACGGCAACATCGTGGAGGTCAACGCCGATATCGCATCGCGCTGGGGTCCCCGCATCGTCGAGTTCATGGAAACCGTCGCCTCCGCCCTGCTCGTGGGCGCCTGATACGTTCCATGGCGGTGGTCGGACGCTCGCTCGCTGAACGCCGGTCGGCCGGCCCGGATGGCCCGTTGGGGCCCTCCGGCCGGGACCCGGTGGAATCGGAGCGCCCGCCCACCGCCTCGGACCGCTCGACCGGGCGGGCGTTCCGCCTGCCCCGCCCGGCCCTGCCGGTCGGTGTCAGCCTGTTCTGCCTGGCGATGCTGGCCGCCGTCTCGGTCGGCACCAGCGACATTCCGTTCACCGGGATCGTTGCCGAGTTCGTCGATGCGATACCGGGCATCGGCGTCGACTCGGGACTGACCGAAACCCAGCAGTCGATCCTGTGGCAGTTCCGCCTCCCTCGAGCGGTGCTTGGCGCGCTGGTCGGTGCGGCGCTTGCCGTCGGCGGTGCCGCCTATCAGGGGGTGTTCCGTAATCCGCTGGCCGACCCGTACCTGCTCGGTGTGGCGGCCGGTGCAGGTCTCGGCGCCACCCTGGCCATCGTCTCCGGGGCCGATGTCGGTTGGGGGCCGTTCAGCAGCATTCCGCTCGCCGCGTTTGTCGGCGCACTGGTGGCGATCAGCGTGTCGGCCGCCGTCGGCTTCGGCACCGCCCGTTCAACCGCCGCACTCCTGTTGGCCGGTGTTGCAGTCAGCGCCTTCCTCACCGCAGGTCAGACGTACGTCATGCAGCGCAACTCCGACGTCCTGATCGAGGTGTACGCCTGGATCCTTGGACGCCTCGGCACCTTCGGCTGGGACGAGGTGTGGTTGCTCGGCCCCTACGTCGCGGTGTGCACCGGGATCGTCTTCCTGCTCAGGCGGCAACTGGATGTGCTGCAACTCGGTGACGACGAAGCCGCGGCGCTCGGGGTACCGGTTGTGCGGGTGCGAATCATTCTGCTGCTGGCTTCGTCGCTCATGGCGTCCGCCGCAGTGGCCGTCAGCGGACTGATCGGGTTTGTCGGCGTCGTGGTCCCCCACGTGGTTCGTCTGGCGGTCGGCAGCAGCTATAGGACCGTGATCCCCCTGTCGGCGATCGGGGGTGCGACGTTCCTGGTCCTGGCCGACATCGGCGCCAGGAACCTGACCGAGGGGGCCGAGCTCCCGATCGGTGTCATCACCGCGTTCCTCGGAGCGCCGTTCTTTGCGTTCATCATGTGGACGAAACGGGGCGGTCTCCAGTGAACGAAGCCGCCGCGACCCCGTTGACCACCGTGGCTGCGCCACCGGCCATACGGCTGGTCGATGTTTCCGCCGGGTATCGGGGTCGGTCGGTCGTGTGTGGTGTGTCGTGTTCGATTCCGGCCGGTGGTTGGCTCTCGATCATCGGGCCGAACGGCGTCGGCAAGTCAACGTTGCTCAAGGCCGTTGTCGGGGTGCTGGACCACGGAGGCACGCTCGAGGTTTCCGGTGCGGCCTCACGGAAGCGGCGACCCCGCTCGGTCGGGTATGTGCCGCAGAAACCGGTGCTTCCGCCCGGCATCACCACTGCCGAGTATGCGCTGCTCGGCCGGACCGCCCACCTCGGCTGGTTCGGGTCCGAGTCCGCCAACGATCGGGCCCTCGTGGCCGATGTCCTGGACCGACTTGGCCTGTCCGAACTCGCCGGTCGGCCGGTGACGGAACTGTCGGGCGGTGAGGCGCAACGGGCCGCACTGGCCAGGGCGCTTGTCCAGGAGGCATCCGTTCTTGTCCTTGACGAACCGACCAGCGCCCTGGACCTGGCCAACCAGGTGGCGGTTCTGGAGCTGGTGAACGAGCTGCGCCACGAACAGGGCCTTGCCGTGCTGTCCGCCATGCACGACCTCTCGATGGCCGGCCGGTTCTCCGACCAGCTGCTGCTCCTGGCCGATGGCGCAGCGGCCGCCCTCGGCCCTCCGAGCGCGGTGCTGACCGAGGAGCTACTGTCCCGGCACTACGGCACGCCGGTCAGCGTCATCCGGGGGCCGGAGGACGAGCTGGTGGTCATTCCGTTGCGAACCGGTTCGACATGACGGCCTACTCCTCTACCAAGATCACCAGACACGGAGGTTCAGATGTCTGACAACACCGAGAACACCCCACCGCTGGAGAAGCCGGGGGAGCGGACGGTCAAAACCGCAAAGTCGCTCGTCCTGGTCAACACCGGTCACGGGAAGGGCAAGTCAAGCGCCGCATTCGGCACGGTGCTCCGAGCGGTGGCCCTCGAGTGGCCGGTCGCCGTTGTGCAGTTCCTCAAGAGCGGGGACTGGAACACCGGCGAGGAGAAGATCTGCCGCCAGCTCGGTGTTGACTGGTTCGCCGAGGGCGACGGGTTCACCTGGAACTCCGAGGACATCGACGAGAGCCGGGCCATGGCCCAGGGGGCGTGGGAGCACGCAAAGGCGTTGCTCGCCGCCGATCGCTACCGGCTGATCGTCCTGGACGAAATCAGCTACGCCATGACCTGGGACTGGATCGATGCCGACGAGGTGGCGCAGGCCCTCCGTGACCGCAACGAACGAACCAGTGTGTTCCTCACCGGTCGCGACATGGCGGAACAGGTGATCGAGGTGGCGCACACCGTCACCGAGATGCGGAAGGTCAAACACGCCTTCGACGAGGGCATCGTTGCCAAGAAGGGCATCGACTACTAGTCGGAGACGGTCGGTGGCCTTGGTGGGCGCCGTTTCGTCGTGTGATCGAACAGGGTTGCAAAGAACCAGAGCCCTCCGAAGATCGCCACCGGTTGCCAGAACTCCGGGCTCCACCGGTCGACCAACTCGTACCCCAGGCCCCGACCGAACGCCAGCGCGGTGATCAGCGTGGCGCCTACCTGCCACCGCGGGGAATAGCCGAAGAGACCGATCGCTTCGCCGACGAAGGCAGCGGTCGCCGGCAGGCACAGCACCCAGATCATGGCCGGGTCCCAGGCGGTCGGCCACAGCGGCAGCCCGAATGCGGCCAGGAAGGCCACAACAAGGCCGAGCGGGTAGAGGGCGGCGCATCGGCGGCAGACGTGCCGGGAGCCGACGCGTACACACCGGTCCGGGTAGTCCTCCGGCCAGTGATGGGCCAACCAGAGGTGTCGCCTGGCCAGCCGGTCAGCGGCCTGCTCCTCGATCTCGGCAACCCGCTCCGCGAAGCGGGCGTCCGTTCCGGTCGTCATGGTCTCCCATCGGCGCCGAACCCGTGAATCAAAGCTCCGGAGTGGGCGGATCTGCCCGCCCGGGCGGCCCACCCGGCCCGGTCGGTGACTCGATGATCGACTCACCGGGAAGGCCCCGCTGCGCCATGTCCCCTCGTTGTCGTCCGCGACACCTTGGGGGACATGCAGCCACCACCACCTCGGCGCCGCCGTCTTTCCCTTTTTGCGCTCGGCGTTTTTGCCCTTTCGCTCCTCGCGGCGACCGCCGCACAGCTGACCGCTCCCCCTGCGGTTGCGGCGGCTCCCGCCGCGGACGAACCCGACAAGCCGGTCGTGTATCTGACGTTCGACGACGGTCCTGGTCCGTCGACCCCGGCCTTCCTCGACCTGCTGGAGCAGCACGGTGTCACCGGTACGTTCTTCGCCACCGGTCGAGCCATCACCACCAATCCGGACACCGCGCGACGGATCGTCGCCGACGGACACACGATCGCCAACCACACGTGGAACCACCCCCGGCTCACCGCCCTGTCCGATCAGGCGATCCGGGACGAGTTCGACCGGACGACCGAGGTGATCACCTCGGTGACCGGGATGATCCCGGTCTGCTACCGGCCGCCCTACGGCGCAACAAACGCCCGGGTTCACGATCAGGCGGTGGCCGCCGGTCTGCCGAATGCCGAGTGGACGACCGGCAGGGCCAACAGCCATTTCGGTCTGTGGGACATCGACACAAACGACTGGCGGCTCAGCCTGGCGTCCACCACGTGGTCCGAGGCGGCCATGCGCCGCCAGCTCGATAGGGCGTCCGACGGGGACACGATCCTGCTGCACGACGGGTTCAGCCGCCGTCCCAGAAGCCTGCGGGTGCTGTCCGCCTGGCTGGCCGTGAATCACGACCGGTTCGACTTCCGGCCACTGCCGGGATGTGATCCGATCCCGTACCAGCCGGAACCCCTCGAACCGGCCATGGCCGACGAGGCGCCCGAGACCTGGCACCGGTTCCGCATCGCCCGGCTCTATCGGGCCTACTTCGACCGGGCTCCGGACGCCGAGGGTTGGGAGTACTGGAACCGGGAGCACGCCACCGGCACGTCGCTGGCGGAGATCAGCTACTGGTTCTCCCAGAGCTCCGAGTTCAACGCAACAACGACTCTGGACGACGAGGGGTTCGTTCGGTTCGTCTACGACGCAGTGCTTGATCGGGAACCGGACCCGGACGGGTTCGCCTACTGGCTGGATCAGCTGAACGGGAACCTGAACCGGGGCGAGCTGGTTCTGTACTTCTCCGACAGTGACGAGTACATCAATCGAACCGTCGCCGCCATCACCGGCGACTGCTATCAGGCGGACGTGGCCGAGAGTTATCGCTGCCTCGCCGGGACACTGCCGACCTACGACTGGTAACCGGCAACCGCCTGGTGCGGCGTGGTGGCGGCCCGGCCGGCCGATCGGATGCCCGGTCACGGGTGTCTCCGAAGAAATTCGTGGCTCCGGGAGAATTCGGGTGCCGGTCCGCTCTCGAAACAGTCACGGACCGACACCCAGCGCTACCCGGGTCACACTATCGAACGTCCGTTCGTTCGGCAACGCCCAATTCGGGGGCACTGGTGCCTTCGACGCGGAGACTTGACACAGAGTCCTACGTTCACGCCTCCACGTACCTAGGGTGTTCCGATGCCAACAATCTTTACTCGGATCATCGACGGGGAGATCCCGTCCCGCATGGTGTGGGAGGACGAGATCTGTGTTGCGTTCCTCGACGTGCGGCCGCTGGCCCCTGGCCACTGCCTGGTCGTCCCCCGGTCCGAGGTGGACCAGTGGACGGACCTCCCGGCGACGGCTGCCGCCCACCTGACCGAGGTGGCCCAGGCGATCGGCAACGCCCAGAAGCAGGTCTTCAACCCGGCGAGGATCGGGCTGATGATCGCCGGGTTCGAGGTGCCGCACACCCATGTCCACGTGGTCCCCATCAGCTCCATGGCCCACCTCGACTTCGCCAACGCCAACACCGATCCGGACCAGGCCGAGCTCGACCAGCAACTCGGGGCGCTTCGCGCGGCGCTGCGGGACGCCGGTCACCAGGCCGTTTCCGACCGGTAGCACCCGGCCGGACCGGGTGGGGCGTCCGATCGGGTCAGGTCGGGTCGGAGGAAGCCCGTCCGCGAAGGCGGACGAGGGCGGCGGTGATGACCGCACCGACGGCCGCAGCGCCGCCGGTCAGCGCCGCGAGGCGACCGTCCACCCCGTCGAACGGTGAGTCGTCGTCCTGGTCGGACGGGCTGAGGGCTTGTTGGTCGTCGGTCGTGCTCTCGCCCGCGGTCGGCTCGGTCAACGCGGCGGTGGTCGACGGTGCCGGCACCGACGTCGTCGATGGCGGTGGCGGAACAAGCGTCGGTTCCGGGTCGTTCGCCGCAGCGGCCTCCGCAACGGCGGTTGTCACGGCCACGGGGAGTTCGTCCCCGATCCAGCGATAGGCGGCGTCGCCGGGGCACGTGGTCTGCGACATGTCGCGATGGCCGGAGATGGTCCTGGCCGTCACCTCCGTCCCGGCCGGCCAGCGGTTGGAACCGCGGGACACGAAGTCCACGGTGGTTCCCGGCGTCGGATCGACGCCGTGTCGGACGCTCAGCCAGGCCAGCAGGCCGGTCATGGCCGCCTTGGCCTCCGCGGTGACCTCGGCCGTCCGGTGGTCGCCGATCAGGCTGCAGAGCAGCGCGTGGCCCTGCGAGCCGCCGGTTGCGTCCCCCCGGACCGGCCCGGCCAGACTCCCGGCCCTGGCTTCCCAGATGCCGCCGAACCGGTCGACGAAGAAGTTGTAGGCCACGTCGGGCCAGCCCTTCTCCGGGCCCGTGTGAAAGCTGTAGAACCCACGGATCTGATCGGTGACGTCCTCCGGCCCGTACTCGTTGGTCGATGCGGTGTGATGGACCAGCAGAAAGCGGACGTCCTCCTCCGGGACGATCTCCCCGGTGACCGGGAGGTCCCCGGCCCAGGCCGAGCGCGGGTTGATCTCCGGCCTCAGTCCGTCGGCCAGCGCAGCCCTCCGCGCCGCCGGCCGGGTCGCTCCGGACGCGGTGCGGGGGAGCGGGGTGGCCAGCGAGGCGGCGATCGCGGCGGCGCCACCCAATTCCATGGCCCGACGCCTTGTCAGCTTTTGTCGCGGCGGGGTCGACCCGATCACGGGGCGGAACGGCACCGCCTCAGTCTGGCACAGCGGTGACACCGCCGGTGGCCGGGGTTCGGCGGGTCCATCGGGGCGACGAATGGGCCTGCAGGTAGGAATGGTGCGGTGGGAGGGCTAGAAAGAACCGGTCATGACCTCGCCTGCGCCACCTTCGGGACGCCCCGTTCCACCGTCGTCCCCGGACCCGCTCCGGCCCTCCGCCGTCGGTCGTCGCCGGTGGCGTCGGTTCCGGTATCTTCCGGGTCTGCTGGCCGTCGCGCTCGTCGCTGCGGCCTGCGGTGGCGGTCCGGGCTCCCGGGAGGACCTGATCGACGTGCTCACCCTCGACGAGGCCTTCAGCGTCGAGGAGGCAACCTGCATGGCGGACGCCGTCTTCGACCGCTATGGCGATGATGACGATGCACTTGGCAAGATCTCGGCCGCCGACTCATTCGACTTCTTCGACGGGGAGAACGGGATCCCCGGCTTCAGCGAGTTCTTCAACCAGACCGTGCAGAGCTGCGCAACCGTCGGACCGACGTCCGGCTGATCGTCGACCGGCTGACGCCAGCCTGACCAACGGTTGCCCGACGTCACCCGTCGGCCTGTCCGGTGGCAAGCAGATCCGTACCGTCGATGATTCGATAGTGGTACCCCTGCTCCGCCAGGAACCGCTGCCGTCTGGCGGCCTGCTCCTGCTCAACGGTGTCCCGGGCGACCAGCGTGTAGAAATTCGCCTGGCGTCCGTCCTGCTTCGGTCGAAGGATCCGACCGAGCCGCTGGGCCTCCTCCTGCCTGCTGCCGAAGGTGCCCGAGACCTGAATGGCCACCGACACCTCGGGTAGGTCGAGGCTGAAGTTGGCCACCTTCGACACCACCAGCGTGTCGATGGTTCCTCGGCGGAGCTGATCGAACAGTTCGTCACGGCGGGCGTTCGGCGTCCTGCCGGTGACGGTCGGGACCCCGAGGCGGTCGGCGACCGGCTGCAGTCCGTCCAGATAGGTTCCGATGATCAGTGTCGGTTCGCCCCGGTGCCGGTCGAGGATGGCCTCGATCACGGGGCCCTTGGCCGCCACCGCGGCGGCGATCGCCGCCTTTGTCCGATGATCGGCCGTGGCGTGAGCCATCCGCTCCTCGTCGGTGGCCACCACCCGAACCTCGGTGCAGACGGCGGGGGCGATCCAGCCCTGGAGCTCCAGCTCGGCCCACGGCACGTCGAACCGCTTCGGCCCGACCAGGGTGAACACGTCGGCTTCCCGGCCATCCTCCCTGACCAGGGTCGCGGTCAACCCAAGCCGACGTCTGGCCTGGATGCCGGCCGTCAGACTGAACACCGCGGAGGGGAGCAGATGCACCTCGTCGTAGATGACCAGTCCCCAGTCACCGCCCTGGATCAGATCGATGTGGCGGTACCGACCGTCCCGCCTGGTGGCCAGGATCTGATAGGTGGCCAGCGTGATCGGCCGGATGTTCTTCTCCGTTGCGGTGTACAGGCCGATGTCGGACGGGTCGATATCGGTGAATCGCAGGAGCTCCCGCTGCCACTGGGACAGGGAGGCCGCACTGGTGGCAAGGACAAGCGTGTTTGCACCGACGGTTGCTGCGGCGGCGATCGCCGTGAGGGTCTTGCCCGCACCACAGGGAAGGACGATCACGCCGGTCCCGGACGGTGTCCAGGAGTCGACCGCCTGCCGCTGGTAGGGGCGAAGCGTCACGTCGGGCCGCAGGTGGAAGGTGAACGGTCGACCCGGGCCGAGCGCTGCCCGATCGTCCGCCGGCCACCGTCGCTCGGTCAGCAGTTGCTTGAGCCTGCCGCGATTGGCGGCGGGTACCAGGACCGCGGTGGGGCCGACGGTCCGATCGGTCAGTCGGGCGATGGCGGGGTCGGCCATGAGCTGGTCGAAGAGGGAGACGTCGTCGGCTCGCAGGACCACCGCATCCGATGTATCCGCGGTGGTGTCCTCGCCCCTGTCCTCTTGAGCCGCGCAAGCGAGTTCCGGTCCCGGTGTCTCGATGTGGACTCGCCCGAACCGGTCCATCGTCTCGGTGATCCGATCGATGGCGGCCCGGGGGACCGGCCCGGCCGTGTGCTGTCGGAGGAAGCGGACGGCTGCATCAGCGGTCAGCCCTGCGGCCTTTGCGTTCCAGAGACCGAGGTCGGTCAGCCGGTAGGTGTGGACGTGGTCCGGTGAGCGCTCCAGTTCGGCGAACGCCGCAAGCCCGGCCCGGCAACGGTCGGCCTCCGGGTGGTCCAGCTGGAGCAGCAGCGTGTCGGTTCCGGCCACCAGGAGCGCACCGGATGTGATCGAATGATCGCCTTGCTCGTTGCCGTCCGAGGATGCCATCGCCGTTGGTCTCAGCCGACGGCCGGGTCACCGACGGCCAGAACCGAACCGACAGGAATCTCGACGACACCGTCGACCGTCAACACACCGATGGTCCGTCCGGTTGCGACGACGGTCCCACAGACCGTCACGCTGCGACCGTCCACCACCGCATCAACCACCGCGGCCCGACCCCGGTAGCCCCGCAGCCGCCGGTCGAGGGTGTTTCTGTCCGTTTCGGGGGCCGGGTCGGCGGGTGGGTCGAGCTCGGTGATCGCCCGGACCGCCTCGATGATCTCCTCGGGCACGGGACCGGTGGACAGCGGGGGCCCGATCCAGTCCGCAGGCAGGTCGACGGGCTGGGGTGATCCGTCCCTGCGACCCGCCTGGGCGCCGGTGCCGGTCTGACCGTTCCCGGTGGAATCGGTGTCCACCCCCGCCGCCCCCGGTTTGTCGAGCACAACCGACGAGCCTTCCAGCACCGGAAAGAGCCCCAGGTCCCTGAGCGCCTCGGTAACGGTGACCGGGTCGAGCGGCGAGGTCATGACGGTCGGGGCGATGAGCCGAAGACCAAGCGCCGCGGCCTTCCGGTTCGCTCCCAGCTCCACGGCCGCCACCTCGTCGGCGGTGATGACAACCGACTGGGCGGGCTGGACCCGGATCGCCCCGTACCGCCTGGCGACGTCGGCCAGGAGGTAGGCCAACGGCTGGGGAACACCGGCCAGCGCATGCTCCTCGAGGAACGCGGTTATCGACGGTGCGGTCCACCCCCGATCGAACGCCGTACGCACGCTCTGCTCGGTGAATCGGTAGCCAAGCGCCCGGGCCTCGCCCACGTCACCGATCGGTTCGGTCATCTCCCCGAGCGGCCTGCTCACGGCGGGGGCCAGCGGTCCGAATGCCACAGCGGTGAGATCGCTCTGGAGGACAAACCGATCCTGGTCGTCGGCAAGGGTCTCGGCCACCTGCCGGGCCAGTCCGACCTCGTCGTCGCTCGTGAGCGAACGCAGAATAGGCGAAGGGGCGCCGTCGGCGACGAGGCCGAGGAGCTCCGCCTCCTCGATCGTCCAGTCGACCAGGTCCTCCGCCGGTGGTTCGCCGGTGCCCCACAGGTTCGGTCCCTGCCAGACAACGGTCGCGGCAAGCTGATCGACGGCGAACGCCGAACCCTCCGGCAGTTGGCAGATCGTCCGCAGCGTGATCGTCCGGGCGGCACCAACGGCGGCGATCGGCTCCGCATCGCCGAGGGCGACCAGTTTCGAGCCCTGATGTTCGAGGAGGCCCCGGGAAAGGAACCGGTCTGCGGCGAGCCACGCCCTGGCCAGCGCCAGATAGCGCCGGGGCCGGGCCAACGACCACCAGCGGGCGGCCAGGTCGCTCGCCGTCAGCTGGTTGCCGGAGACCGTGATGAGCCGGGCGACGGACAGAAGCTCGAACAGGCGGGCGATGTCGACGGGGTCCAAACCACAGCGCTTGGCCAACCTGGCCAGCTCCCTCGGGCCGATGCCGCCGGCTTTTCGCACCGATACCAGGCCGTCCGCCGCCAGCCGGAGCAGCGTCTCCGCCGCATCCAGCACCAGGTTGGCCCGATCTGCGGAGCCACCGATCACCAGATCATCGGCCAGGCCGTCCACCGGTTGCAGGTCGATCGGTCGGAGCGCGGCGGTGGGGGCGAGGCCGTCCGGCATCGCCGCGATGACCAACTCCCGGGGCAGCTCCGCCCCGGATTCGCTGACCGGGGCCACCAGGCCGGTGTCGACAAGCCAGGCCAGCGGGTCGTCGGGGTCCAGCGTGCGGTAGGGATAGCCGGTCGGGAGCGGTACCGCAGGCGAGCGGGCCGCCACCAGCTGATCGAGCAGATCCCGTGATCGAGGCGGCGCATCGGCCAGCAGGGCCGCCAGTGTCTGCGGATCGCCGAGGCGATGGCCGATGGCCCGGATCGTCGCTGACCGTCGATCGGAACCGTCGGCCCGGAGCGTTGACGCAAGCCGGTCGATGGTGTCGGACGGGAGGTGATCGGCCAGTTCGGCGAACGACGGGCCAAGGCCGAGCGGCCGGTGCAGCAGGTCGGCCAGGGCGCCGACCGGGAACACCACACCGTCCTCGACGACAACAACCCCGATCCGCCGCAGCCGCTCGACGGCATCGGCGACCCCAACCGGGTCTCCGGTACCCAGGAGCCGGTCGATGTCGGTTAGGTCGGCGGGAGATTTGGCGACCAGCGCCTCGGCCACCACCAGCATCCCGACGTCTGCGCCGACGAGGGCCCGACCGAGGGAGATGGCCGATCCGGCCTTCCTGGCCACCGCTTCCCGGCCCCGGTCGGACGCCGGGAGCAGGTCGGGCCTGGCGGCCATCAGGTGGGAGAGGTCGTCGGCCGACCATGCGGCAAGGTGGTCGAGGAAAGCCATCGCTCCCATGTTGCCCGATGAAACGGTGGGCGGCACCGGTTGGTCGATGTGGATACCCGAACAACGTACGAAGCCCCGATCACCAGATGGGACCGGGGCTTCAGGGGAGAGTATTCAATTTCATTAGACCACCTAAATGGTGGCCACGTTACATTTTGGGTGGAATTACCGATCGATTCGGTCTCGAAATCGGCAGATTCTCCCCGAGCGGCCGATCGTCCCCGGCCGGCGAATCCTCCCGACCGGTTGGTCCTAGAGCCGTTCGATGAGCATCGCCATGCCCTGGCCACCGCCGACACACATCGTTTCCAGGCCGATGGTCTTGTCCGCGTCCTCGAGGCCGTTGATCAGGGTGGTCATGATCCGGGCGCCGGTCATCCCGAACGGATGGCCGAGGGCTATCGCCCCGCCGTTGACGTTCAGCTTGTCGTGGTCGATGCCAAGGTGCTCGGCCGACGGCAGGACCTGGGCGGCGAACGCCTCGTTGATCTCCACCAGGTCGACATCATCGATGGTCATGCCGGCCCGGCCGAGGGCCTGTCGGACCGCCTCGATCGGTCCGAGGCCCATGATCTCCGGGTTGAGACCGGTGACGCCGGAAGCGATGATGCGGGCCAACGGTTTGATACCCAGTTCCCTGGCCCGGGTGTCACTCATGACAACAACGGCGGCGGCGCCGTCGTTCAGCGGGCAGGCGTTCCCCGCCGTCACCGTGCCGTCCGGTCGGAAGACCGGCTTCAGCTGGCTGACCCCTTCGATGTTGGTGCCGGGCCGGGGGCCGTCGTCGGTCCGGAGTTCGGTCCCGTCCTCCAGCGTCACCGGGGTGATGTCGTTTTCGAAAAAGCCTCGGTTGATGGCGTCTTCCGCCCGGTTTTGGCTTCGCACACCCCAGGCGTCCTGATCCTCGCGGCTGACCGCTTCCTGCTGGGCGACGTTCTCCGCGGTCTGGCCCATGGCGATGTAGATGTCCGGCAGACCTTCCGGCGCGGTCCAGGTCTCCGCCCCTCCTTCGGCCCGGGCCGCGGTGCGGCCAACGGCGTCGTTGAAGATCGGGTTCTGGGCTTCGGCGGGGTCGGAGACGCCTGCGCCGTAGCGGCTGACGAACTCGGTACCGGCGGCGATGAACGCATCGCCTTCGCCCGCCTTGATCGCATGAGCGGCCATCCGGATCGTCTGCAACGAGGAGGAGCAGTACCGATTGACCGTCACGCCGGGGACGTCGTCAAGCCCGGACATGACCGCAACAACCCTGGCCAGATTGAAGCCCTGCTCACCGGCCGGCGAACCGGTGCCAAGCATGAGATCCTCAACGTCGGCCGGGTCGAGTTCCGGCACCTTGGCCAGCGCGGCCTTGACGATCTGTGACGTTATGTCGTCCGGTCGCTCGTCCTTGAGCGAGCCTTTGAACGCCCGCCCGATCGGGCTGCGGGCGGTTGCAACGATGACGGCTTCGGCCATGGGGTTACCTCCGGGGGAATCGGTTGTGGGATGGTCCCGTTCTCCAGGCTACCGGTGGGTAACCTATCAGCTGCCCTTGACCGAAGGGTCAATTTCAGGTCCGGTCAACCAGCCGTGGGGGAGGGTTTGTACGGCTGCGGGCGCGGCAACGGGGTTCGCAGCCGGCCGGCGGCCGGTTCACTGCAGGCCGGCGTAGGCCCCGCCGTCGACCTGGAGCGATGCCCCGGTCACGAATTTTGCGGCGTCGGAGCACAGGAAAGCGGCGATCTTTCCGAAGTCGTCCGCGTCCCCGATCATCTTCGACGGGTTGGCCCGCGCCGCTGCCTCCAGGTCGGCACCGGTGCCGATCAGCCGGGCGGTCTTGTGCGAGCCGGGCTGCAGGGTGTTCACGGTGATGCCGTGCCGTGCCACCTCGGTGGCGACGGTTTTGAGGAAACCGGTGACTCCGGCCCTGGCGGTGTTCGACAGGATCAGGTTGCCCATCGGTTGGCGGACCGAGATGGAGGTGATGGCGACGATACGGCCCCATCCTGATTCCTTCATCATCGGAATCGCCGTGTGGACCATGGCCACCGTCGACAGCAGATTGAGGTTGACCGCAGCCGCATAGGCGTCGAGGTCCGTTGCCTCGAAATTGCCAACCGGTGGTCCGCCGGCGTTGGCGATCAGTATGTCAACGCCCCCCAGTGCCTCGGCGGCCTCGTTCACGAAGCCGACGGCGCCCTCCGTGGTGCTGACATCGCCGACGATGCCGATCGAGCCGTCGAGGCTTGCCGCCGCTGCGTCGATCCGCTCCCGATCCCGGCTGCCGATGGCGACCGACGCCCCCTCGGCGGCGAGGGCCTTTGCACAGCCGAGCCCGAGGCCCGCCGATGCGCCCGCCACGATCGCCTTCTTTCCCGCAAGCTGTAGGTCCATGAGATCCCCTGATTGTCGAAGAACGGTTGTTGGCGTTTCGGCCGGTTCAGCGACGCGGACGCCGACGGCTGTTTATCACGCCGGTGTCGAACCCGGAAAGATGGAGGCCGCCGGCGAACCGGGCGTGCTCGATCTTGGTACATCGATCCATGACAACCGACAGGCCACCGGCCATGGCGATCTCCGCCGCCTCCTCGCTCTGGATGCCCAGCTGCAGCCACAGCACCTTGGCCCCGATCGCCACCGCCTCGGCGGCGATGGCCGGGCAGTCCTCCGGCTTGCGGAACACGTCGACGATGTCCGGGACCACCGGCAGCGCCTCAAGCGACGGGTAGGACCGGAGCCCCAGGATCTCCTCCTCCCGAGGGTTCACCGGGTACAGGTCATACTCACAGATGGACGACTTCAGGTAGGTCATGACGAAGTTGCTGGCCCTGGCCGGGTTGGCCGACGCACCGACGATGGCGATGGTGGTTGCGTCGTCGAGGATTGCCTTGCGTTCCAGGGCGCTGGGTGGTGTCCACCCACCGGGTTGATCGGTGGCTTGTTCCGTTGTGGTCATCCCTCGTCCTTTGTCGCTGCGGTCAACGCCTGATCCAGATCCCAGAGGATGTCCTCGAGATCTTCCAGCCCGACCGACAGCCGGACCATGTCCGCCCCGACGCCTGCCTGCTCGAGCTGTTCGTCCGTCATCTGCTGGTGGGTGGTGGACGCGGGGTGGATGACCAACGTTCTGGCGTCGCCGACGTTCGCCAGGTGGCTGACCATCTGCAGGTTCTCGATGAACCGTTTTCCGGCAGCGCGGCCGCCGTTGATGCCGAAGGTGAAGATGGCACCCGCCCCCTTCGGCAGGTATTTCGTTGCCAGATCGTGGTACGGGGAGTCCGGCAGATCGGCGTGGGCCACCCAGTTGACCCGGGGGTCCTCGTTCAGCCAGGTGGCAACGGCCTTGGCGTTCGCCACGTGCTCCTCCATCCGCTGCGGCAGCGTCTCAAGACCCTGGAGCAGCAGGAAGGCGTTGAACGGGGACAGGCAGGCACCGACGTCACGGAGCTGTTCCGATCGAAGCGCGGTGCAGAAGGCGTATTCGCCGAAATTGTCCCACCATCTCAGGTTGTTGTAGCTGGGCACCGGTTCGGTCAGCCGGTCGAATCGACCGGAGCCCCAGTCGAACGTGCCGCCCTCGGTGACCACACCGCCGATGCTGGTGCCGTGGCCGCCGATGAACTTGGTGGCGGAGTGAAGGACGATGTCCGCCCCGTGCTCGATCGGTCTGCACAGGTACGGCGTTGCAAAGGTCGCATCGACGACAAGCGGCAGGTTGTTGCTGTGGGCGATGTCGGCCAGGACCTCAAGGTCGGCGACGGCGCCGGACGGGTTGCCGATGACTTCGGTGTACAGGAGCTTGGTCTGCGGACGGATCGCCGCGGCAAAGGCCTGGGGGTCGGTGTTCGGCACGAAGTCGGTCTGGATGCCCAACCGCTTCAGCGTGCTGGCCAGCAGCGCATAGGTTCCGCCGTAGAGCCCCGCGGCGGCGACGATGTGGTCACCCGCTTCGCACAGGGTGGTCATGGCCATGAACTCCGCTGCCTGACCGGACGCGGTGGCAACCGAGCCGATGCCGCCCTCCAGCGAGGCCATCCGCTCCTCGAACGCAGAGGTGGTCGGGTTGGAGATACGGGAGTAGATGACCCCGTACTTCTGCAGGGCGAACAGGTCGGCGGCGTCGTCGGTGTCCTCGAACACGAAGCTGGTCGACTGGTAGATCGGCACCGCGCGGGCCCCGGTTGCGGCGTCCGGTTGGCCGCCGGCGTGGAGGGCCCTTGTCCGGAACCCCCATTGTCGGTCCTCGGTCTTGTCCATGCTGTTCGCCTACCTGGTCGTGTTCCGGGTGTCTCGGTCTTCCCCAAAAGGCAATTACATCAGACGGTTTGCTATTCCGTCGAACATCGAATTGTTCGCCGGAGGCGGTCACAAGGCGGTCACAACACCTGCCAGATCCAGCCGTCGAACAGCGCGCTGAGCAGCCCGAGCGCACCGAGCCCGGCGTTGCGGATCAGATGGCCGACCGAGATCGGTTCTGCGGAGCTGCCGCCGAAGCAGGCGCAAGTGGCGACCCGACCGGAGCGCATCACCAGGACAAGGTTGGTGGTGAACCCGACCAGCAGGGCGACGGCCAGCACACCGCCCCAGCCGGGGGCCACCACCAGGCACGCCGCCGTGCCGAGTTCCAGCAGGGGGACGAGTATGGCGAGCCGGCCCGGGTCGGGGAGACCCATCGATAAGAAGTCCTCTGCCGTCCTCTGCCGGTCGGACAGTTTGGCCACCGCGGCGTAGCAGAAGACGGCGGCCAGGACCAGGGCCGCCACCGCCGAGCCGACCTGGAGAACGGGGGAGTCCGGCATGTCGGGAACCGTAGCGGGCCTGATCCGACGAGGCCCCCATCGGCGGTTCCTCCTACCCAACCGGACCAGGGTCGAACGGCTCCAACCGGCGGCCTGGATGGGCAACCTCTCTCCCGGTTCTTTCATCAGGGCCATGAAGGTGGCAACATAAACCCGTGGTTGAAACCTTGATCGAACAGTTCCTCGACGGCGTCAGCGGCCAGCTCAGTGACCGGAACCGGGTCATCGATCTGCTGCTGGACCTTCGCCTGGCGGCCGCCGACCGTCCGGCGGTGCGCACCGAGGTTGACCGCCTGCTGGCAGACGTTCCCGGGTTGACCACCGTGGAGAACGACTGGCTTCGGACCGCGCTGGCCGGGGTGTCAACAGCCGCCGCCGCCGTCCCGACCGCCTAGCGTTCGCACGGGCTCGCGCCACCACACCGGCGTCTCCGCCCCTGCAGTCTGCAACCTCGCCGTCAGCGATCAGGTTTTGCCGGTTCGCCGGTCCAGCCGGTCCGCCCCGGCGTCCAGGCCGGGAATCTGCGGCTGCACCGCGTTCTTCTTCGCCGCCAGTTCGGAGACCAACTCCTCCACCTCCTCCCAGCTGTGGGCCCGCAGCCCGTCGAGGCCGCGGTTGTAGAGCTGGTCGAAGATGATGACCGTGTTGCCCGCTTCCCGGAGGGCGGCGATGTTGTGCGGGGCGTCGTCGATGTAGGCGTCGGCCTCCACCTGCGGTTTCGCCCCGAGGAAACAGATGTCCCGGTAGGGGATCCGATGCTCGTCGAGCCATTCGACCGTGTCGGACACCGCCGTGGCGTGACCCCAGTTCGTGTACAGCCGGTGGGTGATGATGCGAATCCACGCCCCGAGGTCCGAAAGCCGCCACAGGGCATCGGCGCAGCCGCTGAACGCGGGAAGGTCCCGCAGCATCCGCTTGTCCGTCACCGCCATCTTGTGGAGCCGGACGTACTCGTCCCCGTCGAGGGCCCACTCCTCTAATCCCCATTGCGAGGGCATCGGCAGCGTCTCCGGCTCGACGCCGCGGTCTGCAGCGACGATCTGACGGAAACCGGTGTTGTAGTCGGCGCAGACCCCGTCCAGGTCCACCCCGAGAATGAATCCCGAAGCCACACGACGACGGTAGCGCCACGCCGGACAGGACGGTTGTCAGACGGTTGGAAACCCTCGGTCCGGGCCGGCGGACCGACCCGTTGGACCCCGGCCGGTCCGGGATCCGGATCGGCCGAAGTTGACAATTTGTAAAAACCGGCGAGTAAGTCGCCGCGCGGACTTTCCATGCGACATCCTGGGGCGAGTGGAAGCGGAGAGGGATTTCGCAATCGTCATCGGGCCGGGTCACGTCGACACCGGCCCGGACAGCCCCGCAGACAAGGCCAGGTTGTTCGGTATCCGGGCGAACCAGATCGTCGCGTACCCGATCATCCACCTGCGGGGGGACCTGACCGAAAATCAGATCCAGGCCCTGGCGGCCACGTTGCTGGTCGACCCGGTCGGCCAGTGGTGGATGTCCCGCGAGGAGCACGTGCCGCCGTCCGGCCACGGCAGGGTCACCATCGTGGAAACCGGCCTTCGGCCCGGCGTCACGGATCGCCAGGCCGCGGAACTATTGCGGGCCGCCAGGGAGTTGGGAATCCCGCTTGAGGCGGCAACCGTCGGGACCCGCTGGTTGGTCTACGGCTTCCTGGCCAAGGGTGACGACGCCCGGCTGGCCAACCGGGTGTTGCACAATCCCGTGATCGAGCGGTGGGCGGCCGACCTGCTCGAGCCGGCCCACACCGATTTCGAGGCGGAGACCCCGCCAACCCAGCTCATCCCGCTCGGCGGGCATGACTTCGACGGCCTGATGCGGATCAGCCAGAACCGGCGGCTCGGCCTCACCGGTGACGAGATGGCCGTCATCCAGAAGTGGTTCGCCTCCGAGGGACGTGAACCGACCGACGGTGAGTTGGAGATGCTCGCCCAGACCTGGAGCGAGCACTGCTCCCACAAAACCTTCCGGGCCCACATCACCACCCCGAGCGGGGAGATCGACGGCCTGCTCAACACCTACCTTCGGGGCGCGACCGAGAAGATCAACGCACCGTGGGTGGTCAGCTCGTTCGTCGACAACGCCGGGATCGTCAACTTCGACGCCACCCATGATCTGGCGCTGAAAGCCGAGACCCACAACCATCCGTCCGCGCTCGAACCGTTCGGCGGCTCCAACACCGGTGTCGGCGGTGTTGTCCGCGACATCCTGGGGGTCTCGGCCAAGCCCATCGCCATCACCGACATCCTCTGCTTCGGACCCGAGGATCTCCCGGTTGCCGACCTGCCGGACGGGGTGCTGCATCCCAGGCGGATCCGGTCCGGGGTCATCGCCGGCATCGGGGACTACGGCAACAAGATCGGTGTTCCCAACCTGGCCGGAGCGATCCTGCACGACCCCAGCTACACCACAACGCCGTTGGTGTTCGCCGGCTGCGTCGGGGTGTTGCCCCACGGGTCGAACCCGACAAACGCCCGGGCGGGGGACTTCATCATCACCATCGGTGGTGCGGTCGGTCGTGACGGGGTCGGCGGGGCAACGTTCTCCTCCCAGTCCATGGGTGCCGAAACGGCGGACATCGCCGGGGCATCGGTCCAGATCGGTGACCCGGTGGTGGAGAAGGGGCTGATCGATCTGGTCATCGCCGCCCGGGACGCCGGCCTCTACACCGCCATCACCGACTGCGGCGCCGGCGGGCTGTCGTCCGCCGTCGGCGAGATGGCCGAGGCACTGGGTGCCGACGTCGATCTCGCCAAGGTGCCTCGCAAGTACCCCGGCCTGGCGCCGTGGGAGGTCTGGCTTTCCGAAGCGCAGGAACGGATGGTTCTTGCGGTTCCGGACCCGGTGCCGTTCCTGGCCCTCGCCAGGCAGTGGCAGGTCGAGGCCACGGTCATCGGCTGGTTCACCGGTGAAGGGCGGGTGATCGTCCGCAATGGTGACGAGGTCGTGATCGACCTCGATGCGAACTTCCTCCACAACGGTCGGCCACGGCTTCAGCTCCAGGCGACCGAGACCAAGAAGCAACGCGTGCCCCGCAGCCCGAAGGAAGTGGTCGGGTCCGTCGTTGAGCCAATCGATGCGCTGCGGGGTTTGCTGGCCCATCCGTCGCTTCGCTCGAACGAGGCCGTCATCAGGACCTACGACCACGAGGTCCTCGGGGGAACGATGATCCGCCCCTACGACGGTGTCGCCCTCGACGGCCCGGCGGACGGCACGGTGTTCATCCCGCCGGGAACCGAGGGTTCCGATCCGGTTCGGGCCGCGGTGATCGGCATCGGATCGGCGATTCTGCTGGGTCGCCACGACTGCGAGTTGATGGCGTGGGCCGCTGTCGACGAGGCCATCCGGAACGCCGTGGTTGCCGGGGCGGATCCGGACCGGCTCTCCCTGCTGGACAACTTCGCCTGGGGGAACCCCCGGAATCCGGAGACCCTCGGCCAGCTCGTCGCCGCCTGCCGGGGCTGCCACGACGCGGCGCTGACCTACCGGGCCCCGTTCGTGTCCGGCAAGGACTCCCTCTTCAACGAGTTCGTCGGTCCGGACGGTACGCCGGACCCGGTGACACCCACGCTGATCATCACCGCGGTCGGGATCGTCACCGACATCGCCCGGTTGCCGTCCGTCGGGTTGGTCCGGCCGGGCAACGACGTCTGGTTGCTGGGACCGGCGACCGGCATGCTCGGTGGCAGCTACCTCGACGAGGTGACCGGCGGTGACCGCGGTGGGCACCTGCCTGCGCCGGACCCCGATGCCGTCCAGCGGCACCGATCGATGCATCAGGTCATCAAGGCCGGACTGGCGCTCAGCGCCCATGACGTCTCCGAGGGAGGCCTCGCCGCGGCGGCCGCCGAATGGGCGTTCGCCGGACGGCTCGGTGTGAACCTGACCCTGGCGGAGCGGCACACCGCCTACGAGTTGTTCGGTGAGGGCCTGGCCCGGTACCTGATAGAGGTTGATCCGGAGCGGTCCGGAGAGTTCCTCGACCTCGCCCCCACCGCGGTACGGGTGGGGTGGACCACCGACGACGGACGGGTCCGGATCGGGACCGAGCTGGACATCTCCCTCGACGACATCGAGGTGGCGTTCAAGTCCGGACCGGGCAACACCCTGGCGAAGCGGCCGATACCCATCGACCCCACACTGCCGGACCCGGTCGACGCGGTCCCGCTCGCCGGCGCGGAGGAACCGATCGCCGAGTCGGCCGTCGATACAGGCGAGACGCCGGCCGGGGTCGGCGACCGAGCCGAGGCCCCGGCGGACGCCCACGAGGACCCGGAGACCGAGTCACGAGCCGATGCCGATGCCGATGCCGATGTCGATGTCGAGGCCGAGCTGGAGGCCGACGCGGCACCCGAGCAACCGGAGGCTGAGTGATGGACACCAAACCGACGGTTCTCATCCCGATCGCCCCGGGGACCAATCGCAACGACGAGCTGGCGCTGGCCTTCCGGGCCGCAGGAGCCGCAACAAACCAAGTGCCGCTGGCCCAACTCCGAAACGGCGAGGTCAAGCTTGTCGACCATCAGATTCTGGCCCTGCCCGGTGGCTTCTCCTACGGCGACGCACTTGGCGCCGGCCGGTTGCTCGGTCTTGACCTCAACAGCTGGTTCGCCGAGCAGCTGCGTGAGGCTCGGGGACGGCACATGCCGATCATCGGCATCTGCAACGGGTTCCAGGCCCTGGTCAAGGCCGGACTCCTGCCCGGTACAACCGAACCGTCCGGCAGTTCGGTGCGCAAGGCCGACCCCGTTGTCGCCACCCTGACCGAGAACCAGAAGGGCCGGTTCGAATGCCGGTGGGTCGAGCTCATCCCCGGCGCCACCTGGTCACCGTGGATGAGTGGCCTCGACGGTCCGGTCCGGTGCCCGGTGGCTCATGGGGAGGGCCGGTTCGTCGCCTCCGACCTGGCCGCACTGGACGCCGCGGACCGCATCGCGTTCCGGTACGGCATCGGTGACGGTGCGGGGCGACAAGCAGGGGGTTCGTATCCGGAGAATCCCAACGGTTCCGCAGACGACGTGGCCGGCATCGTCGATGAAACCGGCCTCGTGCTCGGCCTGATGCCGCACCCCGAGGATCACGTCTTCGACCGCCAGGATCCGCTGCGCAGGCGGGGCCGCAGCGGCGGGTGCCTCGCGTTGTTCGAGGCGGGTGTCCGGACCGTCATCCAGAGCTGAGCCAGGCCCGTTCCGGCCTCCGGTTGGCAACCGGAGGAGGCGACGAACGGCAAGCCTGATGTCGGCGTCCTTACTTTTTGTTTAACTTGCCGAGGGTCACCCGCGCGGCGCCGCGCGCTGGCCATGATGGAGAGCGTGGGAGCAGAGCTGACGCTGTCGACGGTTGATTTACCGCTCGACGGTCGAACCTCCGGAAAGGTCCGTGAGGCCTGGCCGCTCCCCGGTGACCGCAGGCTGCTGGTGACCACCGATCGGCTCAGCGCATTCGACCGGATCATCGGCTTGGTGCCCCACAAGGGTCAGGTCCTCAACCAGCTCGCCGCCTGGTGGTTTTCGAAGACTCGCGACATCGTCGCCAACCACGTGGTCGCCGTACCGGATCCGAACGCCCTGATCGCCGTCGATGCGTCACCCCTGCCGGTGGAGGTTGTTGTCCGCGGCCGGCTGACCGGCAGCACCTCAACCGCCCTGTTGCCGAAGTACCTCGCGGGCGAGCGGGTCCTTTACGGACACCATCTGCGGGACGGTCTGGAGCCCCATGGGCCCCTCGACGAGCCGCTTATCACCCCGACCACCAAGGCCAGGGACGGCGGTCACGATCAGCCGGTCACGATCGACCAGGTCACCACCGAAGGGTTGGTGGAGGCCGGCCTGTGGGCCGAGGTCCAGAAGGTGGCGCTCGCCCTGTTCGAACGCGGGACCGAGACCGCAGCCGATGCCGGATTTGTCCTTGCCGACACCAAGTACGAGTTCGGACTGTCACCGGACGGCGACCTGCTGCTCATCGACGAGGTCCACACGCCGGACTCGTCCCGCTTCTGGGCGGTCGACGGCCTGGCCGAGCGTCTGGCTGAACAGAAACCGCCGGACGGGTTCGACAAGGAGCCGGTCCGGCTTGCACTGCGGGAACTTGGGTACGTCGGTGACGGCCCGCCGCCGGAGCTCCCGGACGCGGTCTGGGCCGAGACGTCCGCGCGCTACGTGCACCTGTACGAGGCCCTGACCGGTACCGCGTTCGAGCCGGGAGACCAACCGGCCGCGGACCGGTTGGCCGCAAACCTGGAGCACTACACAAACCGCAGGCAGCACGAAGCCAACATCGACCGGCCCGACAAGACGGGATCGGCGGACAGCGGGGAGGGACCGAAGTAGATGGAGTTGGATCGGCCGAAGGAGGAGTGCGGGGTCCTGGCCATCGCCTCTCCGAACGATGACGTGGCCAGGATGGCGTTCTTTGGCCTCTACGCCCTCCAGCACCGCGGTCAGGAGGCGGCCGGTATCGCCGTCTCGGACGGGCGGGCCGTTCGGGTCCACAAGGGCCAGGGATTGGTCAACCAGGTCTTCCAGCCCGGCACCCTCGACCCGCTGGTCGGCAGCCTGGCCATCGGCCACACCCGGTACTCCACCACCGGATCGAACAGCGAACGGAACGTGCAGCCCTACGTGGTGGAGACCATCCACGGCCCGCTCGGCGTGGCCCACAACGGCAACCTGGTCAACGCGGATGACCTTCGCACCAAACTGTTGGAGCGGGGCGCAGGCCTCCAGTCGTCTTCGGACTCCGAGGTGCTCGCCCTCATGCTGGCCGGCGCGGAGGGAGCCAACTGGGAGGAGCGCCTCCAGTCGGTCATGCCCAGCTGGGAGGGGGCGTTCTCACTGGTCATCCTCGCCGGCACGAAGGTCATCGCCGCCCGGGACCCGTGGGGGTTCCGGCCGCTCTCGATCGGCAGGCTCCCGTCCGGCGGCCACGTGGCCGCATCGGAGACCGGGGCGCTGCGGACACTCGGCTGCGAAACGGCCCGGGAGATCGAACCGGGCGAGATCGTGGTCATGCAGGGGTCGATTTCCCGTTCGACGCAGGCCCTGCTGCCGAAGAAGTCCCAGGCCCGCTGCACCTTTGAACACATCTATTTCTCCCGCCCGGACGCGGCGTGGGACGGGCTGTTGATCCACCAGGCCCGGCAGAACCTCGGCGAGGAGTTGGCCAGGGAACACCCGGTCGAAGCCGATGTGGTCATCCCGGTACCCGACTCGTCGGTGCCCGCGGCGATCGGCTTCGCCAACGTGTCCGGAACCCCGTACAACGAGGGGTTTGTCAAGAACCGGTACATCGGCCGGACGTTCATCGAACCGACGGACGAGCTTCGTCGGCAGGGTGTTGCGCTCAAGTTCAACACGCTTCCGGAGAACATCGCAGGCCGGCGGGTTGTCGTGGTTGATGACTCGATCGTTCGGGGCACAACGTCCGGTCAGCTGATCCGGCTGATCCGCGACGCCGGGGCGCTTGAGGTCCACGTCCGTATCACCTGTCCGCCGGTTGCCCACCCGTGTTTCTTCGGCGTTGACATGGGGACCTACGACGAGCTCATCGCCCACCAGCTGGAGGTGGCGGAGATCTGCCACCACATCGGGGCCGACAGCCTCGGGTTCCTTTCGGTCGACCGCATGATGAAGGCGCTCGGTCGGGACGACGGGTACTGCAACGCCTGTTTCACCGGTGCCTATCCGGTACCGGTTCAGATGACTCTGGGTGGTACGAAGAAACGATTCGACGGGGTGCTCGGGTGAGCAAACGAAACGTCCTGCTCATCGGCTCCGGCGGTCGGGAGCACGCAATCGCCGAGGCCATCACCGCCTCCCCGCTGCTCGCCTCGCTGGCGGTCGCACCGGGCAACGCCGGCACCACCGCCTACAACGTGGACCTCGACGTCTTCGACAGCGACGCGGTGGTCCGCTACTGCACCGACAACGCCATCGATCTGGTGGTTGTCGGACCGGAGGCGCCGCTGGTCGCCGGTCTCGGCGATGCGGTGCTGGACGCCGGTATCGCCTGTTTCGGTCCGTCCGCCGCAGCGGCCCGGTTGGAGGGGTCAAAGACGTTCGCCAGGGAGTTCGCCGCTCGTCACGGCATCCCCGGACCCGTTTGTGAGTCCTTCACCCAGGTCGGCCCGGCCATCGAATGGCTCGACGCATTCGGCAAGCCGGTCGTGGTGAAAGCCGACGGTCTGGCCTCCGGCAAGGGTGTGATCATCCCGGAGACCCGGGTGGAGACCGAGCGGGCCATCTACGACCTGCTGGCCGACCGGACCATGGGCGACGCCGGTGCAACCGTTGTTCTCGAGGAGCGGTTGGAGGGCGAGGAGCTCTCCCTGTTCGGCATCGCCGACGGCGAGACCGTTGTCCCCATCGGCACGGCTCAGGACCACAAGCGGGTGGGGGAGGGCGACACCGGCCTCAACACCGGCGGCATGGGGGCGTTCGCCCCGGTGCCCGGCATGGCGGATCGCGAACCGGAGCTGGTCGCACAGTTCCTGGACCGGGCGGTCGCCGGCATGGCCGCGGAGGGCACACCGTACGTCGGGGTGCTGTACGCCGGGATCATGTTGACCGACGACGGCCCTCGCCTGATCGAGTACAACTGCCGGTTCGGTGACCCAGAGGCCCAGATCCTGCTACCGCTCATCGGATCCGATGTGCTTGAGCTGTTGGCCGCCGCAGCGTCCGGTGGGCTCGCCGACGTCGCGGTGGAGCGGGTCTCCGGCACCACGGCCGCCACCGTTGTTGTTGCCGCAAAGGGGTATCCCACCTCACCGGCGTTGGGTGTACCAATCCCGGCGGTCGGGCTACCCCCGCAGGTATCCCTGATCCACAGTTCCACCGACATCGTTAACGGCCAGGTGGTGAGCGCAGGCGGACGGGTCCTCTCCGTGACGGGAACCGGCACCGATCTGGAGGACGCCCTCCGGCGGGTGTACGGCGTGGTCGACCAGCTCGTCGGCGACGCACTGTTCGCCAGGGCCGACATCGGCCACCGGTACGTGACCAGGCAAGCCGAGCAGGCAGCGGACCCGGGAGACGCATACGCCAAGGCGGGCGTGTCGTTCGCCGCGGCGGCCGACGCCACCTCCCAGATCGCCGAGTCGGTGCTCAGCACCCACGACGAGCGGGTCGTCAGCGGGCTTGGCAGCTTCGGCGGGGTCTTTGACCTGGGGTCGCTGTCGGG
>JBCCGJ010000005.1:0-45570 GCA_039029335.1 Actinomycetota bacterium | reverse complement strand
GCAGCCTTCTTGGCGGGTGCCTTCTTCGCTGCTTTCTTGGTGGTCTTTTTCGCAGCCTTCTTGGCAGGCGCTTTCTTCGCTGCCTTCTTGGTTGCCTTCTTTGCCGGCGACTTCTTGGCTGCCTTGCGTGCCGCGGCCTTGGTGGCGCGGGCCGAGGAGGTTGCCTTTGCGGCCCTCTTCTTCGTTGCCTTCTTTGCAGCCTTCTTTGCCGGCGACTTCTTGGCCGCCTTCTTGGCGGTCTTCTTTGTAGCCACGGTGGTTTTGCTCCTTGTGAGATTCTCTTCTCGAGCTGCTTCGTCGGCGACGGGTCGCAGCCGTTGAGAAGTTCTTCTTGCTTTGCGGCCGCGGGACTTTCCCCCGGCCACAGGTTTTTGCTTGTTCCCGTCATCGCTGACGGTGCGCACCAGCACCACGTTGATGCCGCGACGGTCGGAGTCTAGTGACTCCACCCTCACAATCACGGTCTGTCCGAGTGCAACCACATCGCGGGCGCGGGTGGGCGGTGGATCGCCCATCGCACTCGACGGCAGATAGCACTGGGCAGATGATGCACGCAGGTAACACCCGTGCGACGAGAACCGGTCGACAATGCCGGTCACCTCATCACCGATCGAGTGTTGGGTTACGAAGAGCATGAAGTCCCGGGGGCTGTTGAGCTCCTGGACCGCGCCCTTCGACTTTGATCGGTTCCCACCGTCGTCCTTCGACGACCGATTCGACTTCGCTGCGCCGCCGCGCGTTGCCGACTGCTTCCCGTCGGACTTTTTTCCCTTTGACTTGCCACCGGACTTCTTCGCTTTGGTGTCCGTTGCCGGAGACTCCTCGTCACCGGGCTTTCGCCGCTGCTGCCGACGCCGATCGCCACCGTCCGAACCACGCCGATCCCGACGTGACGGCGGTGGGTTGTCCGCCGACGGCTTTGGTGCCGGCCCTTGCGCCCGCTTCGATGACTGCCGCTTGGCGGTCGAACCGGACTTGCCGGACTTCTTGGCGTCCCTGGCCTGCTTGGTCGCCCGACGGCTCGCCGGACCACGGACCGGAACCCGGGGGACGAACACCCAACCGATTCCCTCCACCGGCTTCCCGCCGATCAGCCGACCTTCGTCGAACAGCCACGGGTGTTCACCGTGGAACTCCTGGAACGAATCGTTGGACAGGACCGCGGCATCCGCCTTCTCGGCGACCTGGAGGATGAACGCATCGCCCCGTCCGACGGCACCGGCGGGCGGCATCACAATCTCGCCGGCGTTGTTCGCGTCCTCGAAGGCCTTGCGTTCCGAGGCGTCGATGCGATGGGCGAAGGTCGCGTCGACGATGACCGTGATCTGTCGGTCCGGTTCCTCGGCCTGCACAGCACGAACAGCCTCGTCCAGTTGCGCGAGGCTGGGAAGGGTACGACTCTCGGTCGCGATGTTTGATCCATCGACCACTAGGTGCCGACTCTTACTCGCCATGACGCTCAACAGTCAATCATCATCCGAACGCGAATCGGTCGATACCGACCGAATTCGCGTTTCGATCAACGTCTGGTCGGTTCACTAGGATCACGCCGTGACAGCTCAGAACATTCGTGCCGTGCTCTTCGACTTCGGCGGGGTCGTGTTGACCAGTCCGTTCGACGCCTTCGCCGCATACGAGCAGGCCGAGGGATTTCCCGACGGCCTGATTCGCACCATCAACGCAACGAACCCCGACCACAACGCATGGGCGAAGTTCGAGCGGAGCGACGTGGACGCCGACGGCTTCGTCGAGCTGTTCGAGGAGGAGGCTGCGGCCAGGGGCCATGCGGTGAGCGGACGGAAGGTGCTGGAGTTGATCTCCGGCGATGTCCGCCCCGAGATGGTGGAGGCCATCCGCCGGATCAAGGCGGCGGGCTACGTGACCGCGTGCCTCACCAACAACGTGAAGCGCGACCCGAACGCCGCCCCCGCCGACCCGCAGCGGGAGGCTGAGGTTACCGCGGTGATGGCCCTGTTCGATCACGTGGTCGAGTCGTCGGTGATCGGTGTGCGCAAACCGGAGCAGTCGTTCTACGTGCGGGCCTTGGAGATGGCCGGGGTCGAGGCGAACGAGGCCGTCTTCCTCGACGACCTCGGCATCAACCTCAAGCCGGCGAAGGCAATGGGGATGACAACGATCAAGGTGCTCAACGCCGACCAGGCCCTCACCGATCTCGAATCGGTGATCGGCCTTGACCTGCGGTAGCGGCAACCCTTCGGGTTGCGCCAAGTTTCTCGGGGCGCACGCTCTTGACACAAGATCCCGCGACGCGGCCCCAGGAAACTCGCGGCCACCCTTCGGGTTGCGTCAAGATCCCGTCGACCGGGCCCCAGGAAACTCGCGGCCACCCTTCGGGTTGCGTCAAGTTTCTCGGGGCGCACGCTCTTGACACAAGGCCCTGTCGACCCGGCCCCAGGAAACTCGCGAGGTGATACCGGGTTAGCGGTCCAGACCGCCGAACGCCCGCTGTAGCAGTTCGTCCTGCTCCTGGCGGTGAATGGCGATGGAACCGGTGGCCGGGCTGCCGGACTCCGGCCTGCTGACCCGTCGGATCCGGTACGCCTCCCCATGGGCCTCGTACAGGCGACCCTTGACCGCATTCCACGCACCCATGTTCTCGGGCTCCTCCTGGAGCCAGACGATCTCGGTTGCGTTCCGGTACCGCTGAAGGGCTCGACCGATCGCTCCGAACGGCCACGGGTAGAGCTGTTCGACACGGACGATGGCCACCGCATCGGAACCGATCTTCTCCCGGTACTCGGCCGCTTCGACCGCGACCTTGCCGGTGGCGAAGATCACCCGGGTGACCGCAGCGGGGTCGGTGACGTGCTCGTCGTCGAGCACTTCTTCGAACGAGCCGAGGGTCAACGCCTCGATCGATGACCGCGACGATTTGGCCCGCAGCCCGGACTTCGGGGTGAACAGGACAAGCGGCTTCGAGTCCCGACGGACGACCTGCCGCCGAACCACATGGAACAGCTGGGCCGCGTTTGTCACGTTGGCCACCTGGATGTTGTCCTCTGCACAGAGCAGCAGGAACCGTTCCAGCCGGCCGGACGAGTGCTCGGGACCCTGACCCTCGTAGCCGTGGGGGAGGAGCATGACAAGGCTGACGGACTCGTTCCACTTGTCCTCACCGGCCACCAGGAACTGGTCGATGATGATCTGAGCCCCGTTGATGAAGTCACCGAACTGGGCCTCCCACAAGACCAGCGCTTCGGGGTTGGCGTTTGCGTAGCCGTACTCGAAGCCGAGGCCGGCGTACTCCGAAAGCGTCGAGTCATAGACCCAGAAATCCGTGTTGGTCGGGGCGGCCCCGGCGAGCGGTGTGTACTCGTCCCCGGTGTGGTAGTCGTGCAGGGTTGCGTGGCGGTGGGCGAACGTGCCCCGCCTGCTGTCCTGCCCGGCGAGGCGGACCGACGTGCCGGCCTTGAGCAGCGTGCCCATGGCAAACGCCTCGCCGAGGGCCCAGTCCACCTGGCCCTCGGACCACATCTTGTCCCGGGTCTCGAATTGGCGGGCCAGCTTCGGGTGCACGGTGAACCCTTCCGGAACATGGCTGAGGTCCGCGTAGATCTCCTCAAGCATGCTCCGGGGTACACCGGTGTCGATGTGGGGCAGCACGCCGACCGCCGGCGGTGCCGGTTTGGCGATGATGTCCGGAGGTGGTGCGTGACCCCGGGTGTTGTCGAGCGCCTCCTGGAGCACCGCCTGGAAGTACTCGAGAGCCCGCTCCGCCTCCTCGACCGTGATGTCACCGCGGTCGATCAGGGCCTGGGTGTAGATGGTCCTGACCGACGGCAGCTCGGAGATCCTCCGGTACATCGTCGGCTGGGTGTAGCTCGGGTCGTCACCCTCGTTGTGGCCGTGCCTGCGGTAACCGACCATGTCGATCACCACGTCCTTGTTGAACTCCTGGCGGTAGTCGAACGCCAACTTGGCCACCCGGACACACGCCTCCGGGTCGTCCGAGTTGACGTGGAAGATCGGGGCCTGCACGGTCTTGGCCACGTCGGTCGAGTACTCGGACGACCGCGACTGGTGGGGTGCCGTCGTGTACCCGAGTTGGTTGTTGATGACCAGGTGGATCGTGCCGCCGACCTTGTACCCCTTCACCTGGGACAGGTTGAGCGTCTCGGCGACAACACCCTGACCGGCGAACGCCGCGTCCCCGTGGAGCAGGATGGGCAGGATCGGATAGTTCCCGCTGGTCGACTGGTCCATATAGGCCCTGGCCATGCCGACCACGACCGGGTCAACCGCTTCGAGGTGGGACGGGTTGGCCGCCAGTTCGATGTCGATCGTGTTGTTGGTCTGGCTGGTGTGCAGGCCGACCTGACCGAGGTGGTACTTCACGTCACCGGAACCCTGAATGGCGTCCTCGTCGACGGCGCCTTCGAACTCGGTGAAGAGCTCGGTGTACTCCTTGCCCATGATGTTCACCAGAACGTTGAGCCTGCCCCGGTGGGCCATGCCGATGATCGCCCGCTCCATCGCGTCGTCGGCGGCTGCAGACAGCACGGCGTCGAGGATGGGAATGGTGCTCTCGGTGCCCTCCAGGCCGAAGCGCTTCTGGCCGACGTATCGGGTGGCGAGGAATTTCTCCAGCGCCTCCGCAGCGCTGAGCCGCTCGAGGATGTGCTGTTGACCGTCGCGGTCGAACGTCATCTGCTGACCCTCGACCTGTTCCTGGATCCACCGTTTCTCGCCGGGGTCGGCGATGTGCATGTACTCGACACCGACCGAGCGGCAGTAGGCGTCACGCAGAACACCGAGGATGTCCCCCAGTTTCATCATCTGCACGTCACCGCCGACGGAGGCGTAGATGCCGTCCCGGTTGCCGGTGAGGAACTCCCGGTCGAGGTCCCAGATGGTGAGGCCGTAGGTGGCGGGATCGAGCTCGGGGTGGGTGGTCACCGGACCTTCGGCCAGCGGGTTGGTGTTGGCGATCAGGTGACCGCGGACCCGGTACTGGTTGATGAGGGTATTGACCGCCATCTGCTTTGCCAGCGCGCCGGTGACGGAGTCCTCGTAGTCGGAGGCACCGTGATCGGTCCGCCACCGGACCGCCTCATAGGGCACACCAACGTCGGTGAAGCAGCGGCTGTAGAAATCGTCCTCACCGAGCAGCAGCTCATGGACCTTCTTCAGGAACAGGCCGGACTCCGCACCCTGGATGATCCGATGGTCGTAGGTGGAGGTCACCGCGATGGTCTTGGAGATGCCCAGTTGGGCCAGGACCTTCGGGTCGGCGGCCTGGTACTCCGCCGGGTACCCGATACGACCGACGCCGATGATGCACCCCTGGCCGGGCATCAGCCGAGGCACGGATTGGACCGTGCCGATGGTGCCGGGGTTGGTCAGGCTGACGGTGGCGCCCATCAGGTCGTCGACGCCGATCTTGTTGTCCCGGACCTTGCGGATCAGCGCCTCGTAGGAGTCGACGAATTCGGCGAAGGTCATCTGCTCCGCCGACTTGATGACCGGGACGATCAGCGAGCGGGATCCGTCCGCCTTCTGCTGGTCCACGGCGATACCGAGGTTGACGTGGCTGTTGCGGACCAGGACCGGCTTGCCGTTCTCATCGGTCTTGTAGGTGTTGCCCAGGTTCGGGACTTCATCCGCGATGGCCCGAACGACCGCGTATCCGATCACGTGGGTGAAGCTGACCTTGCCGCCCCGGATCCGGCGGAGATGGTTGTTGAGCACCCGCCGGTTGATCTCCAGCAGCTTGGCCGGAATCTCCCGGAAGCTGGTGGCCGTCGGCACCTCGAGGCTGGCTTCCATATTGGCCGCGATCCTGGCGGCGACACCCCGGATCTGTTCCTCGGCGGGGTCGGCGGTCAGCGACTGGTCCGCGCCTGCATTCCCCCCGTTGGTCTGCCCACCATTCGCCTGCGTGGCGCCGCCGTTGGTCTCCGCCGGTTCCGAGGCCGCAGGAGCGGGTGACGCCGCCGGATCCGGGCTTGCGGTGACGGCGGGGGCTGACGTGGTGTCCGGTGCTGTTGCGGTTGTTGCGGCGGGCTGTGGTTGGGGAGCCGGAGCTGCGGCGGCGGTTGGTGCGCTGTCCGGTGCCTTCGTTGCCGGGAGCGGACCGAGCGGCGACCGACTTTGTGCCACCGACGGCTGTGCTGGCGGTGCGTGGGCGGCTGATGCCGGTGCCGCCGGTGGCGGGGTGCCTGGCGCCGGTGCCGCGGTGCCTGGTGCTGGAGCAGCCGGCGTCGGTGGGCCGTCCTGGAACACTTTCTGCCACTCCTCGGGCACCGAGCGTGGGTTCCCGAGGTACTGGCGGTACATCTCTTCTACAAGCCAGGAGTTGGGGCCGGAAGGGGACGAACCGTCGCCGTCGGCACCGTTGTCGTCAGTGGTTCCATGAGTGGTCACGTCCCTGATCCTACAACGACAGGCCGGGCGGGGAGATATGAGACTTTTCCGTGACCGGCCGCCGGTATCGGTTATCGTCCAATCGTGCTCGTGGCGACGTGGAACGTAAATTCTCTCAACGCCCGTATTCCCCGGGTTGAGCAGTGGCTGGCCGAGGTCACGCCCGATGTCCTCTGCCTGCAGGAGACCAAACTCGCCCAGGACAAGTTCCCGGTCGAGGTCTTCGCCAACGAGGGATATGAGGTCGTTCACCACGGCCAAGGCCAGTGGAACGGGGTGGCCATCGCCTCCCGAATCGGCCTGGAAGACCCCATCGAGGGTTTTGCCGAGGGGATCGAGCCCGATGAGGACGCCCGGTTGGTCTCGGCCCGCTGCGGTTCCGTCAGGGTCCACAGCGTGTACGTCCCGAACGGCCGGGAGGTCGGCCACGATCACTATCACTACAAGCTGGGGTGGCTCGGTCGGCTGCGGGCCCACCTGGAGCAGACGGTGACCCCGGATGAGGATGTGATCGTCGCCGGGGACTGGAACATCGCACCGACCGACATCGACGTCTGGGACAGAGCCGCATTCGAGGGGCACACCCATGTGACCCCGGAGGAGCGGTCCGCACTGGCCGACGTTGCGGGATGGGGTCTGGTCGACACGTTTCGGCAGCGGTACCCGGAGCCCGGCCTCTTCTCCTACTACGACTACACGGCCGGTCGATTCCACAAGCGGCAGGGCATGCGCATCGACTATGTACTGTCCTCTGGGTCGCTGGCCGAACGGTCAACGCTCGATCTGGTCGATCGGAACGCCCGCAAGGGGACGAAGCCGAGCGATCACGCACCGGTTTTGGCCGGGTTCTCGGACTAAAACCGTGCTGCTGGGACTGAACGATGCTGACAAGCCTTGATCATCATCAGCTGCTTGTCTTCTGGGTTCAGCTCCTGGCGCTGTGGGTCGCGGCCAGGATTCTCGGGGAGCTGGCCCGGCGGCTGAGCCTTCCGTCGGTGGTCGGCCAACTGTGCGCCGGCCTGCTGCTCGGACCGAGCGTCTTCGGCGTCGTGTGGCCCGGCGGGTTCGATTGGTTCCTCCCCGGCCAGCCGTACGCCGAGCAGCAGTCGGCGATGCTTTTGGCCGTCAGTTGGTTCAGCGCCGCGTTTCTGCTTGTTGTCGCCGGTTACGAGACCGACCTGGACCTGATACGCAGGCTCGGTCGGGCCGCGGTCCTGGTCACCCTCGGCAGTCTGGTCGTCCCCTTCATCGGCGGCCTCATCACCGGCTGGTCGATGCCGGACTCGTTCTACGGGGAGTTGGACGGCAACCAGCCGAGCCGGCTGGTGTTCACCCTCTTCATCGCCGTCAGCGTCGCGGTGTCCGCCCTGGCGGTGGTGGCCAAGATTCTGGGCGACCTCGGCTTGATGCGCCGAGACGTCGGGCAGATCACCATCGCCGTCGGCATGGCCAACGACGTCATCGGGTGGATCATCCTCGGTGTGATCGCGGGCCTTGCCGCCTCCGGTGAGCTGTCGGCGACCGATATCGGGTTCACGGTTGTCGGTCTCAGTTTGTTCCTGCTCGGCTCGCTGACGGTTGGCCAACAGGTGGTGGACGGCGCACTGCGCATGGTCCGTCGGGAGGGCCGCAACCTGCAGGGTGCGTTGACCGTGACCATCGGGGCCATGCTGGTCCTCGGTGTCATAACCCAGGCCCTCGGCGTTGAAGCGGTGCTCGGCAGCTTCGTCGCCGGTGTCATCCTGGCCAAGTCCCGCTATCAGCAGATCGAGTCGCAGCATGCCATCGAGGACCTGACCGCCGTTCTGTTCGCGCCGCTCTTCTTCGCCACAGCCGGGCTTCGGCTGGATCTTTCACTGCTCCGCGGTGAGGCACTGGCGTGGGCGCTGCTGCTCCTGGCGGTGGCGCTGGTGCTGAAGTTCGTCGGCTCGTGGGCCGGTGCCAGGGTCGCCGGGCTGACCAACCGTGAGGGGTTTGTGCTCGGTGCCGGACTGAACGCCCGCGGTGCACTGGAGATCATCATCGCCACCGTCGGTCTGTCCCTCGGGGTTTTCAACCAGAGCGCGTTCACCATCATCGTCATGATCCCGCTGGTGACGTCACTGCTGGCGTCCGTCGGGTTGCGGGTCCTCAGCCGGGATCTAGCCGGTTCGGTTGCCGAACGTGAGCGGCTCGCTCGGGAAGAGGCGCTGGAGCGGAACCTGCTCATCAAGAACAACCGGATCCTGCTGCCCTCCGCGTCGGACGCCAACAGCATCGTTGCGGCCCAGATCGTGCACTTCGCCTGGCCGGAGGAGTTGCCGGCCACGGTGATGGCGGTGCAGAACAACGGCAGCGGGCCGGACCTGGAGGTGTTGGGCAACGTCCTGTACGGGCGGGAGCTCGACGTGGCCTACATCGACGATGCGGCGGACACCGAGGTCGCCGAACAGATTGTCGCCCAGTCACACCTCGGCTACGGGGTCATCGCCGTCGGCACCGTCGCCGACCCTCGACCCGGCAGCTTTGTCTCCCCGTTGGTGGACGAGCTGCTCCGCAACAGCGAGCTTCCGACGGTCATCGTCCGGCGAGCCAGGAACCTGCCGGGCAAACTGCCGGGGATCTTCGCCCAGGCCCTGGTGCCGGTGGTGGCCAGCCCGTCGTCCCGGGCCGCGGAGGAGTTGGCCGCCAACATGTCGTCCAGGCTGGGCACCAAGTTGACCCTGACCCACGTGGTCTACGATCCGACGGGGGACGACCTCGGCCGTCGTATCTTCGGCCGGTTCCAGACCCCGCTGCCGGTGGTGGAAACCGAGGTGGCCGAACGCGTACTGGCCCAGGCTCAAGCCCACGCGCTTGAGGTCAGCGCAAACGCCCACACCTCCATCCGGTTCGGATCGTTCCCGGCCATCGAGGTGGTCGAGGAGGCGGATGAGATCGAGGCGGACCTGATCGTCATGGGAGCCCGACTCCGGCGGCTTGACGACGGCCGTCCCAGCCTGGGACCAAACGTCGAGCACGTGCTGCAGCATGCATCGCAGACCGTGGTTGTGGTGGTGACCCCGGACGAACGGCCGGAGAACCCGCCGCCGCCGTCTGCCGGCCAGACGGCCCGCTAGCGCGAACCGCGGGTTGCGCCGTTGCCGGCGAGGAGATCCAGGAGCTCCTGGCCGTAGCGCTGCAGTTTCACCGGCCGCATACCGGGCATGGTTGCCAGCTGAGCCATACCGCTCGGCCGTTGCTCCGCGATGACCTTGAGTGTCTGGTCGGTGACGATCACATGGGGCGGTACCCCGGCCGCCTTCGCCTTGCGGCCCCGCCAGGTCCGGAGGATCTCCAGGACGTCGGTCTCCTCATTCGCCGTCGGGTCGACGGGGATCTGCCGCCGGGTCCGGGCGATCTGTTCCCGCCAGTTCGGTCCGACCGCACCGCCGGGGTCCATGGTGTTGATGGTGCCGGCCAGCACCTCGAGCAGCGGGGCAGGCTGCCGTTTTACGGTCTTTGTGCCGAAGGTCCGCTCCATGGACCAGCTGAGGTGGAGTTCCTCCCTGGCCCTGGTGAGCGCCACGTAGAGCAACCGCCGCTCCTCGTCGAGCTGGGCCGCCTTCGTGGCGTAGCTGATCGGGACAAACCCATCCTCCAGGCCGGCAACGTGCACGACCGGCCACTCCAGACCCTTTGCGCCGTGGAAGGTGACAAGGTCAACCGCATCCTGGTCCGCGTCGACGTCTCCCCGCTGCAGGGTGTCCACCCAGGCCAGCAAGCCAGGTCCGTTTGGTTGTGGGTCGAGGGTGATGTACTCGTGGATGACGCGGCTGAGCGCGGCCAGGTTGTTGTAGCGCTCGACGTTGAGATTTGTGGGTTCGGCGGCGATGGCGGCGAGCCGCTCGTCCAACTCCTCCAGCCTGCCGATGAGGTCGATGCCGTCCCGACCGATGGCCTTGAGCTCCGCCTTCACCTCCTGGGCACCGAGCGGCCCCGGTCCTGACCGCAGGCGGGTGGGGATCCGACGATCCGACAGCGCCTGCTCGATGACGACCAGCTGGGCGTTTGTCCTGACGAGCACCGCCTGGTTCGACCATGCCTCCCCGAAGGACCGGGCCTGTTGGACGGCGTCCGCGACGCCGTCGGCCTCGGCCTTGTCCGATGCATAGGAGGTGAGTGTCGGCACCGGGCCGGCGCCCTGATGGGCGCGCAGCTTCGAACCTGCGACCGGGCCGAGCGTTGCCCCGGCCAGCCGGAGGACCTGCGGGGTGGACCGATAGTTGTCGGTCAGTTCAACCACGGTGGTGTTGCCATCGGCGGCCATGCTGTTCAGCAGGTCGGGGTCCGCCCCGTTCCAGCCGTAGATGGCCTGGTTCGGATCCCCGACCAGGAAGAGGTCCGGCCGGTCGCCCTGCCATTCCCGGAGCAGGGCGTACTGCAGCGGGTTGACGTCCTGAAACTCATCAACGTAGAAGTGTCGGTGGCGCCACCGGACCGCTGCCGCGTAGTCCGGGTCCGCCCGGAGGTCCCGGATGGCCAGCGTGAGGAGATCGTCGAAGTCGACCAGACGTTTGCGCCGCTTCTCCTGCTGGTATCGGATCATCAGCTCCGCCAACCGTTCCGCCGGGATCGGCGGGGTGCGACCGGCCCGGACGGCGGCATCGTGATAGTCGTCCGGGGCGATGAGACGGGCCCGCGCCCAGTCGAGCTCGGAGACGACGTCCGGTATCTCCACCCCCTGCATCCGGCTCTGTTTCCCCCCGGCCTGCTGGCCGAGCAGTTGGGCGATGAACCGGAGCTTCCGGTCAAGGAGTGTTGGCGGGATGGTTCGACGCTCCGCCCAGCGTTGCCGGAGCTGGGTGAGGGCGATGCTGTGGAACGTGCCGGCCGGAATCCGGTCCCGGAGGCCCAGTTGCCGTTGGCGCTCCCGCAGCTCCGCAGCCGCCTTTCGGGTGAACGTCAGCGTGAGCACACGGTTCGGATCGGTCTCCCCGTTGAGCACCCGCCAGGCGATCCGCCTGGTCAGCACACGGGTTTTCCCGGACCCGGCACCGGCCAGAACCACGAGCGGCCCGTTCGGTTCCGTCACGGCCTGGATCTGTGCCTCATTCAGGCCGGCGAGCAGCCGATCCGCATTCCCTTGCTCCACATGAGGAGAGTACCTGGTCGGTGTGACTAGCATCGTGTTGTGGGTTTCTCCGATGATCAGTTGTATTCAGATGAGCAGGTCGTGTTGGATCTGCGGCCACATTGGTGGTTCTTCGCCAATCAGGCGGCGGCGCTGGTCGCCGCACTACTGCTCGGCCTCCTGGCGTTGCTTGTTGTGCAGAACGCGGTGGTGAACATCATCGCCGCCGGTCTGTTGGTGGTGATTCTTGTGTGGTTCATCGCCCGCTATGTGGTGTGGGCCACAACGGGATTTGTGGTGACCACCGATCGATTGATCAACCGGTCCGGGGTGTTCGGTCGGCAGGGCACCGAGATCCCGCTCGAGCGGGTGAACACGGTGTTCTTCGCCCAGACGTTTTTCGAGCGGCTGATCGGATCCGGCGACCTGGAGATCGAGTCCGCGGGGGAGCAGGGTTCGCAGAAGTTCAGCAATATCCGCAAACCGCTCAACGTGCAGAACGAGATCTACCGCCAGATGGAGGCGAACGAGAACCGCAAGTTCGACCGGGTCGGCCGCAACCTCGGCGGTGGGCCGGGCGGCGGGGGCCTGTCCATCCCGGATCAGATCGAGAAGCTTGCGGTGCTGGCCCAGAAGGGAATCATCAGCCGGGACGAGTTCGAGCAGAAGAAGGCCGAACTGCTTGATCGGATGTAGCGCCCACGAGCGGCTTCGACGCGGCGCGTCTTGCGTGCAGTCTCGGCCTGACGGCCGAAACTGGTGAGACTTCGTCCCGAGTCCCGAATTGGCGCCTCCAAGAAGTAGCCTTTCGGCCATGAGCGCCACCCCCGCAGCCCAATACTCCCTCAACCTGAAGGTCCGGCTGGACAACGTGCCGGGCGTGCTCGGCAGCCTGGCCACCGCCATCGGGGACATCGGCGGCAACATCTTCGCCATCGAGGGGTTCGTGGCGAAGGGGCCTGTGCTGGAGCGGGAGATCGTTGTCAACTGCACCAGCGTCGAGCACCAGGAGCAGGTGCTGGCCACGGCCCAGGCGGTTGCCGGTGTGACCGTTCTGGATCACTACGACCGGACGTTCCGGATGCACGAGGGTGGCAAAATCGAGGTGCTCCCGCTCTTCCCGGTCGGTGATGAGGACGACCTGTCGATGGCCTACACCCCGGGCGTTGCCCGGGTCTGCAAGGCCATTGCCGCCGAGGAAAGCAAGGCGGACGAGTACACGATCCGCAAGAACACGGTGGCCATCGTCAGCGACGGGACCGCGGTGCTGGGTCTGGGCGACATCGGCCCGAAGGCCGCCATGCCGGTCATGGAGGGTAAGGCGCTCCTCTTTAAGGAGTTCGGCGAGGTCGATGCGTTTCCGATCTGTCTCGATGTGTCGTCGCCCGAGGAGGTTGTCGAGACCGTCGTGCGGCTGGCGCCGACCTTCGGCGGCATCAACCTGGAGGACATTGCCGCACCCGGCGCCTTCGAGATCGAGGCCGAGCTGAAGGAGCGTCTCGACATCCCGGTCTTCCACGACGATCAACACGGGACCGCCGTCGTGGCGCTTGCCGGGCTGCAGAACGCGCTGCGGGTCGTCGGCAAGGACATGGCGGACGTCAGCGTTGTTGTCGCCGGTCTCGGCGCGGCGGGCATTGCCGTCGGAAAGATCCTGCTGGAGGCCGGTGTCGGCCACATCGTCGGTCTCGATCGGGCAGGCGCCGTTTGGAACGGCCGTGACAATCTCAATTCGGCCAAGCAGTGGTTCGCCGAGAACACCAACCAGCAGATGCTCAAGGGATCGGCGTCCGATGTGCTCGGCGGGGCCGATGTGTTCCTGGGTTTGAGCGGTCCCGGTCTTATCACCCCCGATGACGTCAAGTCGATGGCCGCCGATCCGGTTGTGTTCGCGATGGCCAACCCGGACCCGGAGATCCTGCCGGAGCAGGTCGAGGGGATGGTCGGTGTGATGGCCACCGGTCGGAGCGACTATCCGAACCAGATCAACAACGTGCTTGCGTTCCCCGGGATCTTCCGAGGTGCACTCGATGCGAGGGCCAGCGACATCACCGAAGGTATGAAACTGGCCGCGGCCATGGCCATCGCCGAGTCCATCTCCGCCGACCAGCTGGCTCCGGATTACATCATTCCGTCCGTCTTCGACAAGGCGGTGTCGGTCCGGGTTGCCGAAGCGGTCCGCGAGGCCGCGATCGCAGAGGGCGTCTCCCGGATCTGAACCGGGCGTTGCCGCCGCACCGCTGACCCCGTGTCTCAGGCCCGGAGCGTCGCCCCCGCTTTGGTGTCGACGGCCAGTCCGAGCAGCCGGCGCAGGGTCTCCAGCTGACGCTCCTTGGTCCAGTAGCCGGGCTCGGCCAGTGCATTGACCGCAATCCCGTCGACCGTGGCCATCAGCAGGTCGGCCAGGGCCTCGGGGTCGGCCTCGGGATGGGTCCGGGCCAGATGTCGCTGCAGTTGACCCCGGATCCGGTCGACCCGCCTGGCGTAGCCGGCCCTAAGGTTCGGCCTACCGATGCTCAACGCCCAGAACACGAGCCACACCCGCAGCTCGTCCACCCGGGTGTCGTCGAGGGGTAGGAACTGGGCCAGGACGTCATCGAGCCGGGTCTCCTCGCCCCGCATCGACGCACCGGACCGGGTCACCGCAGCCGATGACGCATGCTCCAGCACCGCTTCGACAAGATCGTCCTTGGAGTCGAACCAGTGGTTCAACCGACCGATCGTGCAGCCGGCCTCGGTGGCGATCTTCCGCATTGTCATCGCTTCCGGACCCTCCTCGGCGATCAGCCGGGCCGCGGCGGCGACGATCTCGGCCCGCCGCTCCTCCGGGTCTGCGGCTTTTGGCATGCGGTGGTCCTCCCCGGACGGATGCTTCCTTCTCGACGGCAAGCGTATCACTTGACATGCATATCATTCGATATGTAGCGTGAGTGAGGCAGGACCGGCGCCGGTAGCGACCGCAACGCGATCAATCCGTGGGGCGACACCGGCCCGGCCCACCCCACAGAACCGCCGAACCCCGAGGAGATCACCGCCATGAGCGACCTGGCAGCACCAGACGTGGACCGGAGCGAGCTCGAGAGGCCGACACCGCTCCGCCGGTACGACATCACCGACGATCCCGAGGCCATCATCGCCGGCATCGACGCGGATGGCGGCGTCATCGTCGAGAACTTCATCTCCCCGGACCTGCGGGCCCGCCTGGCGGCCGAGCTCGACGGCCCGGCTTCCGCCCACGTGACCGGGAGCGACGGTGGGTCGGTGAAGCAGGCGTTCTCGGGCGCGCAGACCAAACGCTTCACCGGTCTGGCAACGCGCGCCCCGTCGTTCGCCGAGGTGATCGACCACGACCTGCTCCACCGCTGGGCCGAGCACGGCTTTGCCAACGACTACTGGATCAACACCGGCCAGGCCATCATCATCGGCCCCGGCGAACCGGGTCAGTACCTTCACCGTGACGCCGGCAACTGGCCGATCATGGTCGCCCAGGGCAAGGACGGCCCCGAGGCCGTGCTCAGCATCATGCTGGCGCTGACGGACTTCACCGAGGAGAACGGGGCCACGCGGGTCGTCCCCGGCAGCCACCGGTGGGACGACTACCGGGTTGAGGCCGACCCGGCCCGGACCGTGCCGGCCGAGATGCCCGCAGGCTCGGCCCTGATGTACACCGGCAAGACGATCCACGGCGGCGGGCCCAACACCTCGACCGACCAGTGGCGGTTCGGCATCCACCTCGGCTTCACCCTCGGACAGTTGACCCCGGAGGAAGCGCATCCCGTGACCACGGCGTGGGAGGTCGCCCAGCACTTCCCCGAGCGGGTCCAGCACATGCTCGGGTACCACTCCCACCGGACCTTCCGGTCCGACTGGCCGATCCTTTGGACGTCCGACTACCGGGACCTTCGGGACTCGCTCGAACCGGCCCCCAGCGGGGATTACCGCAGTGCCGGTGCCCGACTGTTGGGTGGCCGGTAGGTCTGCGGTCCCGGGTTTGCCGCCACCCCGGCATGGGGCCGTTCAGACGATCTCGCCGGTGTAGCTGTTCTGGATGAAGAACTCGTAGGGCTTGCGTCGGACCCGGGTCTGCCAGGCCCGCTGGAGTTGGGCCATCCGCTTCATTCGTGGCCAGGTCTTCAGGTCATCCTCGAACAGGACCCGGGCCTCAGCCGCGGTGATCGGTTCGTCCGGCTCGATCGCGCCGTTGAGGGCCTCCAGTACCGCGTCAAGCCAGTGTTCGAGTTCGACCCGGTAGAGGTTGGCCACCAGGTCGAGGGCGACCCCTCGGGGCGTCTGCCACCGTTTGGTCAGCTCCATCAGATCCCGCTCGACCGTTCCCCGAATAGGTCGGGGCAGCAGCGCCATGTAGGGGGAGAGGTCGATCCTGGTCGTGCCGTCGTCGTCCCACAGCATCGGTGAACCGATGTCGAGGAGGGTGAGCGCCGACCCGTCCCAGGACCAGTTGGAGATCTGGGCATCGATGCTACACCGGGGGCCGACCGTGTCCAGCGCCCCGCAGAGCGCCACCAGCAACGGGTGGTCGGCGCTCGGTTCGTCGCCCCGCAGCACGTTGTCGGCCAGGGTCGCGGTCGGGAGCATGGGTTGGACGATGTAGAGGACAACCTCGTCGCCTTTGGCCACCGTCATCAGCTTTGACTCCGCGACGGTCACACCCAGCCCGTCGAGTGCCTCCAGGTACTCGACCAGAAGGGACCGATACCGGTCGGCCTGGCCCGGGGTGAGCGGCGGCGACCGTTTGCAGACAAAGGCCGGGTCGTCGGTGGGATACCCGAGGGCGATGGAGACCTCGCCGAAGCCGATCACGTTCAGCCCGTCGACGGAACGTCGGGCGAAGGCACCTTCAGCGGTCCGTTCCAGCGTCAGGAGATCGTCAGCCGTTGGCCAGTCGATGTCGGCTTCGGTCATGACGGCGCCCCCCCCGCAGATCACTCCCCAGATGCATATCATTCGACATGTATCGTTGGCAAGGGGCCGTTTGTGCGTCGGACCGAAGCGTTTGGCGCGCCCGTCCGGCGGTCAGCCGTCGACGGTGAAACCCAGGACACCCTGGGCGGTGAGGCGATCGCGCAGGGGCTCGGCCATCGCCGACGCCGGCGTCCACGAACCGCCGGCCAGGTCGGGGACGTCCCGCAGGAGCGTGATCGCCGCTTCGGTCACCATCTTCGAGGTCGAGCCGTAGCCGGGATCGAGATCGCCGGTCACGCCGACCACCGGCGCCTGTTCGACGCCGGGGGCGTGGAAGGTGAAGTGGAACGAACCGGCCTCCCGTTGTTCCCGGCTCGGCCCTTCACCGGGGGCCGGCAGCGCGCCGTCGAGTGGAATGCCGCCGGTGGCCTGGAGGTCCCGGGCCAGCTGCTCGCCATTGTCGCCCGGACCGGTCACCAGCATCTCGTCGTACCGGAGGTCGGCGCTGTGGCGGTGGTCGAGCAGCAGGTTGGTTCGGTGGACGATCTGGGTGTTGATCGAGGCCATGATGAAGTTGGTGACCCATACGCCGAGGTCGTCGTCGAGGGCGGGGGTCGTCGGATCGGGTTGCTCCGGTCCGGCAAAGTCGGGGGTGAGGGCGAACGGGCTCCGGAGCAGCGCCGCAGCCTCCGGGTCCTCCTGGGCCCGGGCCACCCCGTCCATGATGCTGGCGATCGTTCCTCCGGATGCGGCCCCCGTGAAGTCGATGACCCGGCTCTTGATTCGGTCCGCGGGTGAGCCGGTCCGGTTGATGAGCTCGGTCTGGAGCAGGTGGACGCCGAGGTCGGAGGGCATGGAGTCCACTCCGCAGCAGTGCACGATCCGGGCGCCGTTGGCCGCCGCCGTTGCAGCGTGGGCATCCATCATCGAGCGGACGAAGTTGGCCTCGCCGGTGATGTCGACGTAATCGGTGCCGTGTTCCGCACAGGCCGCGACCAGGCCGGTGCCGTAGCGGGCAAAGGGGCCGGCGGTGGCCAGCACCACCCGGGTCCTGGCCGCCAGTGCGGCGAGGGCGTCCGCGTCGGCGGAGTCGGCGACGATGATAGGCGTGGACGGGTCTGCCCCGACCTCGCTCCGCCGCTGCTCGAGCTTCTCCTGGTTACGGCCGGCCATTGCCCACGCCAATCCCTCCTCGGACGCCCGCTTCTGGAGGTATTCGGCGACGAGTCCGCCGGTGAAACCGGTTGCGCCGTAGATGACGATGTCGAGATCGCGGTTGTCGGTCACAGGGTGACTCCTTCGAGGGTCGAGGGTTACGGAGGGACCGTGCGGCGTTTGTGCCCATGGTCCCGTCCGCTTTCTACCAGACCCTGGCGCCCGACCGTCGATTCGGCGATCGGGTGACGCCCCCCGACCAACCGCGCCCACGGGTAGATTTGAGATCGTGACCGAGCCGGGGGTGTTGCTGGCCAGTGGACGGGCGGCCGACGTCTACAACCAGGGTGACGGCACCGTACTCCGTCGGTATCGGACCGACCACGACGTCTCGGGTGAGGGTGAGTTGATGCGCCACCTGGCCGACGCCGGCTACCCGGTGCCCCGGGTGCACCACGCCAGGGGCCGGGATCTGGTGATGGATCTGGTCACCGGGCCGACGATGCTCGAGGATCTGGATCGGCGGCCGTGGCGGATCGACGGCCACGTCCGGACCCTGGCCCGGCTTCAGGAACGCCTGGCCGAGGTCGAGCCACCACCGCAGCCGGCCACCGATGAGCGGATTCCACCCGGCAACTCGATCCTCCACCTCGACCTCCATCCGATGAACGTGATCCTCGGCCCCCGTGGGCCGGTGGTGATCGACTGGACCAACGCCCGGTGCGGCCACGCCGACTTCGATGCGGCGATGACCTACGTGCTGGCCGCGGCCTTCGAGCCATCGGGCTGGAAGGAGACCCTCGGGCTCCGGGTGATGCTGCGACGGTTTCTCCGCCATCGAGGCGCGGCGGCCGTAGATCGCTGGTGGAGCGAGGCCGTCGAGTACCGACTGGCCGACCCGGGCATCACGCCCGGCGAGGCGGTCGCCCTCCGGCGCTTCCGCCGCGGTCGGCCGGGTGCCTGAACCGCAAGGTCTCGCTAGGCGGTGGACGCCGCCTCGATCGCCGCGGCGACGGCCAGGGTCCGTTTTGCGTTCTCCACGTGCAGGTTCTCGATCATCCGACCGTCCACGGTCACCACGCCCCGGCCGTCGGCCTCCGCCTCGGTGAACGCCTCGATCACCCGCCGGGCGTAGTCGATCTCCTCGGCATCCGGTGCCCAGGTGTCGTTGGTGATGGCCACCTGACCAGGATGGATGAGCGTCTTGCCGTCGAATCCCATCGACGCGCCCTGCACACACTCGGCGGTGAACCCCTCGATGTTCTTGATGTCGTTATAGACCCCGTCAAGAATCACCTTGCCCGCCTCCCTGGCCGCCAGCAGTGCGGTCGACAGGTGGGGGAGGAGCGCCGTCCGCTCGGCGTCACCCACCGCACGCAGCTCCTTCAGCAGATCGTTGGTTCCCATCACCAGCACGTCGACTCGAGGGTGGGCCGCCAGCCCCCGGGCGTCAAAGATCGCTGTCGGGGTCTCGATCATCGCCCAGATGCGGACCGACTCGGGAGCGCCAGCGGTGTCCAACCCGGACGAGATCGCATCGAGATAGTCGACCGAGTCGACCTTGGGGATGACCACCGCGCTCGGTGCTGCAGCGGCCGCCGCAGCCAGGTCATCCGCACCCCACGGCGTGTCGAGGCCGTTGCAGCGGATGGTGACCTCGCGCGAGCCGTACTCACCGGAGGCCGCAGCCGCCGCGGCCTGGGCCCGGGCGGTCGCCTTGGCGTCCGGCGCCACCGCGTCCTCGAGGTCGAAGATCAGCGCGTCGGCCGGTATCGACTTCGCTTTCTCCAGCGCCCGCTCGTTGGCTGCCGGCATGTACAGCACACTGCGGCGTGGGCGTAGTTCCGCGCTGTTTGATGACACGCTGTTTGTTGACACGTTGGTCGTCCTCCTCGTGCCGCCCGTCGGGCGATCAGATCAGAATCCGTAGGTTGTGGCCAACTCGGGATCGCGGGCCGCCAGGCTCTTGGCCAGCTCGACGACGACGTGGCATTGCTTGACCGACGCGTCGTCCTCCATCTTCCCGTCCAGCATGATGGCGCCCGTCCCGTCGCCCATCGCCTCGATGACCCGCTGGGCGTGCGCCACCTCGGACGGTTCGGGGCTGAACACCCGCTTTGCGATGTCGATCTGCACCGGGTGGAGGCTCCAGGCTCCGACACAACCGAGCAGGTAGGCGTTCCGAAACTGATCCTCGCAGGCAACCGTGTCCTTGATGTCACCGAACGGCCCGTAGAACGGGAGGATCCCGTTCGCCACGCAGGCGTCGACCATGCGGGCGATCGTGTAGTGCCAGAGGTCCTGCTGGAACGTCGCCCGGGGGGCGGCGATGTCATCCGGGTCCTCCGGGTCGACCCGCACGACGTACCCGGGGTGGCCACCGCCGACACGGGTGGTCTTCATCCGCCGATTGGCGGCAAGGTCCGCCGGGCCGAGCGACAACCCCTGCATGCGGGGTGAGGCGGCGCAGATGTCCTCAACGTTTGCCACGCCCCGAGCGGTCTCCAGAATCGCGTGGACCAGCAGCGGTTGTTCCAACCCCGCCCTGGCCTCCAACTGGGCGAGCAGCCGGTCGACGTAGTGAATGTCCTCCGGTCCCTCGACCTTGGGGATCATGACCACGTCGAGCTTGTCGCCGATCTCGGTCACCGCATCGGTGATGTCGTCCAGGAACCACGGTGAGTCAAGCGAGTTCAAGCGGGTCCAGAACTGGGTGGTCCCCATGTCCACCGTCCTGCCCACCTGGACCAGTCCGGCCCTCGCCGCTTCCTTGTCGGACGCAGGCACCCCGTCCTCCAGGTTGCCCAACAGGATGTCAACCGTCGGGGCGATGGCCGGTAGCTTTTTCACCATCTTCTCGTTCGACGGCGGGAAGAAGTGGATCATCCGGCTCGGCCCGAACGGGATCTCCCGAACCGGGTCCGGCGCTCCGACGGCAAGTGGCTTGAAGAAGTCCTTAGCGCTACGCACGAGAGCAAACAGTACCCGGCCCGCCGACCCAGGCCCAGCTGGTCGCCGGCTTCGGCGCGGAGCGCCTCGCTTGGAGTTTCGCCTGCGGCGTAACTCGTTTGTTTAGATCTTCGATTTCGGGTGCACCCTCAGCTGGTGACGCAGCGAGGGGGAACAGTACCGTGAGGTCATGACCGACCAGCTGCTGTATGACGTCGACGGCCACATCGCAACACTCACGTTCAACCGCCCGGACCGGATGAACACGATCACCCCGAAGATGCTCAACGCCCTCTCGGAACGACTCCTCGAAGCCGACCACGATCCGGAGGTCCGGGTCATCGTCATCACCGGCAACGGCCGAGCGTGGTGCGCCGGACTCGACATCGCCGCCGCATCATCCGGGGAAGGTATCGGCGGCGACAGCTCGGCAAGCATGAGTGGTGAGTTCGACCTTCGCTCGGCGCCGCCCGTCGTGCTCAACAAGATCGACACCCCGACCATCGCCGCCCTGAACGGCGGGGCGGCCGGCTACGGCATGGACATCGCCCTCGGTTGCGACATCCGAATCGCATCGGACAAGGCCAAACTGTCCGCCGCCTACACCGCCCGCGGCATCGTCCCCGAAAGCGGCGGTACGTGGCTGCTGCCCCGCATCGTCGGCTGGTCAACCGCAGCCGAGCTGCTGTTCACCGCCAGAACGCTCACCGCCGAGGAAGCCCGTGACCAGGGCCTGGTCAGCGAGGTCGTTCCGTCCGAGGCGCTGATGGATCGAGCGATCTCGGTGGCGTCCGAGGTGGCCGCCAACGCCCCGCTTGCCGTTCGGGCGGCGAAGCGGATGATGCGCCACGCCATGACCGAAGGGTTGGAGGACCACGTCCAGCGGGAGTACCTGGCGTTGCTCCCGCTGTTCGCTTCCAAGGACTTCCGAGAGGCCATCAACGCGTACATGGAAAAGCGCCCCGCAACCTTCGAAGGCCAGTAGCGCCACTGAATATTTGAGGTCCCCTGGCTCGGGCGGTGCCATACTCCGGCATGATCACGATCAGGGATGCCGAGCCGGGCGACGCCGAGGCGATGGGATTGGCCCATGCGCTTGCCTGGCAGGTGGCGTACCGAGGCATGGTCGCCGACAGCTACCTTGACGCCATAGAGGTACCGGTCTGGGTCGATCGATGGCGACGGATTCTTGCCGGGGAGCTCGCCGCTGAGGGGGTCGATCCGCCGGAGAACGTGGTGGCCGAGGTCGATGGCGAGGTCGTCGGCTTTGCCAACGTCGGCCGCTTCCGTGGCGCTCCGGATGATCCGTCACTTGGTGAGCTGTGGGCGATGTATGTCCACCCTGATCACTGGGGGACGGGCGCCGGATACGAACTGATGCAGGCCACCATGGCCGTGTTCCAAAAACAGAAGTTCGAGCGGGTCTACCTCTGGGTGCTTGAGGACAACCAGCAGGCCAGGCGGTTCTACGAGCGCCAGGGGTGGCGGGCGGAAACCGAGACGATGACCGGGGAGTTCGGCGGCGAACCAGTGGCCGAGATCCGCTACACCATCGAGCTTTAGTGACGCCGAGGTCAACTTGGCGTAAATCGTGGGATACCCGTCATTGACGCCATAGGGGTCCTCCGGCCAGGATCGACCTATGGAACCGACGTCCGGCCCGGCCCATCAAGTGGTGATCATCACCTTCGACGGCGTCCAGTCCATCGATGTTGCCGGCCCGGCCGAGGTTTTCTGCGGGGCCGACCAGACCGTGGCCGACCTCCACCCCGGCGGCCAGGGGTATGACGTGAGCATCGTTTCGGTCGACGGTGGCGTGGTCCGGACCGAAAGTGCGGTCCGGTTCGACACCGACCCCATCGCCGATCTCGGTGATGATGCGATCGACACGCTGGTGGTACCCGGCGGTTTTGTGGTCGGCGCCCTGGCCGAGGATCCGATCTTCGTAGCCGGCCTGCGAGCGCTCGGTGAGCGATGCCGACGGCTTGTCACCGTCTGCTCCGGCGCCCACCTCACCGCGGCCACCGGCCTGCTCGACGGTCACACCGTCACCACCCACTGGGCTCGGGCGGAGCGGATGACCGCGACCTACCGGGACGTCACGGTCGACGCCGACCCGATCTTCATTCACAGCCCGTCACCCGAGCGCGACGTCTGGTCGTCGGCCGGGGTCACCGCCGGGATCGACCTGGCGCTGGCGCTCGTTGAACGGGACCACTCCACCGAGGTGGCCCAGTTCGTCGCCCGGTGGTTGGTGATGTACCTGCGGCGCCCCGGCGGCCAATCCCAGTTCGCAACCCCGACCTGGATTCGCCAGGCCCCGCCGGGGCCGATCCGACAGGCCCAGGACCTCATCGTCCAACAACCGGCGGCAGACCACCGCATCGTCTCCCTGGCCGAGGCCGTTGCGATGAGCGAACGGCATTTCGTCCGCCGGTTCACCGCCGAGGTCGGCATCTCACCTGCGAAGTTCGTCTCCCAGGTCCGGGTCAACGCCGCCCGCCACGAGTTGGAGCAGTCCGACGACAGCGTGGCCTCCATCGCCGGGCGATGCGGGTTCGGTACGGCCGAGACCCTCCGCCGGTCCCTGCAGCGCCACCTCGGCGTCTCACCGGAGGGCTACCGGCGACGTTTCTCCCATCAGTCCGACATCCAGTCCAACGTCCCGTCGAATCACCAGCCGAAGGTCTCAACCTGAGGCACAACCGAAAGGCAGCACATGAGTCTCAACACCGTCATCCCACTGTTCCCGAAGTTCACCGCCCTCGACGGCATCGGCCCCTACGAGGTGCTTCAGCGAATCCCGGACATCGACATCACCTTCATCGGACACAAAAAGGGTCCGGTCCGGTCCGACAACGGCATGCTCGCCATCCACGTTGACGCCACGTTCGAGGACATCCCGAACCCCGACCTCATCGTGTTTCCGGGTGGGAATGGCACCCGGCCTCTGATGACCGACGATCGGGTGCTCGACTGGGTCCGGACCGCACATGAGACCACCAAATTCACCACCTCGGTCTGCACCGGGTCGCTGGTGCTGGCGGCCGCCGGACTGCTTGACGGCCTTACCGCAACCACCCACTGGGGCGCACGGGACAGCCTGGAGAAGGCCGGCGCCATCTCCGTTCCCGACCGGGTCGTCGAACACCTCGACAAGCGGATCATCACCGCCGCCGGGGTGTCCAGCGGCATCGACATGGCCCTCCGGTTGCTGGACGTGCTCTACGACCGAACGGCTGCGGAGGCCAGCCAGCTGATGATCGAGTACGACCCCCAGCCGCCGTTCGACACCGGAGCGCTGGAGAAGTCCAACGACGAGATCATGACCCGGGTGATCGAATACGCCGAGCACCGCGTCTAGCACGAGACACCCGGCCACCTGGGGTGGGGTCGGGTTGGCGGGCGGCCGCGGCCACTTGATCAGGTCACCGCGGCGGTGAACTCCAGCAGCAGCTGGTTGACCTCGGCCGGTTTCTCCTGCTGGGTCCAGTGCCCGCAGTCGGCGAGGATCTCCGACTTTGTCAGATTCGGCAGGGTCTGGGCGAAACGCTCGATGGCGGCGGCTCCCAGCAGCGTTGGGCCGTCCTTGTCGCCACCGATGAACAGCGAGGGAACGGTGATGGGGGCGTGGCGCCAGGCGGCCAGCTCGTCGAAGTCCCGTTCGATGTTCCGGTAGCGGTTGAACCCGCCGGTGAGACCGCTGCGTTCGAACTCGTTGAAGTAGTAGTCGAAGTCGGCGTCGGTCAGCCACGCCATCTGCCCCGGCTCGGGCTGCTGGAGTCGCTCACGCAGCTCGTGGCCCTTCGGCACGAACCCCATCGGTGGTTTGGTCGGGTCGCTCTCCGCCGACGCGGTGAAGTAGAAGCCGCGGAGCCAGCCGGCCAGGTCCTTCTCCACCTCGGCCTCGACCAGTCCGGGCTCCTGGAAATAGTCGATGTAGAACAGATCGTCCCCGGCGAACGCCCGAAAGCCGTCCAGCGGTCGGGTGTCGCCCCGTCCGGAATACGGCACGGAGAGGCCGGCAACCCCTCGAACCCGGCCGGGTCGCAACAGCGCGGTGTTCCAGGCGATCGGCGCCCCCCAGTCGTGGCCGACGACAACGGCGTCCTCGACGCCCAGGTCGTCGATCACCGCAACGACATCACCAACGAGGGCGGTCATCGAGTAGGCCTCGATCGCCGCCGGGGCCGACGACCGCCCGTACCCCCGAACATCGATGGCCATCGCCCGATGCCCGGCATCACCGAGGGCCGCCAGCTGATGGCGCCACGAGTACCAGCTCTCCGGGAAACCGTGGACCATCACCACCGGCGTGCCGTCCGCCGGACCGTGTTCCACCACGTGGATCCGATGCCCGGACGAGGAGACCATACGATGAGCGAAGTCGTCGATGCGCTGCGTGAAGCTGTCCATCGGAGCAAGCTACCGGAGGTTGCTCGCCGCCCGGTAGTCGACGGCGGACCCAGGTCGGTCAGCGGCACCCCGATATGGCGCCCGGCACACCGCATCCCACCGGCACCACCTCGCACCGGTTCACCACATCGCACCGGCACACCACACCGCATCGCCCCGACACACCGCATCGCACCGGCACCACATCGCACTGACACACCACACCACATCGCCCCGACACGCCGCATCGCCTCGCGGTGCACGGGACGATCCCGCTCGTAGAGTTGTGCCCATGCCAAGCGTCGACGTGAATGGCCAAACCATCGTCTATGAGGACTCGGGTTCCGGTGAGCCGCTCCTGCTGGTCATGGGCCTCGGCGGTCAGCTCATCGACTGGCCGGAGCCGTTCGTCGAGCAGTTGCTGTCCCGCTACCGGGTCATCCGGTTCGACAACCGGGACATCGGCCTGAGCAGCCAGACGTCCGGGCCGACCATGCGTCCGGCCGCGATGCTGCGGGCCCTGCTACTGCGCCGGAAGCCGGCATCCGGCTATCTGATATCGGACATGGCCGCCGACGCCGTCGGCCTGCTCAACGCCCTGTCGATCGATCGGGCCCACATCGTCGGCATCTCCATGGGCGGCATGATCTGCCAGCAGATGGCCATCGATCATCCCGGTCGGGTGCTCAGCATGACCTCGATCATGTCCAACACCGGCGATCGCAAGAACGGTCGGTCTGCTCCGGCGCTGCTTGCCAAAGCGGCCCGGCTGCGGCCGCCCACCAAGGAGACGGCGGTCGAGGAGTTCGTCGAGACCTCCAAGCTGATCTGTGGCCCGCACTGGAACGAGGCGGACATGCGGGCCTCCCTCAAGGCGTCGGTGGCCCGCAGCTTCCGGCCGGACGGGGTGGCCCGCCAGTTTGCGGCCATCAACGCCAGCCCAGATCGCACGAAGGGCCTGGCAACCGTCACAACCCCCACGCTGGTGATCCACGGTCTCATCGATCCGCTGGTCAAACCCAGCGGCGGTATCGCAACGGCCAAGGCCGTGCCCGGATCCCGACTGCTCATGTTCCCGGACATGGCCCACGACCTGCCCCGGCCCCGACTGGGGGAGATCATCGACGCCATCAACGCCAACGCGGCCCGGGCGGCACAAACGGCGATCTGACCACCTCGACGAGTTCGGAGAAAATCGGGCACCCTGTGTGGCATGTCACTTGCCCTCGGCCCCGATCTGCTCACCGCCTCAGAGTCCCTGGATGACGACACCGTCGAACTCCGGCGGGCCATCCATCAGGACCCCGAGTTGGGGCTCCAGCTGCCCAACACCCAGCAGAAGATCCTCGACGCCATCACCGGCCTCGGCCTTGACGTGACCCTCGGGCGGGAGACCACCTCGGTCACCGCGGACCTCGATTCGGGAAAACCGGGGCCGACCATCCTGCTCCGGGGAGACATGGACGCCCTACCGCTGCAGGAGGACAATGACATTCCGTTCAAGTCCAAGCACGACGGCCGGATGCACGCCTGTGGCCATGACGCACATGTCTCCATGCTGGTCAGCGCGGCGAAGCTGCTGGCCGACAACAGGGACTCGTTCAACGGCCGGATCCGCTTCATGTTCCAGCCGGGGGAGGAAGGTCACCACGGGGCGAAGTTCATGATCGAGGAGGGTGTGCTCGACGGCGTTGACCGGGCCTTTGCCATACACGTGTTCACCCCAATGCCCGACGGTGTGATCATGACCAAGGGCGGTTCGTTGATGGCCTCCGCGGACCGGTTCGAGATAACGATCAACGGCCAGGGCGGGCACGCGTCGGCGCCTCATCACTGTGTCGACCCCATCCCGGCCGCGGCGGCAACAATCACCGGTCTGCACACCCTGGTCAGCCGGGGCGTCGACCCCGTCCAGGCCGGGCTGATCACCGTGGCCCATGTGGAAGCCGGGACCACCAACAACGTCATTCCGCCCGACGCGTTCATGGAGGGGACCATCCGGACCCTCGACGAGGATGTGCGGTCCGACCTGCATGCCGGGCTCATCCGGGTCGCCGATCACACCGCAAAGGCCCACGGCTGCTCCTGCACCTCCGAGATCATCCCCGGGTACCCGGTGACGGTGAACCACCAGGCCGAGGCGGATCTGGTTGGCGAGCTGGCCCGGTCCGTCGTCGGCGAGGAGCACTTCCTGGAGATGCCTCGGGCGGTGCTCGGGGCGGAGGACTTCAGCTACGTCCTCCAGCACGTGCCCGGGGCCATGGCCTTCCTCGGGGTCTGCCCGCCGGGCGTCGACTACAACCACGCCGCGCCGAACCACTCCAACCTGATGCAGATCAGTGAGGAGCGGCTGTCCCACGGTGTTGCGCTGTATGCGGCGATGGCACTTCACCGGAACTGACCTTCGGCCTGCCATAGGATGAGGAGCATCGGCGGGCCGGGCATCGGATCCCACCGATCAGGAAAACCCGCCAACCCCCGGACCGGGCGACCATCTCGAGTGGGGCCGGAAGGAGATGCAGCACCATGGCAGACGAATCGGGTGAGGACCTGTCGAAGCTGATGGAGGAACTTGAACTCGACGGCGTGGACGGCGCCCTCGGAGACGCATCCGAGGAGAGCGTGGTCGGGGCCGAATCCGCCGGCCCGGGAGGTCGGGAGCGGGTGATCGGGCTGATCGCCCTGTTGCTCGGCATCATCGGCAGCCTGATCACGATCGTGTTCGCCGCCGTGGTGATCCGTTTCGGGTTCACCGCATCGGACACCGTCGACCGGGCCATGGAACCCATCGAGGTGTCGTTCGATCGGCTGGAGGACCGGATCGACCAGACGGACGACCTGGTCGACCGCGACGGCATCGTCCCCGACCGCATCGATGAGCTGCAGGCCAGGGTCGACGGCCTTGTCGACGTGAGCACCGCGGCCCATCAGGGGTTCGAAGCGGTGCAGGACCACCCGGTCTACTCGCTGCTGCCGGCTGAGTTCTCATCGCTGGGGGAGCGGCTCGGCGCGTTCGAGGAGTCGTCCCTGGAGATCGATCGGCTGCTGGATGACGCCGAGAACGGGGACACCATCACCGCCGCGGCGGCGACGGGCGTTGCGGACCAGCTGGACAGCATGCAGGGCCGGGTTTCCGAGGTTCGAGAGGCCATCACCTCTGCGGCGTCTTCGCTGCGGCGGTGGATCCGGCTCGGGTCGTTCCTCGGATTCCTTGGTGCACTGTGGGGGCTGTGGGGCCAGGTGTCGCTGGCCAAGCGAGGTTGGCGGGGGTTCCGCGGCCGCTGACGAGCCGTGCCTCCCATCGAGGCCCGAACGGCTCCATCGGCCCGATCGGGCCCGCGTCGGCCTGGTCAGGGGGCCGTCAGCAGCCCGTAAGGGCCGCTGTTTACGGTGTAAGAGCTACCGATTACAGTGGTTTGGACACCGACAGGAGCGGATTGTGGCCTTTACCGAACAAGAAGAAGAACTGCTGGCGCAGACGAACACCGACGTCGATGCGATCATCCGCGAGGTGACAAACAACGCGGACACCATCTTCACCTGGGACTACGAAAAGGGCGCCCGGACCGGTCTCAACAAGCTCTACGAAAAGGCCAAGGGCGCGATGTGGGACGGCGAGAAGGACCTCGACTGGTCGATCGACGTCGACCAGGAGAAGCTGGCCCGGCTCAACGGCATCCCGACCAATGAGGGCCTGATGGAGCTCGGTGTCGACATCACCAACACCTCGTTCGAAAAGTGGGGCGAGAAGGAGTGGCTGGAGCTCGAGATCGAGTCGAACGTCTGGGCCCTCAGCCAGTTCATGCACGGTGAGCAGGGAGCGCTGGTCTGCACCGCCAAGATCGTTGAGACCGTCCCCTGGATCGACGCCAAGTACTACGCCTCAACCCAGGTCATGGACGAGGCCCGTCACGTCGAGGTCTTCTCCAAGTACCTGGACACCAAGACCGAGGGCTTCTACCCGATCAACACCCACCTCCAGGCGCTCCTCGACGACATCATCAACGACCATCGGTGGGACATGACGTACCTGGGCATGCAGGTCATGATCGAAGGCCTGGCCCTTGCCGCCTTCGGCAACATGATGAACCAGACCCACGATCCGCTGCTGAAGAAGCTGCTTCGATATGTGATGAGCGACGAGGCCCGCCATGTTGCGTTCGGGGTGCTGAGCCTGCAGGAGTACTACGCCGGACTGTCGGAGAAGGAACTGTTCGAACGCCAGGAGTTCGCCTACGACGCCGCGGTCCGCATGCGGGACCGGTTCCAGCGCCAGGAGATCTGGGAGCGGTTCGGGGTCGACGTCAAGGAGGCGATCCGGGTGTTCTCACCCCAGGATCCCAACGAGGATCCGTTCCAGCAGTTGCTGTTCGCCAAGATCGTCCCGAACTGCAAGAAGTTGGGTCTGCTCGAGGCGAACGACGGTTGGCTCCGCAAGCGCTTCGAGGAGATGCACGTCATCCAGTTCGAGGACTACATGGACACCGAGGCGGAGTACGAGTTGCTGGACGCCGTCACCGACGATCGGGACGCGGCCTAGCTCTATTGCCCGTAGCCCGCAGCAATGACGCGTCCGCAGGCGCGGGTGAAGCGGCTTACGAACGTCATGCTTGCAATTGCAAGCATGACGCTTGTCATAGTGAGCAAACACTGTTCGCTCGATACCGTTTTATGGATTACCCCGCCGCCCTCGGAGGATCCTTCCCATGGCCACCATTCTGGTCTCCGAATCCGACTCGGACATTGGCGAGAACCTGGCCGTCGGCCTGGCGCTTGCCGGTCATCAGGTGATCGCCGCCAGCAGGTCCGGTGCCCTGCCGTATCGGCCGGGAAACGGCCTCGGCATCGTGCCGGTGGAGCTCGACCTTCGAGACCATCGCTCGATCGCAGCTGCGTTCGGTGAGGTCGGTGACCTCATGTCGGGACTCGATGTGGTCGTTGCCAACGGCTCTGTCGGCCGGTTCGGACCACTGGAATTTGTGGACCCCGAACAGCTCGGCGAGCTGGCGGCCATAAACCTTGTCGGTCAGATGCAGATGCTGCGGGTCGCCATACCCCTGCTCCGCCGGTCATCCCGAGCCCGCATTATCGGCATATCGTCGATCTCGGCCATGATCGGACTCCCGGGCGGTGCCGCATCGTGTGCGGTCCGGGCCGGTTTTGAGGCCGCGCTCGATGCGCTGCGGATCGAACTCCTGCCGTTCGGCGTTCGGGTCTCGGTCGTCCAGGCCGCACCGGCGACCGAGGCGGCCTACGGGCTGCCGCTCCAATCGGGGGCCATGGTCGACGGTGGCTACGGTCCGCTCATCGATGCGGTCAACCGGTTCGGCTGCCATGTCGAACCGCTTGAGGCCGTGGTGGACGTCGTCAAGGATGTGCTGGCCGAAGCGGCGCCACGGTTCCGGTACACGATGGGTAGCTACGCGGACCTGGTCGGTGAGCTGCGGCGGGCCGATGAGGATGAGGCGGCCGCTGCCATCTGTGAACTGTTCGAGGTCACCGGCGGCTGACCACGCCGAGGCCTGAGCGGTCAGACGCCGTCGAGGCTCCACTCGAAAAGGCGGGCGACCAAGGTCTCGTGGAAACCGACGGCGGTGGCGAGGGCAAGCAGGGAAAGAAGAACACCGCCCAGCACGGCCCAAACCGGCTCCAGCTTCTCCAGAATCCGATCCGGTACCAGGTGATGAGCCGCTCCCAGGATGATGAGCGGCGAGAGCGTACCGACGAGGTACACCGCCATGAGCCCGAGGCCCGAGAGGTTTCGGGCTGGCAGCTCATTCAGGACCGCTCCGAACTCGGCGCCGACACAGGGCCGCCACAGCTCGGCCGCCGCGCCGCCGGCCAGAAGACCCGCAGGGAGCACCCCGAGATCGACCCGGCTGACGAACGGGACGAGCAGGAGGATCATGGCCAGCATCAACGCCGCCGCGATTGCCAGGTTCGAGTAGCCGCCGCCACGATCGCTGAAGCGGATCCACGAAAGCCCGAGCAGCCCGAGGGAGTAGGCCGACATGGCGGGGATGGCGGCCTGCCGGGCGGTCAACCCGACCGCGGCCCCCGGCACGAGGATGATGAGCGAGCATGCCAGGAGGGCGGACTCAAAACCCTCGGCGAGGAGGGAGAACAAGGACACGACCTTGCCTACGGGCCGTTCTCGATGAGGTACCCGACCAGCTCGGTCAGGCCGTCGTAGTCACCCTCGCCGATGTGGTCGTAGCGGAGGTCACCGTTCTGGTCGAACACGTAGACCCTCGGCCAGAACCGTCGGTTGCCCTGCCAGGCTCGGAAGTTGGTCTTCTCGGTGTCCAGGGCGACCGGCCAGGTCACCCCGAGGCGTTCCGTCGCCTCCAACACGGCCTCCGGATCCCTCTCCCGTTCGAACTCCGGGGAGTGGATGCCGATGATCTCCAGACCCTGGTCCTTGTACTGGGCGTAGAGCTCCTGGGTGTGGGGGATCCGGTTCTTGCAGTTGAAGCAGCCGAACGTCCAGAACTCCACCACCCGCACCTGACCGGCGAAGTCGTCGAGGCTGGAGGCGTCGGTGTTGATCCAACCGTCGATGTTGGTCAACGTCGGTTTTGCCTCCAGGATCGGTGGTGGGTCGATCACGGTGACCGTGGTGGGCGCCTCGGCCTCGGCTGCCTGGCCGTCGTCGGTGCCGTCCTGGCCGGACTCGGCGGTATCGCCGTCGGTCTCTGCGCCCTCGGACGACTGGGCGGAGGTGTCCTGGGCCGGCGCCGCGGCGTCGGTGGACGAATCGGAGCGGAATCTGGTTGCCACAAGCGCTCCGATGACAACCACCACCGCCAGCGCGGCCAGGAATTGGGTTCGGTTCATCTGCTCAGCTCCCCGTTTTCCGGCGTTCCGTTCTGCGACTGCAACCAATCGTAAGAGAAGGAACCCGACGGGGTGCTTCGGTATTCATTAACAACGACGAAACTCGATCCGGGGAGGCAAACCCCGGTGGCAGCCAAACCCCTCAGTTGCTGCGCCGGGTGACCCGGTCGAGACCCTGGAGCTTGAACTCCTGCACCGTCATCGCCCGAAGGGTCGCCCCGTCCGAAGTTCGGACGGTGGCCGAGCGGGGAAACCCGAGCAGTGGGCCGAGCTCACCGACGTAGTTACCCGTTGTCAGCGTGGCGAGGTGCTCCTCCGTCCCATCCGTGAGCTCACGCACCACCTCAAGGCTGCCGGTCTGGATCTCGTAGACGAAGTCGCTGCTGTCACCCTGCTGGAACAGCACCTCACCGGCCGCCAGCGTGCGGTCGTCTGGGGTGGTGCTGGTGTCCTCGTCCGCGCCGCTCGGTGCCATCTCGACGATCCGATCGATCGCCGGGAGCAGCCGGTTGTCATGGGTGGAGATGATGATCGTCCGCCCGGACTCCCGGAGCCGACGTAGCAGCGAGATCACCGCCTCCGCGCTGATCAGATCGAGGTTGGCGGTCGGTTCGTCGGCGAGGAGCAGCGGCGGATTGGCCACAAGTCCTCGGGCGACGGCAACCCGCTGCTGTTGGCCGCCGCTGAGCTGAGCGGGCCGGTGCTCCGACCGGTCCGCAATGCCGACCTCCTCGAGCAACTGATCGGCCCGCCGGAGCGCCTCCCGCCGTCCCGTCCCGGCGACGAGCAGCGGTGCGGCCACATTCTCCCTGGCCGACAGCGACGGCAGCAGGTTGAAACCCTGGAAGACGATGCCGATTGTGTTCCGCCGGTAGTCCCGGAGCGCTGCACCCCGGAGGCTGAGCACGTCGATGCCCTCCACCGACACCCGCCCCTCCTTGGCCGGGACCATGCCGCCAAGCGCGGAGAGCAGGGTGGTCTTTCCCGAGCCGGACGGACCGAGCAGGCCGACCAGTTGGCCCGGTTCGGCGTCCATGTTGAAGCCGTCGAGGGGACGGACGGCATACCCGTCGGTCTCGTACTCGACGACCAGGTCCTGGATCCGGACCACCGGCTCGCCGATTGCGTCGATCCGGTTCACTCGAAGGCCTCCGCTGCCGGTGTGTTCGCCGCTTTCCGGGCCCCGGCGAAACCTGCGGCAACGGCCGCCAAAACACCGCCGAGCGGCAGCTGCCAGAAAGCCCGACCGGGTACGCGGATCGTCATGGGGAAGACGGGGGCAAGGAACGACTGCAGCACGGCGCCGATGGCCACCGCAAGCAACGTGATCAGCACCCCCTGGATCACCAGGGTTGCACCGAGGACCCGGTCGTCCCCACCAACCGCCTTCAGCACCGCGAAGTCCCTGGTCCGCTCAAGGGCGGTGACGTAGATGACCGCCGCGATGATGATCAGGGTCATCAACCACAGGAGGGCCTGGGTCAGCCCGACAGAGGCGATGGCCCCGTCGAGGGGGACCAGACCGTCGTCGCCGACATCGGTGGCCGAGAGTTCCTTCATCCCGGCCGGGATCGGCTCGACCGGCCGTTCGAGCAGCGCACCGGTCACCACGGGCTGACCGTTGGCCAACACCTGCTGGGCGTGGTCGAGCCGGCTGAACACGATGGGAACGCCGGCCAAGATCGTTGCGTCCCGGGTTGTGCCGACAACGGTTGCCGGTCTGCCGCCGAGTTCGACGACGTCGCCCACACCCCAGTCACCGGACTCGTCAACCAGGATCTCGCCTGCGGCCTCCGGGTAGTTGCCGTCGACGACAACCGGCTCGTCGATGGCGTTGCCCCGGCCAACCAGGCTGACCCGCATCCCGTCGAGCGAGGCCATACCGATGAGCACCGGTTCGGCGCCGGGAATGCTCTCAACCGCGCCGAGCGGCGCGGCGCTTGGTGAGGTGAGCGGCCCGGTCGAACTCTCCGCAACCAACCAGCTCCTCGTCCCACCTATCCGTTCCGTGGCCAGGAACGGCTCACGCTGGAACTGATTGACCAGCCCCGTCATGATGAACAGCAGGGTGATCACGATGGAGATCAGCAGGGCGACGACCAGCACCCGCCACTTGCGGTACTGCAGGTCCCGGAGTGCGAGGGTCAGCATCGGTGGTCGGCTTTTGCCGAACCCCTCGCCAAATACTGCTCCCCGTGCTGCGCCAAGCCCACGCGACCTCCCGATTACCCATGGCCGGTGCGGCATCCGGCCATTCGTTCGTTGCGTGGCCGAAAGGGTAGGCCCGGTCAACCGCCGGTTCAAGTCCATTGGAGTGGCCGCCCGGCACGCACTCCCCGTCAACTAGAACAACCCGATCGGGGCGATCTACGCTGCTCGCATGGGACCGCTTCAGGGAATAACCGTGATCGAGTTGGCCGGGATCGGGCCGGGCCCGTTTTGCGCCATGATGCTGGCCGACATGGGGGCGAACGTCATCCGGATCGACCGAGCCGGCGTGGTGCGGGGCGGCGACCCCGACAGCCCGCCGCTTGACACGCTGACCAGGAACCGGCGGTCGATCGGCATCGACCTGAAGAACCCCGACGGGGTCGAGGCGGTCCTCAAGATGGTGGAATCGGCGGACGGGCTCATCGAGGGGTTCCGGCCCGGTGTGACCGAACGGATGGGGCTTGGTCCAGAGGACTGTGCGGCCAGGAATCCGAAGCTGGTCTATGGCCGGATGACCGGCTGGGGGCAGGAGGGCCCGTACGCCCTGGCAGCCGGACACGACATCAACTACATCTCGCTGGCCGGCGCGCTGGAGCCGATCGGTCGGGCAGGCCAGGCCCCGGTGCCGCCGCTGAACCTGGTCGGCGACTTCGGCGGTGGCGGCATGTACCTGGCGTTCGGCATGGTCTGCGGTCTGCTGGAGGCAAAGAACTCCGGGCAGGGCCAGGTGGTCGACGCCGCCATGGTCGACGGTGCGGCGTCCCTGATGAACATGTTCTGGTCGATGAAGTCGGCCGGCATGTGGTCCGACGAGCGGGGCACCAACATGTTGGACACCGGCGCCCCGTTCTACGACGTCTACGAATGCGCTGACGGTGACTACATATCCATCGGCTCGATCGAGCCGCAGTTCTACGCCGAGCTGCTCGAGCTGTCCGGCCTCGGCGAGTCCGACGATCTGCCGAAGCAGATGGACCGCGGCCAGTGGCCGGCGATGAAGCAGCGGGTCGCCGACCTGTTCAAGACCAGGACCCGGGCCGAGTGGTGCGAGGTCATGGAGCATTCCGACGTGTGCTTCGCCCCGGTGCTGTCCATGGAGGAGGCGACCGAGCATCCCCACAACGTGGCCAGGCAGACCTTTGTCGAGCGGCACGGGATGACTCAGGCCGCCCCGGCGCCGCGGTTCAGCAGGACCGAGCCCGAGTTGTCCCGGCCTGCCCCGCACGCCGGTCAGCACACCGACGAGGTCCTGAGTGAGTTCGGGTTCAGCACCGAGGACATCACCAAACTGCGGGACACCGAAGCCGTCGCCTAGGCGTGGATCGACCGGGCGCGGTCGGTCCGATCAACGACAGCGCTCGGGTAGCTCCGACTGCCAGAACTGGAACTGCTGATACCCGCACGAGAGGTCGGCCCGCTCGACGCCGAGCGCTTCGGTGACAAAGGATATGGAGGACCAGAACGCGTCGTTGACCGGCTGGACACGCCAGATGACCAGGATGGCGATCAGCGGCCCGTAGGTGGCGACGGGCCGCATGAGCTGCCGGGTGGCCGGTGACAGGAGCGGTTCGATCGCCGCATAGCCGTCGAACCCGGGCACCGGCAGCATGTTCAGCACAAAGACCGCGATCTGCAGGAACCCGAAGAACGCCACTGCGGTCGCCAGGTACGGCGTTGCCGCACCATCGATCACGTCGTAGCCGACCAGGCCGAGGCTGATCAGGCCGAGCACCAGGTTGGTGGCCGGCCCGGCGAGGGCGACGATCGTGGCTCGTCGGTCGGTCAGGACCGCCCGGTTCAGCAGGACCGCACCGCCCGGTAGGCCGATGCCGCCCATGATGATAAAGAACAGGGGGAGGGCGAACGAGAGGACCGGGTGGGTGTAGGTCCGAGGATCGAGGGTGAGATAGCCCCGCTGGTGGACCGACTGGTCACCGCCCCGCCAGGCGAGGAACGCGTGGGCGAACTCGTGGAAGATCAACGACAGCGTCCAGGCCCCGATGATGAACACGAAGATGGCGATCCGGGGCTGCCCGACGTCCGCCGCGGTCAGCCACGCCGCGACCGCGGTGAGGGCCAGGATGGCGAAGAAGATGGGGCTCAGCCGAACTCCCGGTTCCGCCCGTTGCTGGGAGAGCATCGATTCCATGGTACCCGTGCCGGTGGAACCGTTCGGGCCGGACCGGCCGGTTCGCCCGTATCATTGTTTCGATGTCCACCCTGGTCTGTTTCCACGCCCACCCAGACGACGAGGCGCTCAGCACCGGAGGGCTCATGGCCAAGGCGTCCGCCGCCGGTCATCGGGTCATCCTGGTCTGCGCCACCCGGGGGGAACAGGGAGAACCCCAGCCGGGTGTGCTTGAGCCGGGGGAGGTTCTCTGGACCAGGCGGGTTGTCGAGCTGGCGGAGTCGGCGAAGCTCCTCGGGGCCGAGGCGCCCATCTTCCTGGACTACGAGGACTCCGGCATGATGGACGACCCGGCGAACGAGAACCCGGCGTGCTTCTGGCAGGCAGACGTCGAGGAGGCCTCGGCCCGGTTGGCCGCCATCCTCACCGAGGTCGATGCGGACGTGCTGACCATCTACGACGACCACGGTCTCTACGGTCATCCGGATCACATCCAGGTTCACCGCGTCGGACTGCGAGCCGCCGAGTTGGCCGACGTGGACCATGTGTACGAGGCCACCGTCAATCGAACCAGGGCGCTGGAGTCGATGTCGGCGATGGCGGCGGAGATGGAGGCAGACGGGGTCGACGCACCGTCCGCGGACGACTTCGACGAGTTCGGGGTCGAGGAACACAACCTGACCCACGTCATCGACGTCACCGGCCAGCTCACGGAGAAACGGGCGGCGATGGAGGTCCATCGCAGTCAGATTTCCGAGCAGAGCTTCTTCCTCTATCTGCCCCCGGAACGGTTCGCCCAGGTGTTCGCCAACGAGTGGTTCGCCACCCCCGGTGTCACCGACACCGGCGGCCCGACCGAGGTGGACCTGTTGCCGGGCCTCTAGCCCCCGACGCTCCCGGAAGGGGGTTCGGACCATACGGGGCCGGCACTACACTCTCCGATGGCGAGGGGTTTGGAGAGCACCATGCGATGGTTCCGTTCCGCGTCCGCCCGTCCCACCTCGGCCGTCACGCCCTCCCGGCGCTTCGCCGGAATGCGGCTGCGTCGAGCGCTTCCCGTTCTGGCCGCGCTCAGCCTTGTTCTGGTGGTCAGCCCGGTGCCGGCCGCCGCCGACGAGGCCGGCCCGCGACACGTCGACGGGACGGACCGGCCGAATGCGTCGTTCGAGATCACCGGTATCCGCTGCTCCATCGAGGTCACCGGGGAGCGGACCCTGGGGAACGGCACAACCGTCATCAACGCGATCCAGCGGGGCCGGACCGAGGCAACCATCCCGCTCTTGACCGGCTCACTGACGTTGGAGAGCACCACGGTGGTGAACGCCGATGGCGTCGGGGTCACGTCCGGGCGCTGGACGCTGGAGCCTGACGCCTCGACCGGGACGATCGTGGGCAGCTATCAGGGATCGGTCACCGACGGACAGTCGGCCGAGATCCGATCGGTCGGTCGCGGTCGGCGCTCGCTCAGCGGCGTCACGGTCAGGATGAACACCGTGTCCGGGCCGCCTGTCGAGGGCCAGATGGTCGGCGGCGCGTCGGTCGATGAGACCTGTGCGGGTGACGCGGTCTTTGTCGGCACCGGTGTGGCGGTGGCGCCGATCTATCGGGCGCCGCTCGGAGCCGTGGTCTCGGAGGGCACCAAGGACTTCGAAGACGCGGTGGCTGATCTGACCGCCGCCATCGAGGGCAACCCGAACCTGCGGTTGATCAGAACCGTCGATCACGCCGCGGCGGCCGCCGGTCGGGGCCTGGTGCTTCCGCCGACCACCGAGCTGTTCTTCGGCAACCCCCGCCTCGGCACCCCGCTGATGCAGGCCTCGCAGACCGCGGGCATCGATCTGCCGCAGAAGATCCTGATCTGGGAGGACCTCCTGGGAATCGTCCGGGTCGCCTACAACTCGGTGACCTACCTGGAGTCACGGCATGACATCGACGGGGCGGACGGCCAGTTGACCACGATCGCCGGCGCACTGGCGGCCCTGGCCGGCGTGGCAACCGGGGTTCCCGGCGCCCCGGTGACCGACGGGCAGCCGGCCCGGGAAGACTACGGGCTGGTGACGATCCCTACGGACAAGACGGCGGACCAGGCGTTTGCCGACATCGTTGCCGCCCTTGACGCCGCACCGCCGATCAACGTGGTGTTCACCCTGGAACACGATCAGAACGCCGCCTCGATCGGTGAAACGCTCCGCCCGACCAAGCTGATCGTCTTCGGCAACCCGTCCCTCGGCACACCGCTGATGCAGACCGACCGGTCGGTGGCGCTCGACCTGCCGCAGAAGATCCTCGTCCACACCGATGCGGCGGGCCAGACCTTCGTGTCCTTCAACGATCCGCAGGTGATCGCCAACCGCCACGGCCTGGTCGGCCAGCGGGACATCCTGCGGACGATCCGGGGCGCGCTGGAGAACTTCGCAACCCGCTGAACGGGCGACGCTCAGGAAAGCTCGGCCGGATCGAACCCGTCGAGCGAGCCGACCCCCCGAAACACATGGGAGATCCCGTCGGACCGGACCAGGATGGCCGGTCCGGCGAAGTTCCCCTCTGGGCCGACCATGTCCAGGTCGTACGGTTCCTTGCGGAGCGGCCACCGCTTCGAGGAGCGGTGGATGAGTTCCCAGTCCAGGTCCTCGGTCTGATCGTTCGTGGCGATCAGCAGATCCCCTCCCCGGGACGGGACCGACAGCCCGGAGGTCCAGAGCGATTCGATGAAGTACCGGCGATGACGCACTCCCTAACCTTGACACAGTTGCCGTGCCGGTGCGCCATCCCCGTATCCTCCTGATGATGGTGCTCCCGTTGTCGCCGCCGTTGGTGGTCCGGTGAGCCTCCGTTCGGTGCATGAGATACTCGGTTGGGCCCTTGTGGTGGCAAACGGGTTGGCCGGGCTGTGGGCGCTTGCCGCTCATCGGTTCGTCCGGCTTCGGGCCACCGCGCTCTGGGTGTTCACCGCCGTGGCGGAGGTACTCATCGCCGTTCAGGTCATCGTCGGTGTGATCGACATGCAGCGACGGGATCTGGAGATCGCCGGTGTGCACCTGTTCTACGGATTCCTCGCCCTGTTCACCGTCGGCATTGTTTACAGTTACCGCCAGCAGCTCGACCAGTGGCGGTACCTGCTGTACGGATTCGGTGGTCTGTTCCTGATGGGTCTGGCCCTGCGATCGATGTTCATCTCACCGCTCGGCGGCTGATCGCTCGCCGACGGCCGGCGCCGCGCGGTTCGCCACGGCTGGCTGCCGACGGAAGCACCCGGACTACTATGCGGTTACGGACTCGTCCGGATCGAGTGGGGAGTCGAGGGGAGCCATGAGCAAGTCGGAGGCCGGAGGCCGCACGGACTGGAAAGACCGCATCGACCAGTCTTCCTGGGTCGACAGCACCCCGTGGGCCGGCGACGACCGAAACGACGGCGAGCCGGGTGTCGAGTTCCTGGAGGCCGAACCCTCTGCGTTCCGCCTCAACCCCGAGCCGACAAAAGAGGTCTCGGAATCCCTGCTTTCCTCCTCGACATCGCGGTTCCTGGCGCTGGGAGCCATCGGGATCGTGTTGATCGCCCTGGCCATCATGTCCCGGCCGGGTGGCGACGACCCGTTCGATCAGCTTCCGACTGCGGACCAGCAGCAGATCCTGGAGCGTCGGAACGAGGGAAACGACACGGCCGAGCCGGACGCCGCGGCGGATACCGGGGCGGCCTCGGCCGATGCCGGCGATGGAACTGCCGACGGCGAATCGACCGCCGGGGAGCGGATCGACGGGGCGGTGATCGGCGAGGTGCCGAGCGGCACCGGCACGGAGTCCGCTGCCGAGGCCCTACCGCCGATTCCCCGGCTGCGAGGCGATCTGCCGGAGACGTTGACCGGAACCATCCATATCACCGGCCGTGACGGATCGCTGGTCTCGGTCGATACGACCGCGGGGGAGATCAACGAGCTGCCGATCTATGCCGACGTCAACGGCGAACCGGTTGCCGTGTCAACGATGCAGCAGGTCGGGCCCGAACTGATCATGGCTGGCGAAGGAACTCTTCTCCAGTTGGAGGCCAACGGGGTCGAGGGGACAGGGGCCAACCTGGTCGGGCTGCTGCCGAGCACCGATGGGCTGACCGTGGTCACCAACGGCGGTGACGGCCGCCAGGTGTTCCTGGTACCGCCGTTCGACTCAGGACAGACGGATGAGGTATTTGCCGTTATGGTCCCGTCCGACCTGACGCTTGTCGGCCGCTGGGGGCAGGAGCTGCTTGTGGAGAAGGCAGGCAAACTCTGGTTGCTCGACTTGGATGGGAACGTCGGCCCGGCCATCACCGACGGACAGTTCCTGAGCTACGACGGTCAGTACCTCGCGATGCTCCGCTGCGATGGCTCGCTCGAGTGCCGGCTCGAGGTCGGAACGCCGGACCAGCCCAACCGCACCGTGCTGGCCATTCCCGAGCAGTTGGCCGGCCGGGACGCGGCAGCCTGGGGACCGAGCATCACCATCACCGAAGATGGTCGGCGGTTGGCACTCGTCGACGACGTCGGCGCATTCACCGCACCGCTGACCATAGATCTCGGCACCGCCGAGGCCACGGAGGGGACCGACATCGTCAACGGGGACTCCCCGCTGGCGTGGTCACCGGACGGGTCGGTGCTGGCCTACGCCTTCGGTGACGACCTGGTGCTGTGGGAGCTAGGCCGCGACCGCCGCTACCGGATCGACATCGACCGGGAGATCGAGCTGATGGTGTGGGCATCGGACCCACCGGATGCGGCGGCGGCAGACGGTGAATCGGATGCCGACGAATCCGCTGACGAATCGGCGTCCGATGAATCCGCTGACGAATCCGACGGTGAGCCGGATACCGACGAAGCCGACGGCGACGGCGGCTGAGCGGCTGCTCGGGACGCCCCATTCATGGCCAACCTCGATCACATCGTCTGCCGGAGTCTGCTCGGGTCGGCATCGGTCGGTCGCTTCGCCACGGTGACCGAGGACGGTGCACCGCACGTGGTCCCCTGCTGTTTCCTGGTCGACGAAGATCGCCTGTACTCCGTGGTGGACGGAAAACCCAAGTCGACCACGGCGCTCCGTCGTCTGGCCAACATCCGGGCCAACCCGTTGGTGTCCCTGGTGGTCGACCACTATGCGGATGACTGGAGCGAGCTGTGGTGGGTCCGGGTCGACGGGTCCGCGACGGTGGTCGAGGACCGCACCCCGGAGCGGGCGACGGCGCTTGCCGGCCTGAGCGACAAGTACCACCAGTACCAGGCGGACCCGCCCCTCGGACCCCTGATCCGGGTGGACATCACCGGCCTGACCGGCTGGGCGTTCGACCTCGGCCGGCTCCCCACACCGGGCTGACCGAGTCCGGTCCCCGACACCTTGCCGCCATACTGGAAGGGGTACTGCCCGTCCGGTTGGTTGCCAATCGGCGGCGGAGCAACAAGACAGGAATGGTGGACCTCGTGTCCAGGACAAAGAACTATCTCCAGAAAAAGGCCGTCGAACGCATCCCCGCTCCGGCCATGAACCTGGTCGGAAAAGCGGTGCTGCAGGCGGTTGACGCCGCGGTGGATCAGCGGTGGGACCGGGCACTTCGCGCCGCCCGGGAAGCCGAAGGCGACACCGTCGACGAGCGGGTCAAACACATCAGCAAACGGTTCCGCCGGGAGCTGAGCATGATGGGAGCGGCCACCGGAGCGGTTGCCGCCGCCCCCGGCCTCGGCACCGGAGCCGCCGTATCCGCCCTGCTCGCCGATGTCGGCTGGTTCGCCATGCGGGCGACGGATCTGATCATGGCCGTCGGGGCGGCAAACGGCTACACGGACTCCACGGCGGACGAACGTCGGGCGTGGGTCCTGTCGGTGCTGGCCTTCGGCGAGGATGCGGCCGATCGATTTCTTGGCCTGCTTGACGAGTTCGAGAGCGGAACCGGCGCGGGCGCGGTTGTCAGTGCGGACCGGGTGACCGGCAGACTGGCCGGGCTAGCCGGCGGCGATGTTGCCACCCTTGATGCGCTCCGCCGGGTCAACACCAGCCTGGCCACCACGGTCATCGCCCGGTACGGGTCCCGCCGCAGCATCCTGGCGATCGGCAAGCTGCTTCCGTTCGGGGTCGGTGCGGTGGTCGGCGGTTCGGCCAACTATGGCCTGACCAGAGTGGTCGGGGCCCACGCCAACCGGTTCTTCGACTCCTACCGCACGGTCAGGCCGGTGATCACCGGTATCCCGCAGCCGCCCAGCTTCCCGTCGCAGCCGCCGCCCCCGGGCGCGCCGGCGCCGAATCCGGACGTGGTCAACGGCGGTCCGCCGCCACCCCCGAGCCCCGGCTCACGACGGCTGCCGAACCCGATCGCAAAATTGTCGAAGGCCGACCGCCGCAGATCCATCCCGACGACGGGCCAACCGAAACAGCAACCGCCGCCCCACCACACCCCCCGAAATTCGGGCACGTAGACCACAAGAATTGTGGGCTGAGTGCCCAGATCTCGGGGGATTGGGTTACATCACGTCGCTGATGCCCAGCTCGGCGTAGCCCTTCTCCGCGTAGTTGGCCTTGAACATGTCGCGGAGCTTGGCTGCTGCCTGGTCGTAGGCGTCCGTGTCCGCCCACGTGTTCCGGGGATTCAGCACCTCACCGGGGACCCCGGGGCAGCTGCGGGGCATGGCCATGTTGAAGACCGGGTGGATCTCGGTCTCCACGTCATCGAGCTGACCGGCAAGCGCCGCGTCGAGCAACGCCCTGGTGTGCTTGATCGACATGCGGGAGCCAACGCCGTGGGCCCCACCGGACCAACCGGTGTTCAGCATCACACACCGGGTCTTGTGGTCCTTCATCTTCTGGCTCAGCAGCTTGGCGTACACCGACGGCTTGTGGCTCATGAACGGCGATCCGAAGCACGACGAGAACGTGGCCTGGGGTTCGGTGATGCCGACCTCGGTCCCCGCCAGCTTCGAGGTGAAGCCGGTGACGAAGTGGTACATGACCTCTTCCTCGTTCAGGATCGACAGCGGCGGCAGAACACCGAACGCATCGGCGGTCAGTAGCACGATCGTCTCCGGATGCGGGCCTGCGGCCCCGGCGGCGACGTTCGGGTTGCACTCCAGCGGGTAGGCGAACCGGGTGTTCTCGGTGATCGACTGATCGGTGAGGTCGAAGTCCTGGGGGTCGGTGTCCGCCAGATCCGTTCCCGGGAGGGCCGGCACGTTCTCGATGAGGGTGCCCTTCATCGAGAGGGCCGCAGCGATCACCGGTTCCGCGTCCTTGTCCAGGTCGATCAGCTTGGCGTAGCAGCCGTTCTCGAAGTTGGAGATGCCGGCATCGGTCCAGACGTGCTCGTCGTCACCGATGAGCTCCCGATCGGGGTCGGCGGAGAGGGTGGTCTTGCCGGTCCCGGACAGGCCGAAGAGGATGGCCGAATCATCGTCGGCGCCGACGTTTGCCGAGCAGTGCATCGACAGCTGGCCCTTGGACGGCAGGACGAAGTTCATGATGGTGAACATCGTCTTCTTGTTGACGCCGCAGTAGTCGGCCCGGCCGAGTACCAGCCCGACGCGGTTCTCGATGTCGATGATGACACCCCGCTCGGTCAGCGTGCCGTCCCGTTCCGGATCGCAGACGAACGACGGCACGTTGATCAGGGTCCAGCCCTGGCTCACCCGATCGGCATCGTCACGAACGCCCTTGGGGAACATGATGTTGCAGAAGTAGGCGTGGGTGGCGTACTCGCCGATGAAGCGATACGGCTCGGCGAACTCGGTGTCCCACCCGCAGAACACGTCGGTGGTGTAGAGCGTGGCCTGCTTGTTGTTGAGGTGTTCGATGACCCGGGGGAGGAGTGCGTCGAACTTGGCCGGATCGAACTTCTGGAAGTCGGGTTTCCACCAGACCTCGTCGCTGACGCTGTCCCTGGCGACGGCGAAGGTGTCCTTGGTGGGGCGGCCGGTGCAGGTCGGGTCGGTGAAGTAGACCAACGGCCCGTCGATCCCGAGGGCGGTTGCGAACGCCTTCTGATCATCGCCGTTGCCATCCGGGTCGACCCAGCCGCGGTCGTTCTGGATGGCCGCTTCAAACAGCTCGTCCTGGGTCAGCTCCGAACGGAGGGTTACATCGGTGAGGCCGAATTGCGCTGCGAGTTCATCGGAGAGGCTCATGATTCCTCCGATATCGGCAGTTTTGAATCGGTTGTGACGATCGGACCTGTGGATTGCATAGCTGTCGACTCCCTTGTCATACCCTATGTCCGCGTCCCGGGGCCTTATGCCCCGATGATCACGTGTCGGAGTCGAGCCATGTCGGGGTGCCCATGTCGACCTCTGACCCAAGACGGAGCGCATGCGCCCGCTGCTGGCCGTCGAGGTCGAAGATCACCCGCTGTCCTGGACGCAGCATCCGGAAGACGGAACCCTCGAGCGCATTGGGCGCCAGTTCGTACTCATCCATCTCGGGGTTGTCGGAGACGACCAGACCGTCCCGAGTCACTGGATCATACGATTTGACGACACCCTGCACGTGTTCACATCCTTCGGTTGGCCGAAATTCGGCTTCTTTGCCCAATCTAGTCAGCTCCGCGAATTCCTCGGCCCGGCAGCGCCAGGCCGTCGTATTTCTACGACATATCGGTCATCGGGAGCCCATGCCAATATCCGATTGGCCAATCAGGTTAACGTTCGCCTCCCTCGGGGGAAAGCGGACCGAGCGAGTATCACCATACGAAATGAGCCGTATCAACGCCAGGAATCCAGTTGGACGCCGCTGAGTCGAGCCTCGGCCCGTCGGCCCGACCCGTGAGCAATCCCATTCGGGAGTTGCTCGGCGAAGCGAACTTCCGCCGATTCTGGATTGCTCAGATCCTGATGTTCGGGGTGAACGGGACCGTTCGATTCGCCTTTGTGTGGCTGATGGTCACCCTCACCGACTGGTCGGCGGCCGAAGGGTTGATCGGCATTGCCTACGGATTGCCCGCCCTGTTCGTCTCCCTGCCGGCCGGTGCCTGGTCCGATCGGGTCGACCGCCGACGGTTCTTCCTGTTCTGGGCTGGTCTGTCGGCCCTCGCGTTCGCGGTGTTTGCCGTGGTCGTTGCCGCCGATCTGGCCACCCCCCGGCTGGCCGGCGTGGCGGCCTTTGTCATCGGCACCCTGCTGGTGATCCTCTCCCCGAACCTCAATGCCATCGTTCCGCTCCTCGTCCCGCCGGAACGGCTGATCAACGCCGCCGCCCTGCAGAACGGCGGCGGCCAGGCGGCAGGGTTCCTCGGCCTGGCCCTCGGTGGCCTCCTCATCGAGTGGGTCGGCAACCCCGGCTCGTTTGCCATGATGTCCGTGGTCTGTGTGATCGCGGTCGTCCTGATGCTTCGGGTCACCATCCCCGCAACGGTCCCCGCTGCGACCTCCACCGCCACCTCAACTGCGACTGCAACTGCGACCTCAACTGGGGCCGAGGCGTCGACCGGTCAGGGGAACGCCAAAAGCACGATCCGATCCGAGGTCATGGCCGGGATGCGATCCGGGCTCGGGTC
>JBCCGJ010000004.1:0-47225 GCA_039029335.1 Actinomycetota bacterium | reverse complement strand
GTTCCGATCCGCGATGCGCCAGTCGAACCCACACCGCCGACCATCGGGCTCGCCGCCGGGCGGAGTCCTGACGGCCCCGTTTGCCGGTGTGAGCCCCGCGGGCGGTCAGGGAGCGGCGAGGACGGTGACCGGGGGACAGAAGAAGATGTCCTCGTCGTCGTTGTATTCGATCACCCAACTCCTGGTGTCGCCGGCGCCGATCGAGAGTTCGTCACTGAGGTAGTCCCGACCACCGTCGAGCCGGGCGGTGGTCACCAGGAAGCGGAGGCGGCCATCGCCGTCGTTGGTGATCGATCCCCAGCGGAAGGTGGAAGAGCAGCCGTCGGTCAGCGTGAACACACTCGACTCCGCTTCGACGAACTCCACCGGTGGCTCCCCCTGGCCGAAGACCGCATCACGGGCTCCCTCGAACGCATCACAGCGGGAGACGATGAACACCAGGATCGCCAACCGCCACCAGCGGAACCCCGACCGTCTGCCGCGTCGGCTGCGCCTCGTCCGCCCCGACCCGGTTGGTGAGGCGCCGCCAGCCGATGGGCCGGAGCCGCCTCCGGCCGATCCCGGGGACGAGGGCGTCGAGGTCGGAGATGGTCCGGTCGGCTGTGGTTCGGCCAAGGAGCTCCCGCCGGGATCGGGCGCCCAGCTGGCTGACGGGCGCTCCGGCGCCGACTCCGGCTCGGGGGGCTGCGCGGACTCCGGCTCGGAGGTCGGTGTGTACGGTGACCGGTGGGTACCGTCCGGCGCCCCCATCGGTTGATCGGGTCCACCGGACGGCGCGCCCTCGGAATCGATCAGGTCCGGTGAGGGCCACCAACGATTGTCGGCGGCAAGGAACCAGCCGGGCGGCGGACTGCCCGGGTACTGCCGGCCGTCCCACGCGGTGTAGAACTCGTCCCCGGCAGTCACGTCTCCAGGGTACTGCACGGTTCGAATCCGAAAGATCCGCGAGCGGCGGTTGCCGATCTGCTGCAATGGTCGATTGTCGTTCCTGAACAGGGGCGCGGTGTAATGGTTCTGTAATGTGGCTACGCTTTTGCGTGGTGAACCGATTCCCTAGACCCACGGACCTGCTTCGACCAACGGAGCGTCCCAATTTTTCTGATCGGTTGGCGGTGGCCGAGCAAGGAGAGTGAAGTCGAGTGCTAGGCGACACAGCAATACCCGATACTGACGCGCGCCCGCTTTTCGAGCGGTCCGATTCCGACCGGCTGGTCCCGGTGAAGCCCGGACGCCCGGCCGAGGGCCGGTACGCAGCCGCTCGCACCGTGGCCCCCGGCCCCGGACGTGACGGCCGCACCGGCTCCGGTGGGCCACGCCAAGATGGCCCACCGCCGAATGGGCGGTTGGGCAACGGAGCGGCGCAACCCGGGCGACCGGGCGATGGCACCTCGCTGGGCCGCGACGCCCTGGGTGACGGTGAGCCATGGCCGGCTGCCGGGCTCCTCGGAGACGGAGAGAAGCCATACCTGACCGGTACGCCGCAGGAAGCCGGTGCGTCGCTGCGGATCCGCAGGGTGACCGGCGATCAACCCGTTGCCGGGAACATCCGGCTGCGGCAGGTGGTTCTGCTGGCCCTGATGCTGGTGGCGGGGAGCCTGATCCTGGTGCTTCCGGAGCCGGAGGACGAGGTCGTCGCCGTGCGGGCCGGCCAGGACGCCACCATCACCATCGGACCGGACGTCGCCGTCGGCGCCCAGCGCATCGGTGGTGCCGAGCGTGTCGAGGAGGGGGATGAGCTGGCGTTGGCCCCCGAGAACGCCGGCACGGCTGACATCACCGGCGCCCTGGTGCCGGAGCCGGACGGCGTGGCGTTCGAGGCGCTGAGCGCCGGGCCCCAACAGTCGACCACCACCGAACCACCGGAGTCGACGACGGTCCCCACAACCGAGCCGCCACCGGCCGACAGCACTGCAACAACAGCACCGGAACCGACGGCCGCCCCGGCAACCACCGCTGCGGACGAGGTTGCGCAGACCGAAACGGACGCCGCAGCAGCGGACGCGGAACCCGCGGCGGATGCCGCAGCGGACGGCGAGCAGACGGACGGCGCACAGCCGGAAACCACATCGCCGGACCCGGACTCGTCCGAGCCCGCAACCTCCGAGCCGGCGCCGGCGGAAACGACGGTTCCGACAACGCCCGAAACCGCGCCGCCCGAAACCGAGCCGCCGGCGGACCCGGCCTTTGTGGACGCCGGCAACGGTGTGCTGGTGCCCCCGGTCCTGTTGGCCATCCGGTTCTGCGAATCGACGGACAACTACACGGCGGCCAATCCCAGCTCATCCGCACGGGGGGCCTACCAGTTCCTGACCGGGAGCTGGGCCGCCTACGGGCACAAGGAGCGCTACGGCGTCGACCAGGCCCACCTGGCAACGCCGGCTCAACAGGACGAAGCCGCGCTGCTCACCTGGCAGCGCGACGGAACCCGTCCATGGAACGCCAGCAAGTCCTGCTGGTCGAAGCGGATCTGACGGCCTGGCTCAGACCGGGCGAGCAGCCGACAGGCCGACAGCGCCCCAAAACGACCGGTGCCTGGTCGAGCGACCCCAAGGGCGAGTCGGTCGACCAGGCAGTTCCCAGTCCTAGACAATCAGTTTCGACAGCGCCAGATCGACGGGCACCGTCTGCGATTGTGTGGCCCTGCTTCGACCACCGCTGCGCTTTACACGCAGCCGGCGGCGAGGCCGAGCCGGTAGCTCCAGGTCGCCGTTTTCTCGAACATTCAATGTTGTGACCACGGCGATTCCCTCCCGGACTAGAAGGCCCTGTTGCCTTCATGTCTCCATTGTGATCGGCCGCTTGGCGACGTTCTGTCAGCTCGCTGACAGAACGTCGAATTATCTACGGAATCTGGCCGACGAGGTTCACGAACTCCGGTGATTCGGTGAAGCCGGTCATGAGCTCACCCCGGGTGAGGCCGTCTGCCAGCTGCTGGATCCAGTACGCACGGCCATCGGCGTCCGGCTGGCGGCCGAGGACGTTGCCGTAGACCAGGTCGACGAACTGGGCGTCGTCGGCGTTCCCGTACCGATCCTGGAATTCCTGGGAGAGGGCGAACTGCTCGGACACGACGGCCAGGGTGATCCCGGCCTGCCGCTGGGTGGTCCAGTAGGTCAGACCGTCGGTGTCCGGCGCCCGCAGGAAGTACCCCAGGTAGAGCCGATGAACCTCCGGGACGTATCCGACGATCGGCTCCGGCTGCGGTGGGGCGGGCGGATTCTGGTCAACGGCGACCGGTGCGGTCGGTGCCGCCCCGTCGAGATCGGCCGTACCCGTCACGTCGATGAACTCGGCCGACTCGGAGAAGGCCACCATGACCTCACCTCGGGTGACGCCGTTCGCCAGTTGCTGGATCCAGTAGGTCCGGCCACCGGCGTCCGCCGGACGACCAAGGACGTTGTTGTAGATCTGGTCGACGAACTGATCGTCTGTGAGGGTGCCGTACCGGGCGTTGAACTCGTCGCTCTGGGCGAACAGATCGGAGATCTCCACCAGACCGACGCCGTTGAGCAGAGCCCGTCGCCAGAAGAGGAAACCGCCCTGGTCCGGGTTCCGCTGCACGTAGGCCCGGTAGAGCCGAATGAGCTGACCGTCGATGGTCGACTGCGGCGTCTCGGGCGACGGCGGGACGATGTGGACCATCTGCGACACCGAGGGAATGCCGTTCTCGTCGAGGACGGAGAGCAGGTAGTAGCCGGGGGTGATCTCGGTGTCGTTTACCGGCAGCGTGGCGGTGATGATCCCGTCCGCCGCGTCGCCGTTCGGCCCGGCGTCAAAGCCGAGCTCGACGAAGCGCTGGTCCATGTTGAAGGCGTGGGTCACCGAGCCGGTCTTGACCAGGGTCACCCGGGCGACGTCGGTCTCCGACGAGACGGCGATGGCCAGCCGCTGACCGGCCTGAAGGTCTGTGGCGGACAGTCCGTTGATGGTCAGTCGGGGAGTCGCCTGACCGTTGGCCGCCACCAGGTAGTCCGGGGAGAAGATCTCGGCGTTGGTGTTGGCGACCGGGCCCGGTGCCCCGCCGCCGGCGGTCAGGACGCGGCCGTCGGGGAGCAGGAGGGCGGTCGAGTGGTAGAGCCGAGGTACTGCGGCATCTGCGGCGTCGGTCCACATGCCGGTGGCGGGATCCCAGATCTCGGCGCTGAAGACGGTGCCGTACGTTCCGATCGGGTCGGCGTCGAAGGCCGAGGAGTCCTTGAGTGACCCGCCGGTTGCCAGGACCCGGCCATCGGGCAGGAGGGTGCCGTCCGTCCAGGTCCGGACTGCGGAACTCGAGTCGGTCTGGGTCACGATCGGGTTGCCGCCGGTGACGTCGATGACCACGGCCGCAGCGGTCGGTCCGCCGAAGTACAGGATCTTGTCCTGCTCGAACATGACCGCCGTTGTGTAGATGCTGCGGAAACCGTACGGCAGCTGCCCCACAACGGTGAGGTCGTCCAGCTGGGCCGAGATGAAGTACATCTGGCCCTCGCTGTCGATACCGAAGATACGCCCGTCCGACATGACGAAGTTCCGCGGGTAGTACCAGCCGATGTCCGAGGTGTCGATGTCGAGGAGACGGGAGCCGCCCTCTGCGGTCCAGTGCTCGGGGTGGTCTTCACCGTCCAGACCGCCCTGAATGAAGATCGATCCGTCCGGCAGTGCGGTGCCGGTCGCATACCACCGCGACCGTTGCATGCCGGGCAGGGTCGTGAGCTGACCGGTGGTGGCGTCGAGCTGGTTTATGTCCGGGTTGCCCCGGTTGTTCGTCCCGGCGCCGGTCCAGTTGTCACCGCCGAACAACAGCATGTCGCCGGTGTCCGTCCGGTTGATCTGCAGGCTGCAGAACAGATCGGTCTGGGTCGTGTTCTGCAGCGTGTTGTGACCGGCAGCGGCCGATGCGTTCGGGGTCCAGATGTCATAGACGAACCGACCGGTCTGCTGGCCGTCCGGGTTCGTGCCGTAGGTGACGACCCGGCCCTTGCTGTCCAGGGCGGCGTGGATGCCCACCATCGGCCAGTCCTCGACCGGTCCCCACTGGCCCTGATCATCCAGGTCGATCGGTGCGGCCGCCGCCGGGGCGGCGTCGACAAGCCCGAACCCGGCGAACATCGTCGCGCCGAGTGCCATGCCCGCAAGGGTGGCCCCCAGGCGCCTCGTTGCCTTCCGTTCTGTCCGCTTCGCGTGGCCGTTCTTTTCCGCCGGAGCGGTGGCACACGACGTGGTGCCGGAACGGGTGGTCCCGAAAGGGGCCGGGGAGGTGGTGGTGATGGTCATTCAGATCCCGCCTTTCGGGACCTGAAGGTACGATCGAGTTTTTAACCGGTTGAGGGTGAAAACTCCCAAACCGGCATGGGTGCTCAGCCGGGTTTGGGCCGCTGAATCACTGGGGTTTGAGCGGTTTCTCCCGGCGCTTCGATGGCGCCCTGGGCCAAAACGACCAGAGCCCCGACCGGGGTGGTCGGGGCTCTAGTCGGTTCGATGTCGGCCGTCGCCGGCGGTGGGATCAGTCGTTGGTTTTGGGCTCCGACGAGGCGTGTCGGCCGTTGGTGGTCTCGGCGGCCGGGATGACGGTCACCCGCCCGGTCCGTCGGCCGAGCACCAAACCTCCCAGCCACAACGTCACGCCGATCGACCACAGCATGAACCCGATGCGGGGAATGGCGTCCGCCGGTCCGGTGAAGGCCAACTCGCCCGGCAGCACGACGGGGGTGTAGGCCGCGGCATCCTGAGCATCGGCTTCACCGGCGAGCTCGCCGGTCTGGGGGTGGATCGCAACGGCGTTGGCCTGGCCGACGCCCTGCTGGACGCCCGACCCCGCCACCGGTGCCGTGCCGGCGCTGGTACAGGTGTGGGAGCCGCCGGGGTCGACCGGGCCGACGATGACCGATGAGCCGCCGCCGCAGTCGACCGGGACACCTGCGGTGTTGGTGACCTGGATGTCGGACAGTGCGATGTTGCCCGTGTTGCTGACGACGTAGCTCCAGATCACCTCCTCGCCCTCCTGGACACGGGGCCCCGGCGCCGTGTTCGCGTCCTCGCCGTTGACCAGTGTCTGAATGGCGACACCGGGGGAGACGACGACGGCCTGCGGGGTTGTGTAGTAGGACGGGTCGCTGTCCTGGTAGCTGGCGGTTCCGTCGAAACTGCTGGCGACCACCGTCGCCGTCGAGGTGAAGAGTCCTTCCGCATGGGCGGTACCGGTGGCCGTGCAGAAGAAGGACTGGCCCGGGTTCAGCGGACCGGGGTGGACGTGTCGGTCTTCGACCGCACCGTCGTTGTTGATGTCACACTGGGGGTTCACGCCGCTGCTGTCGCTGACGACCAGGTCGAACATGGTGGATCCGCCGGTAACCGTCACCTCGTAGGTCCACGTGACCACCTCACCCGCCTCGATCGTCGGTCCCGGGGCGGAGTCCGCGTCGTTGCCGTTTGTCGATTTCTCGATCCGCAGTTCCGGTGACTGCGCCGACGCGGCGGTACCACCGATTGCGATCATGGCGGTCACCGCCACAGCCGCAACGACGACAATCGCGAGGAGGCGTCCGATCGATGCCGGTCGGCCCCCGGCACGGCGCTCGGCGATGGCACGACCGCCCGACGGGGTCGTTGTTCGATGTGCTGGGGACCTGGGGGTCGATCGTGGCGACACTGGACACGTCCTTTCGACGCCGGACTGCGGTGTCGAGAACCCGGATTCGATGGTGATCCCAGAACCCCGACCGCTGTCCTGTCGGTCGCCTCGGTCAGGGATTTAGGTCTTTTGGCCTGCGGCGCACCATTCATGGCGACGGTTGTTGTCCACTGTCGTAGAACATGTCCGCGGTGGCGCGGCGTGTGTCACCCCGCCTCGTCGGCCGAGCCGGTCGTCCCGAAGAGGACTGCGGCCAGGATGACCGCTCCACCCACCAGCGTGCGATCGGCAGGGACCTCCTGGAAGAACAGCCAGGCCCAGATCGATGCCGCGACGGTCTCGATCGGGGTGAACAGGCTCACCTCGGCCGCCGGCAGGTACCGGGTTGCCGATGCAAGGGCTATGCGGCCAAGCGGTCCGAAGACCAACCCCATCAGCGCCAGGAGCAGGTAGGTCTGGGTGCGATGACCGAAGATGTCGGCCAGGGGTGCGGTGACCAGTGCGGAAGCGGCTCCGGCGATCGCCATGACCAGCGTGCGGCTCATCTCCGGCCGGTTTCGCCAAATCGTGAGGTTCAGGCCGAAGCTGGCAATGGCCAGAACCGCGAGCAGATCACCGGTCAACCCGCCACCACCGATGGAACCGGACACCACCAGCAGAATGCCGACCATCGCAACCCCGATGGCCACCCAGGCCCGCCGGGACGTCCGTTCGCCGAGCAACAGCCAGGCAAGCACGGCGGTCACCAGCGGGGCGGCGGCGATGATGACCACAACGTTGGCCACCGAGGTGTTCTTTATGGCCAGGATGAATGCGGTGGTGCTGGCCATCTGTAACAGGCCGGAGGCCAGCACCATCGGTCCACTCCGGCGGATGGCGGCCATCGGGCGGCCGCGTTCTGTGGCAAAGAGATACGCCACCATCGCCGGGGTGGTGAAGACGCCGTACCAGAAGGCAACGGTCCAACCGCCTGCGTCCGCGGCCCGGGTGATCAACGAATCCGTGCTGATCACCAACATCCCGAAGAAGGCGAGGGCCACACCGACGCTCCGTCGGCTCGGCTGATTGCCGGCCGCGACGCCACCGGTCGTTCCACCACCGGTTCTGGCACCGGCGAGGTTGCGGACCCGGCCCGGTGTCCGTTTTGTCGCCGGGCCGGTCGTGGGGTCGCCGGTCACGGGGTCAGTTCGACCGGGAAGGAGCTCAGCATCTCCGCCCCGGTTTCGGTGATGAGGTACTGCTCCTCCAGCTTCACCCCCTCGTACCTGCCGAGCCGGTCGCCGACGAACGCCTCGCAGGTCAGGACCATCCCGGGCTGGAGTTCCCCGTCGAACCCGGACTGCTCCCAATGCTCGGGGAAGACGATCTCCGGGTACTCGTCGCATTGACCGACGCCGTGGTAGAGGACGCAGTAGTGCCGATAGTCCTCCGGCGGCGGGGTCCACGCCTTGTGGGTCAGATCGCTGAAACTGGTACCGGGACGGAGCAGCGTCTGATTTCGGTCCAGCTGCTCGACGGCGAGGTCGAAGACCCGCTGCTGGGCCTCGGTCGGCGCCACCCCTCCGGCGATCCAGCTCCGGGAGATGTCCACCATCATGCCGTAGGCCCCGACGAGGTCCGTGTCGTAGCCGATCATGTCGCCCGGCTCGATCATCCGGCTGCTGGCCTCCTGCATCCACGGATTCGTCCGAGGTCCTGAAGACAGGATTTGGGTCTCGATCCACTCGCCGGCGCGCTTGATGTTCCCCGCATGGAGCATCGACCAGAGCTCCCGCTCGGTCATGCCCGGGGTGAAACTCGCCTGCATCTCGGCCATCGATGCTTCGCAGGCGTGTACCGCACACCGCATCGCCGCGATCTCGTCCGGCCCCTTGATGACCCTGGCCTGCTCCATCACCTCCTGGCCGAATCCGATGACCAGTCCCGCCTCCTCCAGGAACTTGTAGGGCAGGTATTGGCACTGATCGATGGCGATGCGGGGGTTTGCACCGCAGTGTTCGGCCACGACCGACAGCATCTCGTCGGCCCACCGCCGTGACTGCTCCTCGTACCGGGGGCCGGCCAGGAAGTAGGTGAAACCGACGGCGGGCCTGACCTCGTCGACCAGCGGGTTGTGGCCCGCCATGAAGTCACACTCGTAGAACTCCCACACGATGACCGACCGGTCCGCGCCGACCCAGGCGTACCGGGATGCGTTGTGCATGACCCAGACCTGCATGTTCGTGGTGTCCGTGGCGTAGCGGATGTTCATCGGATCCATGAGGATGATGCCGTCGTATCCCTGGGCATGCAGCTGGTCGACCACCCGATCGAGCCGGTACCGGCGCATCTCCTGGAGGTCGGGCAGCGACAGGCCGGCGGCAACCCACTCCGCCTCCAGTGCCGGGCCCGGTCCCATGTCGATGTGATGCAGTTCCGAACCGGCCCGCTCAAAGTGGGGCCCCATGGCTCGAAGGCTGGCCTGGATCTTGTTCGCCATCCGCAGATGATAGGGGAGCGGCGCCGGACCGCATAACGGCGGCCGGTGGCACCGACGGCCCGGACGCCGGGCGGAACCCGCGCCAACCGGACCGGCGCGATGCAAGAGCCTCCGGTGCTCGGCGGCGTCGGTTGGCCGGCCGGATGCCCGTCCTAGCTGCGGACCAGGGCTTCCTGGGCGATTCCCCGACCCTCGCTGGTCAACGACAGCAGACCTGCCGAGCGCCGAACGACGCCGCGCCGCTCGGCGTAGCGCACCACCTGCTCGGCGAAGTCCGGCTCCCACCGCAGGTCCTCCCAGAGGTGGTCGACGCGGCTCTCGATGTCGGCCTCCGGGGTGCCCTCGTGATGCAACAGATGGATGGCCAACATCGTCTGGGCAAAGTCCCATCGCTGTCGGAGTCGGCGCCGGGCGATGGCGACGACCCCTCGGTCGGGGGCGAAGAGGAAGCAGACAGCAAAGATGACGCCGATCATGGCCACCATCGAACCGCCGATGGTCGTGTCGAGCCATCTCGACAGCCAGAAACCACCGAGCGCCCCGGTAGCACCGATACCGACGCTCAGGGCAAGCATCCAGGACAGCCGATCGGTCACCAGGTACGCCGAGGCCGGTGGGACGACCATCAACGCGATGACCAGGATCGACCCGACGGCGTCGAACGCGCCGACCGCGGTGATGGACACCATTGTCATCAGGAGGTAGTGGACCAGCACGGGGGAGAACCCCAGCGCCGCAGCGAGGCCGGCGTCGAACGTGGCCAGCTTGAGCTCCTTGTAGAGCAGGGAGATCAACGCCAGGTTCAGCGTCAGGATCACGACCATCGTGACCAGCGTGCGGGGGCCGAGGTCGACGCCACCGATCACCAGTCGGTCGAAGGGGGCGAAGACAAGATCGCCCTGGAAGACCACGTGCTCGTCGAGGTGGACATCCCTGGCGTAAACCGAAAGGAGCACGATGGCCAGCGCGAACAGACCGGGAAAGATGATGCCGATCGCTGCGTCCTCGTTCACAAGCTTTGTCCTGGTCACGATCTCGACCATGGTCACGGTCAGGACACCGACCGCCGCCGCCCCGACCAGCAACAGCGGACTGTCGAGGTCGCCGATCAGAAGGTAGACCCCGACGATGCCAAGCAGCACGGTATGGCTGATCGCGTCGCTCATCATCGCCATTCTTCGCAGGATCAGGAACACCCCGGGTATGGCGCACGCAGCAGCAACGACGATGGCGATGAGTACGATCTCGACGTCCGCGCTCACGGCCTGGCCACCAACGGTCCGCCGATCGGTGCGTCCGCCTCCAGGTCTGCAGTGGCGTCGGTGGCTCGAAGGATCTCCTGGGCCTCGGTGACACCGGCCGATGTGATGGACCATGTCCCATCGGCAGCGGACCGGACGAACCCCTTCTCCTGCAGGCTCTGCAGGGTCTTCCGTTCGCCGCGGCGGCCCCGGTTCATCGCATGGATCGCCTCGACCGAGTGGCCGTATGCGATCGATTCGTGCTGCTGCGAGAGTGCCAGGAGGTCGACCAGCACGGTGTCCGATCGGAACCGTTGCCGCTGGCGGAGCTGTCGGACCCAGTTCCACACCAGCCCACGATTCGGCGCCAGGAGCATGGAGAACACGGTGATCAGGCTGACGACAAGGACGATCACCGGCCCGGTGGACAGACCGGCACCGGTGCTGCTGATGACCGCCCCGGCCAATCCGCTGGAGCCACCGAACAGGCCGGCCAGCACGGCCATCACACCAAGCCGGTTGGTCCACTGCCGTGCGCTGGCGGCCGGGGCCACGATCAACGCACTCATGAGGATGACGCCGACGGCCTGGAGACCGACGACGATGGCGACGACAAGCAGTGTGGTGAGCGTGACCTCCAGGGCGTAGGTCGGGAACCCGAGGCTGGCCGCGAACTCGCCGTCGAAGCTGACCAGCTTGAACTCCTTCCAGAACAGCATTACGAGGGCAATCGCCAGGAGCGCAACGACGGCGATGATGATCACGTCGGCCACGAGCAGCGTTGCCGCCTGGCCGAAGAGGAACCGGTCGAGGCTGGCCTGGCGGGCGCCCGACATCCGCTGGGTCACGGTGAGCAGCATCAGGCCGAGGCCGAAGAACACCGACAGTGCGATGCCGAGGGCACTGTCCTCCTTGATCCGGGTGTTGCGGACAACGGCCAGGATGAGCAGGGTGGCCAACAATCCGGACACGAGGGCGCCGACCATAAGCACGATGGAGCCGCGGCTCCTGGTCACGATAAAGGCGATCACGATCCCCGGCAGCGCGGCGTGGGCGATCGCATCGCCGAGCAGGCTCTGCCGACGCAGGAGGGCGTAGACACCGAGCACTCCGCTGACCACACCGATGATCGTGGTGCCGAGCGCCACCGTGCGCAGCGTGAAGTCGAAGAACAGGTCGTCCAGGACCTGCGGCCAGGTCACTGCTCGGCCTCGATCTCGGTCTCGGTGGCGCCTCCCGGCTGCGAGATGGCTTCGATGAAGCCGATGCGACCGCCGTAGGTGAGCCGGAGGTTCTCCTCGGTGAAGACCTGCGCCACCGGCCCGCTGGCGATCCGACGGACGTTCAGCAACGTCACCCAGTCGAAGTACTCGGTCACGGTCTGCAGGTCGTGATAGACCGCAACGACGGTCTTGTCCCTGGCCCGTAGCGCCTGCAGCAGTCCGATGATGGCCCGCTCGGTCGCCGCGTCGACACCCTGGAAGGGCTCATCCATGAAGTAGATGTCGGCGTCCTGAACCAGGGCACGGGCGAGGAGCACCCGCTGCTGTTGCCCGCCGGAGAGTTGACCGATCTGCCGATCGGCGTACTCCTCCATACCGACCTCGGCAAGCGATTCCATCGCCAGCCGCCGCTCCCTCCGGCCCGGGCGGCGGAACCAGCCCAGCTCGCCGTACCGGCCCATCATGACGACGTCGAGGACGTTAGCCGGGAAGTCCCAGTCGACGCTGCCCCGCTGTGGAACGTAGGCGACATGACGGCGCTGGTGCTCGTAGGCCTTTCCCGCCAGGAGTACCTGGCCGGCGGCTGGTTTCTGCAACCCGAGGATCGCCTTGATCAGTGTGGTTTTGCCGGCACCGTTCGGGCCGATGATCGCCATGAGGGTGCCGGTGGGCACCGCGAGGTCGATGTCCCACAGGACCGCTTTCTCGGCGTAGGCGACGGTGAGGTCGGTGACCTCGAGTGCGAGCGGCGGCGAGCTGTCCATCGTCTTCCCGCTAGCTTCCCGGTGCAAGGGCGTTCACGATCGTCTCGGTGTTGTGACGGAGCATGCCGACGTAGGTCTCGGCCGGGTGGCCCTCCTCACCGAGCGCGTCGGAGAAGAGGGACCCGCCGATCTCGACCGACAGGCCCTGGGCCGACACGGCGGCCTGGACCGCCTCGATGCTCCTGGTCGAGACCGATGTCTCGACAAAGATGGCGGAGATCCTGCGGGAGACGATGAGGTCGGCCAGTTGCTGCACGTCTGCGGTGCTGGCCTCCGATTCGGTACTGAGGCCCTGGAGCCCGGCAACCTCGAACCCGTAGGCCCGTGCGTAATAGCCGAAGGCGTCGTGGGCGGTTATCAGCAGCCGTTGGTCCGGGGGAACCCGATCGACCAGGGCCAGCATCTCGGCGTGGGTGTCGGCGATCGTGTCGAGGTATTGGCCCGCGTTCGCTTCGTAGACTGCGCCGTTGTCCGGGTCGGCGGCTACGAGGGTGTCCCGGATGACCTCGACGACACCCTGCCACAGCACCGGGTCGTTCCAGATGTGGGGGTCGAACTCGCCGTCGCCGACCGGGATGAGGTCGGATTCCTCCTGACGGTCTCCGACGGCGACGACCGTACGGCTGGAGGCGAGCTGTTCCAGGATGCGCTCCATCTGCGCTTCGAGGAACAGTCCGTTGTAGAAGATCACGTCGGCATCGTTGAACGCGCTCACGTCGCCCTCGGTCGGGATGTAGACGTGGGGGTCGACCCCGGGGCCGAGCAGTCCGATGAGCTCGACCTGATCGCCGGCGACATTGCGGACGGCGTCGTGGATCTGGCCGGTGGTCGCCAGAACGATGAGCCGCCCGTCCCCGTCCTCGGCACTTGATCCGCCGCCGCAGCCTGCGAGGAACACCAGCATCACGAGGGCGATCACCGGTCGGATGAGCCGCAAACGGGTGTCGGCGAGTTGGATCGTGTCGTTCGGCTCAGACGATCTCATACCAGAGCAGCCTACGGCCAGTAGCGGTGATGTCTACGGGAGGAGACAAGCTACAGTGAGAACCAATGTCACCCATGGTCAACACCGACGACCTGACAGACGCCAGGGGGATCGCCGAGATTCTGGGGCTGTCCCATGCGAACAGCGTCAGTCTCTACCAGCGGCGTTATCCGGACATGCCTCGCCCGGTCGTTTATCTCGGCCGGGGTCGGCCAAGTCTGTGGCTTCGGCCGGCGATTCAGGCCTGGCACGACGCCCGCTCGGCCTGACGCCTGCCGCCGCCCGACCGGTCACCGTCGGCCTGTTGCGTCCCTGGGTGGCATCTGGCGATGGCTAGGCTGAGGCGATGGAACTGGTGACGGTGCGTACGGATGGCGGGTCTCGGGCCGGCCGGGTCGAAGGGGACCAGGTGGTCCTGCTCAGCGCGGCGACGGTCGGTGATCTGCTGGCCGACCCGGACTGGCGGTACGCCGCAGCGGCCGACGGTGAGACGACCGCCTATGGGGAGGCGGATCTGGCGCCGGTCGTTCCGGAACCAAAGAAGATCATCTGCGTCGGGGTGAACTATCGGGATCACATCGAAGAGATGGGCCGGGAGGCGCCCGGTCATCCAACCTATTTCGCCAAGTACGCCAGGGCGCTCATCGGCCCGAACGACGACATCGTGCTGCCGCCGGCCGACGTCTCGACCAACATCGACTGGGAGGTCGAGCTTGCGGTGGTCATCGGCGCACCGGCCAGGAACGTCAGCGGTTCGGATGCGTTGGCGGCGATGGCCGGCTTCACCGTCCTCAACGACGTGTCCGTGCGGGATTGGCAACGCCGAACCACGCAGTTCCTGGCCGGAAAGACCTTTGAGGGTCTGACGCCCGCCGGCCCGGCGCTGGTCACCACGGACCGGGTCGGCGACGGCTCCGGCCTGGCCCTCTCCACCACCGTCAACGGCGTGGTCAAGCAGGAGAGCAACACGTCCCACTTGGTCTTCAATGCGGTGGACATCGTCTCGGACCTCAGCCGGGTGATGACACTGGAGCCGGGTGACCTCATCGCAACCGGCACTCCCGGTGGGGTAGGTGCGGCGAGGAACCCGCCGGAGTGGCTGCAGGCCGGGGATGAGATGGTTACCGCGATCGAGGGGATCGGCCGTCTGATCAACCGCTGTCGCTGAGCCGGCGCCACAACACCCGGCATCCCGGATGCGGTGACGCCGGCGTCAGCCTGCCCCATTGACGGTCTTCCATCGACTCGGGACGGGGTGTGACGCTCGGTATCCGGCCGGAAGCGACGTCCCGGCCGGATACCCGGCGGCGGTCTACTGGTCTGCGGCGGTCTCTTCCGACTTGGACACGGCGGTGGACTCGCCTCCGGCCCCGTCCCCGCTGTCGGCTTCGGTGTCGGTCGAAGCGGCGGCATCGGCGGTCGCCGGTTCGTCCTCGGCGGTTGCTTCGCCGTCGTCCTCGGTCCGGTCGGTCGCCTCGCCGGCTTCGGTGTCGGGCGAATCGCCCCCATCGTCGGTGGCCGGTTCGTCCTCGGTCCGGTCGGTCGTCTCGCCGGCTTCGGTGTCGGTCGAATCCCCCCCATCGTCGGCCGTGGCCTGCTGGTCCGCCGACCGCTCGGAGCGGATCGCCTCGACGACGTCCGGGATGAGCCCGCCGGCGTCCAGATGTCCGACCCATCTGGCCTCCTCGTCCGGCGTCGGCATCCGGTCGAGCCCGGCCCGGAACGCCTGGATGACCTCCACCTTGTGCCAGGTCCGGTCCTTCACCGTGTACGAATCAACCCAGTGAACCGCCACCTCTGTCCGCGACGCACCGTCGGCCAGTAGTTCGAGCCAGCCGGCCAGCTGCTCCTCGGTCGGGTCCGTTCCACCGCCGAGCTGGTACATGACTCTGATGAACTGTTCGTCCGTCAGCTCGCCATGGCGGTCCTGGAAGGCGCCACTGTCGAGAAGTGCCTTGTTCAACGCGTCGACCGTTGTGCCGGTTCGAATCGCATCGCCCCACAGGCGAATCTCGTTGAGCGACGGTGATCGGTCGAGCACAACGTCGAACGAGCGGATGATCGGCCCGGCCACGTTTCGCCGTTCCGGAGCCATCGTCAGGTCGGCGATCAGATCGTTCAGGTTGGCGAACCCGATGTCGAAGCGGTCCGTCCAGGCGAACAGCTCTTTGTCGGTCGGCGGTCGTTTAAGGAGTGCCTCGTACCAGGCGACCACCGTCGGTGCGTACTCGGCCCGACCCTCGGCGGTTGAGGCCAGAGAGGCGACGGTCACCACTCGGCCGGCCTCGCGGGCCGCCAGAACGGCCGGCGTCGGGTTGATCGCCCCCACACCCGGCTGGTGAATCTCGAAGTGCACGTGGTTCGGCGTGTCCTCGGCGTTGCCGGAATCCCCCAGATACCCGATGACATCCCCGGCGGACACCCGGTCTCCAACCCTCAGGCGGTTTGCGGTGATCCAACCCTGCGGGTTGGCCCCGTCGTCGGTCCCGGGGGAGTCGTTGTTCACATGGATGTAGAGGTACCGCCAGCCGGCGTCCGATTCCAGGACAATCGTGTTGCCGGAGATCCCCAGGCCGCTGCGGCGCACACCGGTGATGACACCGTCTTCGGCGGCGACCAACGGTTGGAGCTTCACTCCGAAGATGTCGACACCCTTATGGCGACGGGAGCACCCGACACCCCGGCATGCCCCCCATGTGTCGGTGAAGGCGCTCGGTCCGACGACCGGGAACATGATGTCCGGCACACCGGTGGACGCGACCTGACCGGCCAGTTGATCAGCTGTCTCCGCGTCGGCAGCCTCGTCGACGCCGGACGCGGGGGACGGGCCGAGGAGTCCGGCCAGGGTTGCAATACCGAACGAGACCACTGCGGCGAGCACGGCCACTCGAAGCCGACCGACGGGCGCGGCATCGCCGGTCTGGCGAGGCTCAGGACCATCGGAGTCTGGCTGGTGGGATTGTGGATCGACCGACATGACGACCTCCGGAAACGGGGTCGACTCCACCTGCCTGGCGACGAGTGTAGACCGTTGACGATCAATGTCGACAAAAAAGAACGGCCCCGACGGCTGGTCGACAGCCTGGAAGTTGTATCGCGCCATATCGCGATATATCGTTAAGTCAATCGTGTGAGACAACCCTCGCACATCCCATCCGGTCGCAAAACCCACCGGACGAGCCTCCCGGGCGGCTCAGCAGAGCAGGAGCCCGCCGGAGGAAACCATCGATCAGCCTCGGCCGACAGCGGCCTGGAGGCGAAAGGAACAAAAGCACTGAGAAGCAGAAAAATGCAGTACCTACAGAAGCAGTTCGGCGGCCCCCGAGGGGTCGACGGTCCGGGTTCGGAGTTCGATCACCGGCGAGGTAGAGGCCAGCACGGCCCCTATTCCGGCCACACCCGGGGGCCGGGGCCGGGACGGCGTCGCGGTGGCGGGAGTCGTCGGCCGCGGGTGAGCCGCGGCGAGGTCCGCCTCGGCGTCCTGGCCGTCCTCGAGGAGCAGCCCATGCACGGTTACCAGATCATGCAGGAGCTCGAGGACCGGTCGGGCGGAGCCTGGCAGCCCAGCCCCGGATCGATCTATCCAACCCTCCAGCAGTTGGCGGACGAGGGTCTGGTCACCAGTGAGTCGGTTGACGGCAAAAACGTCTTCAGCCTCACCGAGGACGGCCAGACCGCACTTTCCGACAACGACGGCCCGCGTCCCTGGGAGCGGTTCGAGGGTGCAGGCGGAGTTGCCCACGGCAACCTTCGTCGCTCGGTGCATCAACTGGGCGCCGCAGCCCGACAGGTGGCGATGACCGGAACACCGGAGCACGTCGAAGCGGCCAATCGCATCCTCGCCGACGCCAGAAAAGCGCTCTATCGGCTCCTGGCGGAGGACGACGCCGCCATCTGACCGCCCGTATCCGCCCCGCCCGGTGTCTACGGCGCGTCGGTGGAGGGTGACGACGCCGACTCGACGACCGTCGTGGTGGTCGTCTCCGCCACGGTGGTGTCGGGGGTGGACTCCGTGGTTGTTGTGGTCTCCTCGACGATCGTGGTTGTTGTTGTGCTCGTCGCCTCACGGCCCACGCTGATCGTCACCGTCGACCCGGGGGTCACTTCCGTGCCTCGCTCCGGGTCGCTGGCCAGAACCATCCCGATGCCCGGGTCCTCGGCCGGAAGATCGACCAGGGTGACCTGGAACTCCAAACCGAGAGCGACCAGCCGAGCCTCCGCTTCGGCCTGCGTCAGACCGACCAACTCCGGAACGGTCGGGGTTGCCGTCCCGTTCGATATCAGGATGGTGATCGGCCGATTGGAGGCGAGGATCTGGCCGGCCGCCGGCATCGATCCGAACACCAGGTCCTTCGGGGCGTTGCTCGCTCGCATGGCAAACGCAATCGTGTTGAACCCGGCCTCCCGCAGCGTCGCCTCGGCTTCTTCCCGGCTCCGACCCGCAACGTTTGGGATGGTGATGTTGGTGACCGGACCGGTGGACACCGTGAGCGCAACGCTGGATCCCTCGGTGAACAGGGAGCCCTCCACCGGGTTGGTGGCGATCACCGATCCCGCCGGTATCTGATCGTGGTTCTGATTCACCCGGTTGCAGACCAGGCCGAGCGCCTGAAGCTCAAGGCAGACCGCGTCGGCGGAGCGGCCGACCATCGGCGGCAGGTTCGCGGCCCTCGGTATATAGAGCGTCACCGTCAGGGGCAGCGTCACCAGGTTGCCGGCATCCGGCTTCTGCTGGGTGACGGTGCCGGGTTGGGCGTTTGCCGTCTGGCGGCCGACCACAACGACCTCGAAGCCGAGCTCCTGGAGCTGTTGCGTGGCGGACTCCACGTTCTGGCCGACCAGATTCGGAACCTGCAGGCGGGCGACCGTGGTCTCGGTGGTCGATGCAGTGTCCGCAACCGTGGTGGTTGTCATCTCCTCGGTCATCGCCTCGTCGGTCATCGCACCATCGGCCGCTGTGTCCGCCGCAGACGTCGGGGTGAGTGTGCCGTCACCGTTGGCCTGGACGACCGTGGGAGCGTCGGGGTCCGGGAGGAGTGGGGACCCGGCCTGCTCATCGTCGGACCCGAGGATCGTCATCGAGATGACCGCCAGGAAGCCGAGCAGGCTGATCACCAGGAGCGCGACTGCGGCCAGGAACAGCGGTGAACGAACCGGTTCCGGCTCGGCGACCTGGGGGAGTGGCGGCATCTCACCGGGCGGGACCGCGGCCAGCGGGTCCCGATACTCCACGGGTTGGGCGAATACGGCCGTTCCGTCGGTGGGGGCGGCGGGCGGTACCGATGGAGCCGACGCGATCTGCGGCACGTCCGGCGCAGGCGGTGCCCAGGCCGTCGGCGGTGCCCACTCCACGGCCGCCGGCGCTGCGCCGATCTCAGCCGACGGAGCCTCGACAGTGGCGGCGCCGGCAAAGGCGGTGGGCAGATTCACGCCGTTGGCCGGCACCGGATAGGTGGCGGGCGCCGCCGATACGACCGGCGCCGTGACGGATGCAGCCGGTGCGGTGAACAACGCGGCCGGTGCGGCGGCGGATACGGCTGGCGTGGTGACGGATGCGGCCGGTGTGGTTACCGGGACGGCCAGGGCCGAGACGACGGTCCGATCGAGCGGTGGATTCGATACGGCGGGCACCGCAGCGGTTACCGCCCCGGTGTTGTGCAGTACGGACGGGGTCATTCCGGTGACCCGGCCCTCGCGGATGAGTCGCAGTTCCTCGGAGAACTCCGCTGCGGACTGCGGGCGGTCCACCGGGTCCTTTGCCAGTGCGGCGGTTACAAAGACGTTCAGCGCAGCGGGCGCCCGATCCTCTGACAGCGACGGCGGCCGCTGATGGTCCAGACGAAGCCGGAACGCATCCATGCTGTCCGGCGCCGGGCGCCACATCGGCGGATGGCCATCGATCAGCTGATGCAGGATCGAGGCTGCCGCGTACAGGTCAACCCGTTCGTCCCAGACATCGTCGAACGTCTCCGGTGCGCGGTGCAATTCCGGCCCCGGGTCTCGGTTGCCATCCGGCGTGACCGGGGCGGCGCCGGGGCCGCCGGGCAGGAAAACCGACATGACAAAGTCGTTGAGCTTCGGGACCGAGCCGACCAGGTGGACGGTCTCCGGTCTGAGGTCCCGGTGGAGGACACCGGCCCGGTGGGCCTGCTCGAGTCCGGCCGATATCTGCAGGACAAGGTCGACCGCCTCCGGCCAGGGCATCGGCCCCCGGCTCCGGCTGAGGGATGCGAGGTCGATGTCCCCGGTCGGTTCCGTCACCAGGTACGGCGCCTGATCGCTGGTGAAACCAGCATTAAACACGGTCACGACGTTCGGGTGGGCCGACAGCCGACCGATCAACTGCGCCTCGTGGTTGAAGCGTTCCCGGTCAACCGGGTTCGGGAGTGTGGGGAAGAGCCGAACGGAAACCGGTCTGTCCAGCTTCGGGTCCCTCGCGGTGTACAGCACTCCGCGCTGATCCCGCCGTGTTTCCTGTGCATCCGCCAAGTCGGCGATACCGAGCCCGCCAAGGTCCATAGTCATCAGTTTGACATGTTCTGTGGCGTTTCGATACTTCAAACTGCAATACACCGTGTATTGGGGATACCGAACTGGTCAACACCGCCAGGGGTGGCCGTGATCACCCGGTCGAGTCGAGGGAGACCGTGCCGACGAGCGCATAGTGGTCGGAGAGGTGGAACGGGCCGTCGCCGACGTCGACGGTCGTCCTCGACAGGACCCGCAGGTCGGTCACCGAGGCGGGGCCGACCGTCCACGCCCGGGTGAAAAACGCAACGAACTCGCGGCTGTCGTCGCGGAACCGGTTCCGTCTGCTGTCCCAGGTCGGTTCCGGTGGGCGGGGGCCGGCCAGCCCGAGAGTCGCCAACCCGTCCTCTTCGTCGAGCCGGGTGTTCGAGTCGCCAACGATCACCACTGCCGGTGTTGGGGCCGCGGCGACCACCGCTTCCAGCTGGTCGCGACGGACGGATCCCTGTCCGGGCCCGGGGGCCAGGTGGACGTTGGCGATCGTGACCCGATCGGCCAGCACGGTGAGCAGGCCGCACCCGGGAACGGTGATCGGCCGGGGCGCCGACTCCTCCATGAGATCATTGCCGATCAACGTCGCCAGGTTGCCGCTGTGGGATCGAGGGTTCGATCGGACCATGTCGTGTGTCTCGACGTACGGCACAACGCCCGGCAACTCCTGGAAGGTCACCACATCGGGCGACTCGGCGAGGACGATGTCCCGCACCTCGGCCTGGGTGTGCTCCTGCTCCCAATCGAGCGGCGCCGCCGCCGGACGCTCCAGCATGGCCAGGTTCCAGCTGAGGAAGGTCAGGCTGTCCGGGACCGACATCGGGTCAACCCTAGTGCCGCAGCGGCGCATCGAAACCGGCCTACCGGGCCGGTCACCCGTTGCTACTTGACGATGCTTGTGGTTGCTTCATAAAGTCGCTATGACTTGCCGCCGCGAACGTCCTGCGCCGCGGTCGGCACCGCCACCAAATCGCCGAGGTCACCGCCATTTCGCCGCTTCGCCCCGCCCTGTCCAAGCTGCTCTGGGTCCGGACCATCGCGTCCGCCGTCGCCGCCGTGGTTCATGCCGCCGCCGGTGACGCAGCCCTCTGGTTCAGCCGCTCGGCGTACAGCCGGCTGATGGACCGGGCCGGTCCCCATCGGCGGGGCGCGCTCGCCATGCCGATCCTCGCCGCCGCACTGCTGCTGATGGCGGTTTCGAATGTCGCGGCCGGCGCAACCGCACCGATCCACTGGGTGCCGCACGTTGTGCTTGTCATCGGCCTGGGTTGGACGCTTGTTGCGATACTCGGCACGGGGCGGCTCGTCGACGGTGACGGCGCACCCCACGCCGGGTTGGTTGTTGTCGGGGTTGGGCTCCTGTGGTGGGCGGTGGTGGCAATCGGCGGCTCGGCCCCCCTGTGCTGCTGGCCGACGGTGACCGCAACAGGCGGCGGTGCCGTGATGCTCGGCGTCTCGGTCGTGGTCGACGCCGAGCGTCGGTCGCCTCGGCCGGCCCTGCTCGGTGGGCGGGTCCTCCTCAGCCTCGGTGCGCTGCTCCTCGGCTTCGGTGTTTTGCTCGGGGTGCTCGGTCGACTGCCCGCCGCCTCGCCGACCACGATCGTGCACACCGCCGGGCTGAGCGTGCTCGGTTCGTCGTTTGTGGTGCTTGCCCTTGCCGAGGCACGGCTGGCGGCCCGCCTCGCCGGCTACGGGATGGACCGGTCAGGCTCCGGCAGGAGGTGAGCGGCCGGAGGTAGGCGGTAAGAGGTAAGCGGTAAGCGGAGGTCGGCAGGAGATGGTCTGTCCCGCCGGGTGTGGTCGCTCCGGGGCGCCGGTCAGGCGCCGTTGGTACCCGGGTCCAGGGAATCAACCACTCTGGCCAGGCGGTCAAGCGTCTTGCGCAGCGAGTCGGTGAAGGTCCGCAGCTCCTGAACTCCGAGTTCGGTGATGGAGTAGATGAGCGCCGGTCGGCCGATGCCGCTGTCCCGCTTGTGGAAGTCCAGCAGGCCGCGGTCGGCCAGGATGGGCACCCGGCGGTAGGCGGTGGACTTCGGCACGTTGCCCCGCTCCGACAACTCCTCGATGCTGGACGGCCCGCCGGCCGCTGCTTCAAGCAGCCAGAGGTCGTAGTCGTCGAGAGAACCGGTAGACATCGCAAGAGACGTTATCAGCGTTCAATAGGTAAATATCTCATCCCCTGAATTTGTCGGTAGTGCCCAAAAGCAGCGGGCACCATGCGGCACCGTGTCGCCGTATCGGGCCCGTCCGTGCCGGCCGCTCGACCGCCGGTCCGCTCAGAGCATGGAGACGAGCAGATCCCGGGTGGCGCCCCGCTGGTCGGCGTTCCCGAACTCGGCGGCGGCGAACGTGGTGACACCGATGTCGTCCAGCGCTCTGATGCGTTCCTCCACTTCGCCGGCGCCACCGATGATCGCCAGATCCTCCGGCCCGCCGAACCCCTCACGGTCGAGCATCGCCCGGTAGGAGGGGAGTTGGCCGTAGACCATGAATTCCTTCGCCGCCCGCTCCCGGGCATCGTTGCGATCCTGGTCGGACCCGTCGGTCACACACACCGGGAACGCCGCAACGATTGCCGGTGACGGACGGCCCGCCTCCTCCGCAGCAGCACTGATGGTCGGGATGGTGTGGTCACGGATGGTCGCCGGGCCGGTCATCCACAGAATCGTGCCGTCCGCCAACCGGCCCGTCACCTTCAGGAGTTGCGGGCCGAGCGCCGCCACCATGACCTTCGGGGCCGGTCCGTCAACCTCGACGTCGGCCCGGGTGGTGAGTGACTCGCCGGCGAACCGGACCGACTTCTCGGTCAGCAGCGGACCGAGGCACTCCAGATACTCCCGGACGTGGCGGATCGGTTTGTCGAACGAGATCCCCCACATGCCTTCGACCACCGGTTTGTGCGATGGTCCGATCCCCAGGATGAGGCGGTCACCGATGGCCTGGGTGACCGTCAACGCCTGCTGGGCCAGCATCTGCGGGTGCCGGGGATAGGTGGGGATGACCGAGGTGCCGAAGGTGATGTCCGGAACCTGGGTCCCGGCAACGGCGATCGCGGTCAGGGCGTCAGGACCAAAGATCTGCGGCAACCAGAGCGTGTCAAAACCCTGCTCCTTCGCCTCCCCGGCCAGGGAGACGAGCTTTTCGGTCGATTCGGCAAAGCTGAACAGTGAGAGCTTCATCGAAGCATCCTCGGTGTCGGTCGGGTTGCTGTCAACCTGGGGCCCGAACGTCGGTGCCGGGATCACCGGGACCGGGCGGTCCGCAGGCCGGGAGCGTCAGTCCAGTTGCTCGGCCAGAAGTTGGAGAGCCGCCTCGGCGAACGCAACCATGTTGGCCTGGCGGTCGTCCAGCCCGGTCAGGATGTTCCGGGCCACCTCCGTCGGGCCGCTGACCGCCAGCCAGGCGTGGCCCGACGGGTCGCCGTACGGGTTGCCGCCCGGCCCTGTCGCACCGCCCTCACCGACACCCCAGGTTGCGTCGAGGTGAGCCTGCGCCCCTCTGGCCATGTGGAGCGCCCACTCCTCGGTCGCTCCTCGGAGCCGGTCCGGTCGGTCGACCTTTCCCGAGAGCAGCCCCCGCAGCGCGTTGCGGGTGTAGATCACCGTGCCGCCCAGGTAGTAGGCGGAGGCTCCCGGGACCGATAGGAGTGCAGCGGAGATCAACCCGCCGCAGCTTCCCTCGGCGACTCCGACCGTCTCGCCGCGTGCCTTGAGTAGTCGGCCGCACTCGGCGCCGATCGAGAGCAGTCCCTCCGGTAGGACGTTGTCGGCCATGTCTCCTCCTGGATCCGTGTCTTCTGGTTCGGGCTTGCTGGTCAGGTCGCTCCGAAGCCTAGGGCCAACCGCCGAACGGATCAGGTCCTGCCACCGGGCGGCGGCGATAGAGTTGGGGCCGGCTCCGCCCCGGTGATTGCACCGCTGTACAAACTGCCGCCGATCACACCGGCGGCGGGAGGACGAAGGCGAATGGTTGACTCTGCGCCGCAGAGCTCGTGGTCGCAAAAGTTGCCCCGCATGGGACGGGATCTCGGCTCCCGGATCCGGGGCCTTCGCCCGACTCCTCCGGTTGCCATCGCCATCCTGGTGCTGGCCCCGTTGGCGGTGATCTTCACGCTGCCGCTGCAGACCGGTCCGGTGGAGATCGCAACCCAGGGCGGCACCCGTTCGCTTCGTAATCCTCGAACCGCGGTGGTCATCGCCCCGCCGACCACCGTCCAGATCGAGGAGGAGGCGGCGGAGCCGATCCCGATTCTGTCGGTCGATCCTCGGACCTTCCTCACCGCCTACGAGGACTCGGTCGTCCTGCAGAACCTGCCGTCCCTCTGTGATGCCCCACCACCACCGGACGCCATCCACGTCGCAACCGACGGCGACGACGGCGGCTCCGGGACCGCCGACCAGCCGCTGGCCACCCTCAACCGGGCTGTCGACCTTGTCCAGCCGGGACAGACCGTCCTGGTTCGCGGCGGTGAGTATCGCCAGACCGTGACCTTTGCGGAGAAGTACGGCACCCCGGACGCCTACATAACGCTGCGGGCCCATCCCGGCGAGCAGGTCACACTCATCGCCGACGTCGGAGAGGACACCATTCGGTTCCGCCGGGGTAACGCCTACATCAACGTCGCCTGCTTCGAGATGGCGGGACCCGGTCAGCGTCCGGAGGCAGCGCCGTCCTCCCCGGAGGAGATGCGGTCCAGGATCCTCTCCGGTCAGGCCGGACCGGACCGGACTCCGCAGAACTACGGCGCGGGGGTGGACATCGGGGACCGGGCGGACACCAGGGCCGGTTACCCGCTCAACCACCACATTCGCATCATCGGCAACGACATTCACGACTACGCCGAAGCCGGCGTGTCCGCCCTGGAGACCAACCACGTCACGATCATCGGCAACCGGACCTACCGGAACGCCAAGTACGGCTGTCATTCCGGTAGCGGCATCTCGCTGGCGTACCTGGTCGACGGAGGCGGGCCGGACAACAACGACGGCTACAGCAACTACGTGGTCGGCAACGTCTCCTACGAGAACGAGAACATCTCTCTGCAGTGCTTTTCGGACTCCATCGGTCCGCTCATCACCGACGGGAACGGCATCATCGTTGATCAGAACGACCTCAGCGGCGCCTACACCGCACGAACCCTGATCGCCGACAACGTGGTCTACGACAACGGCGGCCGGGGGATCATGGTGTTCGAGTCGAGCAGGGTGGACGTGGTGAACAATCTGTCGTTCAACAACGTGCTCACGCCGAACCTGGTCGGTCGCGAAGGTCCCCATCCGGAGATCGCCGTCTCCGACGCCTCGGACGTCAGGGTCTACAACAACATCGCGGTACCGAGGGCCGGGCATGTCGCCTATTCGGATCGTGGGGCGGAGGTCGACGAACGGACCAACCTGTTCACGGAACCGGGTGGGGAGCGCGAGCTCTTCGACCCGTCGGTCCTCGACGAGGAACGCCGGTTCAGCCTGCTCCCGGCCGCCGAGGAGCTGTTGGCGTCCGGTACCCCATATCTGGCGACGCCGAGCGAGGACGGCGCGCCGATCCTGGTGGAGCCGGTCCTGATCGGCCCGATCTACAACTCCGGCTGAGTACGGCGGCTACGCCCGCCGGTCGTCGCCCCGTCCGGTCGGATCGCCCGTGAGTCCCCGGGTGGCGGAAATCGGCGGCGGGCGGATTGCGCCGGGCGCTACTGTCGGCGTCATGGACCGGCCGGCGCCTCCCGATATTCCTCTTTCCGGCGACGAGCGGACGCTGCTGGTCGACTTTCTCGACTTCTACCGGGCGGCGCTGGTCGACCGGGCGTTCGGTCTTGGCGAGGTGCAACTGCAGATGCCGTTGCCGCCGTCCTCACTCACGCTGTCTCGGCTGATCGGCCACATGGCGTTTGTCGAGGAGTTCTGGTTCCTTCTTCGGTTCCGGGGCGGTTCATTCATCGGGCCGTGGGCCGACCTCGACTGGGAGGCCGACGGGGACGCCGAGATGACGCTGGCCCAGACCTGGTCGCGGGAGGAGTTGCTGGCCGCCTTCGAGGCGTCGGTTGCAGCGTCCCGGGCCGTGGTGGCCGAGACGGATTCACTCGACCGCCTATCCGAGGCGTCCGGACCGGACGGGGACCGGTGGGACCTCCGGTGGATCCTGATCCACATGATCGAGGAGTACGCCAGGCACTGTGGTCACGCCGACTTCATTCGGGAGTCGATCGACGGGGACGTGGCCGGCTAGCTGTACTCGGCGGAGAGGCTTGGGCTGAGCCTGTGCCTCAGCCGGCCAACTGTTCCGGCAGCGGTTCGTACAGCGCATCCTCCAGATCACTGAGGAGCTCGGCCACGATCGGCGAGCGTTCGCCGGGCGAGGACCGGGCCACCTGGTGGATCGGCGGCAGGTCCGGCAGCGATTCGGCCCTGACCCAGTCGGTGACCGCACCGTCGATCGAGCGATTGGCCAGAATCGCCACTCCCAACCCGGATTCCACCGCGGACAGGACGCTGGCCGAACTCGGGCCGGAGAATGCGATCCGGTGGGGGATGCCGGCCTGGCGGAGGACGCGTTCGGCCAGCGGCCGGTAGAAGCCGCCTTTTCCGAAGGTCACCAGCGGCACGACCCCTTCGTCGTAGGCGCAATCCGGTGCGGTGATCCAGCGCTGCTCGTCGACCCAGAGCAGGATGTCGCCCCGCTTCTGGTCCTCCGGGTAGATCTGCAGAACGGCGATGTCCAGCCCGCCGCCGGTCAGCAGTTCCTCCAGGTTGCGAACCCGGTCGACGATGATCTCGATGGTGACGCCGGGATGGATGCGGTCGAAACGGCCGATCACCGGTCCAAGGCAGGCGGCGGAAACCTCTTCGGTTGCGCCGAGGCGAATCCTTCCCGACAGGTCGGAGCCGGCCATCCTGGCCACCGCCGCGTCGTGGGTTTCGATCATCTGCCGTGCGTAGGTCAACAGATCACTGCCGTCCCGGGAGGGACGGATGGAACGGCCTTCACGGATCAGCAGATCGCGGCCGACCCGCTCCTCGAGCCGCTTGATTTTCCAGCTGACGGCGGACTGACTGAGGCCCAGTCGCTCCGCCGCCCTGGTCATGCCGCCGGTCTCGCAAACCGCCACAAAAGCCCGGAGTGACTCCACGTCGAGGTGCATACCGAACTATGACGAATATCGATGAAAACTACAAGCTTCGCCTAGTTGTGTCATTCGGCTCACGGCCCCAGACTGGCCATATGACCATCACCCAGCGTTACGAAGTCGGCCAGATGCGGGCTCTGCGGGAAGCAGTCGGTCCGGGTTTCACCTTTGTCGGCCCATCGGAACAGATCCTCAGAACGGTCACTGAAATCGCCGCTCCCGCGGCGGTGGCCGCTCGCCGAAGCTGACCAACCGAAGGTGGTGACGGATCCGTCCGTCACCACGGGTCGGTACGCCGCCGGATGCGGGGATCGACGGCGAACATGAGCCCGTCGACCACCGCGTTGAGGCCCACGTAGATCACCACCGTGTAGACGGTGAGCCCGAGCAGCAGGTAGAGATCTCGGTTGATCGACGCCTCCAGCAGCACCTGCCCGAGGCCACCGATGCCAAAGATGATCTCGATGATCACGGCCCCGGACAGCAACGAGCCGATGTTCAACCCGACAACGTTGAGCAGCCCGAGCGATGCCGGCCGTAGCGCATGGCGCCGCAGTACATAGGATCGGGTGAGCCCCTTGCCAACCGCGGCGGCGACGTAGTCGGTCCCCAGCACCCGCAGCGTGTCCGCTCGCACGATCCTGCCGACGATGCCGATCTCGGCGAACGCAAGTGCCACCATCGGCAGGAGCAGGTTCCGCAGGTTCAACGGCACGGAATCGCTGATGCGAACCCAGCCGGCGGCCGGCAGCCACCGCAGACGAATGGCGAACAGCCAGACCAGGAAGACCGGCGTCAGGTACACCGGGATCGACTGGGCAAGGCCGAGGAAGGCGTTGATCGCCTTCCCGGATCGCCGATCCGCATTCGCCGCGGCCCAGAGGCCGAGGGGCAGTCCGACCGCAACGGTGAGCAACGTGGCGGCCAACATCAGCTGCAGCGAGATCGACAGCCGATGGGTCAGCACCTCGGTGACCGGAACTCCGCCCCTCGTCGATCGGCCGAAGTCCCCACCGAGGACGTCGACCACCCAGTGCCCGTACCGAAGCGGCAGCGGCTCGTCCAGGTGAAACCGGTCGATGATCTCCCTGGCCTGGGGTGACGACTCGTCGATTCCGCCGGGAAGAATGACCGTTCGGAACCCGCCGGGGATCGACATCTCCAGCGCGGCAAAAACAGCAAACGTTGCGGCAACGACCGTGGCAGCCGCCCTGGTCACAAGCCGCAGCGCCGTCCGGATACCGGTCATGCGGCACCACCGATCCGCCCCTACCGGGCGGCCGGTGCCTCCAGCGGGAACGGGGCACCCTCGAAGACCGTCCCCCATATCGGGATGTCGGCCAGGTCCGTCGGCGCGATGTCGTAGGGGTCGGCCTCGAGCACGGTGAAGTCCGCAAGCTTGCCTGCCCGGATCGAGCCGATCTCGTTCTCCATGCCGAGCACGATTGCGGCATCGATGGTGATGGCCCGCATGGCGGCGTCAACGTCGATCCGCTCCTCCGGGGCGAGGACGGTGCCGGCCTCGCCGATCCGGTTGAGCGCAACCCAGGCATTGGTGAGGGGTTTCGCCGGCGCCATGGTGAAGTCGGAGTGGATCGCCGTCACGACACCGTGCCGCTGCAGGGTGCCGAGCCTGGCCATTTGCGACGCTCGTTCATGGCCGATGGAGCCGGTCCAATAGGCTTCACCGAGCTCGTGGACGTAGTACACGTTTGCCGAGACGACGGCCCCAAGTTCCTTGATCCGCCTGACCTGTTCCGGTGTCGAGAGGCCGAAGTGCTCGATCGTGAAGCGGTGATCGAACCGGGGTCGCTCCCACTGCAGTTTCGCCAGCACGTCGAGCGCCAGTTCGACGCCAAGGTCGCCGGTGCAATGAACGTGGATCTGGTACCCCTCGTGCCAGTAGCGCCTGGCCAAATCCTCGAACTGCTCCGGGGCGAACATCCACTCCCCGTGGTGACCGTCGATGTAGCCGGGAGGGAGGAGCTGCATGAGCTGGGCGAAGAAGCCGCCGTCGGTGAACAGCTTGACGTGTTTGCGGTAGAAGAGTTTCTCGGTGCTGCGTTTCGCCCGCTCCTGCACCAACGCCAGGGACCCGTCCAGACCGGCCGCACCCCGGATACCCCTGGCCGCGCTGGGGATCATCTGGACCCGGAACGGGGTGTCGTCGGTGCCCAGCACGGCGCACATCGCGGCCCACTCCTCCTCGGTGTCGAAATAGGTGCCGGTCAGGTCACCGATCGTGGTGTGGCCGCCCGCGTGTACGGCCGCTTTTGTCAGCTCGAGGCCATGCCGGAATCGGGCCGGGTCGGTCAGGTAACCGGTCATGCGCGAGGTCGCCAGCAGCTTGCCAGACTCGAAGAACCGTCCCGCCTCCAGGTCGACCTGGGGGTGGTCGGCCAGGCGGTCCCGGTCGAGCCCGAGCCAGTCAAGCCCGCGGTCGTTGACGTAGATCTCGTGGAACGAGCGCTGCCAGACGACGATGGGTCTGGTGTCCGAGATCCGGTTCAGGACCTCGCGGTGCATCTGGCCGTGCCAGAGGGTGTGGAAGCCCCAGGTGTGGAGCGGTTCGTCGCCCGATCCCATCTCCGCCTCGATGCGGCGGAGCTCGGCCAGGTAGGCGTCCGCGCCCGTTGTTCCGGGCACGATCCGGTCAGGCAGATCCCACGGCAGCGCGGTGATGAAGTGCATCGGCAGCAGGATGGCGGCCAGCGACGGGTGCAGGTGGGGGTCGATGAAACCGGGAAGGATGACCTTGTCGGCGAACGTGGTGTCGATGCGATGGGGATGGGCGTCCAGCCACGGCTGGAGCGTCTCCATCGTCCCGACCTCCACGATGCGGCCGTCGCAGACGGCGACGGCGGATGCGGTGGGCAACGCCGGGTTCATCGTCCGGATGAGCCGGGCCGGGTACACCGTGAGGTCCATGGCCGCATGGTAGAGCAGCGGCCTGTCGGCGGCCGATTGCCGGTTCCTGCAGGAAGCGGGACACCCGGCCTGCGTCCGGCCTGTCGGCGGCCGGGATCGGTCAGGGGGTTGCCACCGCCACCGGGGATCGGCGATCCGAGGGGTAGGCCAACCACAGAATCAGCGGGGCGGTGGCCATCGCCGCCACCATCGACCACCAGCTGATGGCAAACGCGTCGAGCCGCTCACCAGGACCGGTGTCGCCAATGATCGCCGCGGTGATCGCAACGCCCAGTGCGCTGGTGGTTGACCTCGCCGTGTTGTAGCCGGCGTTGGCCGCACCGATCTGGGCCCGCGGTACCCGGCTCAGGGCGGCGGCGTTTGCCGGGCCGAGCAGGAAGGCCATACCGACTCCGATGGCCAGGGTGCCGGGAAGGAACGCCCGGACGTAGGTCTCGTTTGGATCGAGGCGCCAGGCCATCCACGCCGTTCCGAGGGTGGCCATGGCCGCCCCGAGAATCATCAGACCCCGAAAACCGTGCCGGTCGGCCAGTCGGCCCGCCATGGGGGCGAGCACCACCAGGATCGCCGGACCGGGGGTCATGGCCAGCCCAACCTGGAGGACCGAGTAGTCCCACACCTCGGTCATAAAAAGCGGATAGAGGAACCACGTGGCGGCGGTCGACATCGACACCAGTGCGCTGGCCACCGTGGCCCAGGTGAAGGTCGGTATGCGGAGCAGGTCCAGGTCGAGGAGCGGTTCCGGGTGGGTTCGGCTGCTTCGGAGGAACACCACACCGCTTACGACCATAAGGACGGTGATCACCACGATTCGGAGATCGGTCCAGCCCCAGATCCGGCCCTGGACGATGGCAAACGTCAACCCGCCGATTGCCACGGTGCCGGTGACGGCCCCCACCAGGTCCAGCGGTCCCGGGTTCTCATCGACGACACCGGGGGCCAGGATTCGCCTCCCGGCCACGATCGCCGCCAACGCAATCGGCACCGCGGCCAGGAACACCACCCGCCAGTTGGAGATCTGGAGCACACCTGCGGTGACGGTCGGTGCGGTCGCCGCGCCGAGCACACCCATCGACGACCAGAGCGAGATGACCGAACCGTGCCGCTCCTGGGGGAACTCGGGCAGGACCGCAGCAAGCGATGCGGGCAGCATCAGGGCAACGCCGATGGCCTGCCCGATACGGGCGGCGATGACAAAACCGATGGTCGGCGCCACCCCGGAGAGCGCAGCACCGATCGCAAACACCCCGAGCCCGGAAAGGAAGATCCGCCGCCGACCGATGCGGTCCGCCAGCCGTCCGCCCAGCAGCATGAACGTGACCTGGGCGACGTTGTAGCCGGACACAACCCAGGAGATCGTGGCCAACCCGGCGTTCGGGAACTCCTTCTCCAGGACCGGAACGGCGATGTTGGTTGCTGTTCCGACAAACGCCGCGAGCAGCATGGCGGTGGCGGCGACGGCGAGGGCCTGGTTCGATCGGGAAAAGATCGCCCCACCGTATCGTCACGGGCGAACCGGCCTCCAAGAGTTTCGGGCAGCCGAGCCGCCGGCGCAGCGCCGCTGGTTTCTTGGGCCACGTCGACGGGATATGGGTCACGAGTGTGCGGCCCGGAGAACGTGACGCGGCCGGGAGGTTTGCCGCTAGTGGTTGTCCCGGGGAATGCCCCGTGTCTGGGCGATCCGTTGGAAGCCGTCGGTGTGGCGGAGGATCATCCCCCGGTCAAACTGCTCCACCAGGTCCCGCTGGATTTGTTGCCACGGCGTCTGGTCCTCCGGGTAGGGGAACCCGCCCGCCGCCTCAAGGGCGGCCAGTCGGGTTGCCACCTCATCGTCGGCGATCTCGCCATCGGCGTCGAGGAGGTCGACCCGGCGGGCCCGAAGGTCGACCCGCAGTCGGTCTCCGGTCTGCAGGACCGCCAGACCGCCCATGACCGCGGCCTCGGGGGCGACGTTGAGAATCGAGGGCGAGCCGGACGTGCCGGATTGGCGGCCGTCGCCCACGCAGGGAAGTTCGGTGCAGCCCCGGCCGATGAGCGCTGCCGGCGGTTGCATGTTCACCACCTCGGCCCCGCCGGGATACCCCACAGGGCCCGCACCCCGGACGACCAGAATGCAGTTCTCGTCGATCCCAAGCGCGGGATCCTCGATTCGATCGTGATAGTCCTCAGGTCCCTCGAACACGACCGCTCGGCCGACAAAGGCCTCCGGGTCGTCCGGGCTGGACAGATACCGGTGCCGGAAGTCGTCGGAGATCACCGAGGTTTTCATGATCGCGCTGTCCCAGAGGTTTCCACCGAGGTTCACAAACCCCGCTCGCTCCTTCAACGGCATCTCGAACGGTCGGATGACCTCACCGTTCGTCACCGGCCGGTCCCGATACACCTCGGCGACCGATCGACCACCGGCGGTCAGGGCGTCCGGTGCCGGGAGGGCACCGGCATCGAGCAGCGTTGCGATGACCGCCGGCAGCCCACCGGCGCGATGGAAGTCCTCGCCGAGGAATCGGCCGGACGGCTGCATGTCGACAAGCAGCGGCACTTTGTGGCCGAAGCGGTCCCAGTCGTCGTTGTCCAGTGGAACACCCATGTGGGCCGCAACGGCGTTGAGGTGGATCGGTGCGTTTGTGGACCCGCCGATGGCCGAGTTGATCACGATGGCGTTCTCAAACGCCTCCCTGGTCATGATCTTCGACGGCGTGAGATCCTCGTTCACCATTTCCACGATCCGCCGTCCGGTTCGGTACGAGACCTGGCCGCGTTCCCGGTACGGGGCGGGGATCGCCGCCGATCCCGGCAGCTGCATACCCAGCGCCTCGGCCAGGCAGTTCATGGTGCTGGCCGTCCCCATGGAGTTGCAGTAGCCGACAGACGGCGCGGCGTCGGCCGCCAGCCGCATGAACTCCTCCTCGTCGATCTCACCGACCGCCAGCTTCTGTCGGGAGTTCCAGATGACGGTGCCGGACCCGGACCGCTCCTCTCCCTCCCAGCCGTTGAGCATCGGGCCGACCGACAGCGCGATGGCCGGGATGTTGACGGTGGCCGCGGCCATGAGCAGGGCCGGTGTTGTCTTGTCGCAACCGATCGTGAGCACCACCCCGTCCAGCGGATAGCCGTACAGCACCTCGACAAGCCCCAGGTAGGCGAGGTTTCGGTCAAGCGCAGCAGTCGGCCGTTTGCCGGTCTCCTGTATGGGATGGACCGGAAACTCGAAGCAGATCCCGCCGGCCGCCACGATGCCTTCTCTGGTTCGTCTTGCCAGGTCCAGGTGATGGCGGTTGCACGGGGAGAGGTCGCTGCCGGTTTGGGCGATTCCGATGATCGGTTTGCCGGACTGCAACTCCTCTCTGGTCAGCCCGTAGTTGAGGTACCGCTCCAGGTACAGGGCGGTCATGGCCGGATTGTCGGCGTTGTTGAACCACCTGGTCGATCGCAGTTCCATCGTTCCCCCTTATGTTCCTGCGGAGAGAGCCCGGCGCGATGCCTAGGCCCGTTCCCGTTCGACCGTAGCGCCGGGGCGGCTTCGCTGACCGGCCCGGAACGCCCAGAGGCCCGCGCCGGCGACGATCGCGCTGCCGACAAAGGTCAAGGCATCCGGTATGTCACCGAAGACGACGATCTGCAGAATGATGGAGAACACGATCACCGTGTACCGGAACGGGGCGCTGAAGCTGAGCTCGCCGATACGGACCGTTGCCACACTCGCCACGTAGCCGATCGTGAGGAAGATGCCGGCGCCGATGAGCAGCAGCGCCGTTCTGACGGTCAGCGCTTCCCACCCGTCGACCACCGAAAGGACGAGGCCCATCGCCGTGATCGAGACGGCGGTCTGCAGTGCGATGACCTGGGTGGGGGCGGTGGGATCGATCCGCCTGGTCGCCAATTCGCGGATCACGATCAGCACAACCGTGGCGAAACCGACCAGGTACCAGACGCTGAAGGACGAGCCGCCGGGTTTCACGACCAACAGCACCCCGACGAATCCCAGCAGCACCGCGGACACCCGCTGCAGGCTGACCGGCTCACGCAGCAGCCTGGCCGCAACGAACACCACCACCAACGGCACGATCTGGAGGACTGCGGTGAGGCCGGCGAGCGGTAGCCGCGTCAGCGCGCTGAGGTAGAGGATGGTGGCCAGGGTCTCGCACGCCAGGCGGATCGTGATGGGGCGGGAGACGTGGCGATGGATGCTGCGCAGGGAACCCTGCCGCAGGTTGGCCGCCACCAGCACCACGCAGATCCAGCAGCCGCGGAGGAAGATCGCCTGGAACAGCGGAAGGTCCTCGGCCGCGAGCTTGATCAGTGCGTCGTTCGTGACGTACCCGGCCATGCCGAGCGTCATCCACCCGGCGCTCCGCAGGTTGTCGTCGGTTGTCATGTCGGCCGGTGCCGAATGTGGTTGCCGGTCAACTCCAGAACGCCCGCAACCGTTCCACGAAACGGTCCGGATCCACCAGGTGGGGGTAGTGGCCGTTGGCGGCCCACAGTTCGGTCTCGGCCCCTTCGATGTAGCCGGCGAGCCAGGCCTGATAGTCGGGGCCGGGGTCCTCGCCGAAGAGCGACAGGTAGGGAACCGTCTTGCCGGCATACCCGCCGAGCGCCCCCTCGACCACCTGGTTGACCTCCTCCTCGGTCATGGAGAACATCAGCTCCCACACCCCGAGCACCACGTCCTGGTCCGCCCGGCGGAACGAATTGATTCGAGCCATGTCCTCCGGGGCGATCGTCGAACCGGCCAGCTGAGCGAACATGCCGTCGATCACCGCGCCGAACGTCTCCGGGTTCCTCAACATCGGTTCCACCTCGGCCAGCTGTGCCTTGAACGCACCGAGCTGAAGGCTCTGGTCGACGTTGACGATCGACGCAACCGGCGCAGCTGCACCGACGGCGCTGACAACCGCACCGCCGAGGGAGTGGCCGACGAGGTGAACGGTGCCGAGCACGTCACATGCCGCGGCAACCGCAACGACGTCTACGGCCATCGCCTCCAGGTCGTATCGATCGGCGGTGCCCGAATCGCCGTGACCTCGGAGATCCATCGTGATGACCCGGTGGTCAGCGGTCAGCCGCTCGGTGATGGGGTCCCACGTGCGATGGGACTCGGTGATGCCGTGGACAAGCAGGACCGGCGGGCCCTCCCCACCGTGGTCCATGTAGTTGATCGAGGTGCCGTCTGCTGCCTGTGCCTCTGCCATGGCGGGCAAGTGTGTCACAGTCCCGGTCGGCGGCAAAACGGCCGTTCGTGCCGGCTTCCCTACGAAGCTCGAACAGCGCCAGGGCCAGTTCCGGTGCGCCGAGCTCAGCCGGTGGTCGTCAACTGGTCCGGGCTTGCCGCAGTGTCGGACTGGCGCAGCGCCAACCAGGCCGTCACCCCTGATGAGATGGTCGGGAACAGCAGGCCCTCCAGCATCACAAACCCCGCGGCCGCCGGCGGGTAGTCACGAACCGACCAGAGGAACACGGCCGCCAGCGTGCCGTATGACGCAATGCCGACCAGTGCCCCGTTGAGGAACGCCGATAGGACGTCGCCCCGCTCGATCGCCGGCTGGACAACCACCCGGAGGAGGACAAAGGCCATGACCAGGAAGAAGATCGGCACGGTCCAGATGTACTGCGGTTCGTCCGTCATCACATCGTCGATGCCCGCGTCCTCGAACAGCGACGACATCCGATTGAGCCCGAAGGCCGCCTGGTAGAGCACGTCGATGACCAGATAGATCACCAGAATCGACACATACACGCGCCAGGTCTTTTTCATCAGATGCCTCCCACTCGTCCAATGCGGTCATGGTAGTGAGCCGGCTGCGTCGGCACAGAAATCGTCTGTTGGTGCTTGTCGACCGGCCGGTGGCCCTCGACTAGATTCCCGGCATGGAAAATCCACCAAACATGGGCCGGACGATCGTCGGGCTTGCGCTGCTGCTCTTCCTGGTTCCGTTTGCTCTGGTTGTGTTCGGCATCTCCGACGATCCAAATCCGCTCTGGATCTGGCTGGCGGTCGGGCTCTCGATGCTCGGCCTGGTCATCGGCTTGGGCCTGATCATCGCGGAGCGCTGGGACGGCGTTCTTATCGACTACCGGAACAAGGTGAGCCTGGCCAGGCTCCAGGTGACGCTGTGGACGTTGGTCATCCTGTCGGCCTGGTTCACGATCGCCATCGTGCGGAGCCCCGGCGGCGCGGTCGAGGCACTCGATCCGGACTCGCCGGCGGTCGTCACATGCCGGGAGGCGTTCATCGCAGACGAGTCGGAACGGCGGGACCTCAACTTCGGACTTCCGGAGAACGCCGATGCGTTGGAGGCGGCCGAGGTTGCCGCGGTGGACGACTGTGGCCGGGACGTGTTGAACATCTCGCTGCCCCGTGAGATCTGGTTGGCGCTTGGCATCTCGGTCGGGTCGCTGGCCGGTTCCGGTCTGGTCAAGTCCTCGAAGCGGCAGGCGGATCGGCTCGATCTGAAGGTCGACGAGGGACACCGGCCGGCGGGATCGTCAGAAGCCGTCCGGGTGGCTTCGCCGGAGTTCGCCGACATGTTCCGCGGCGATGACAAGGACACCAGGGAGAAGATCGACATCTCAAAGGTGCAGATGTTCTTCTTCACCGTTGTCCTGGTTGTCGCCTACGGGTCGATGACCGCAACGATGCTGGGCACACCGGCGGAGATCTACGAGGCCATCGGGGTCAGCATGCCCGCTTTCTCGAACAGCATGAACGTGTTGCTGGCCATCTCCCACGCGGGCTACCTGACCGTCAAGGCGACGGATCCGTCGTCCTGAGTCTTCGGACCTGACGAGCCGGGGCGATCAGTCGCCGGGGGAGGGGACAAGCGGTTCACCGACCCGGAGGATGACGTTCCCGGTCTTGGACTCGGTGTCGACATAACGGTAGGCGTCGACGATCTGGTCGAGGTGGAAGGTCCGGTCTATCACCGGCTTGAACGACCCGTCTTCCAGCGCGGCGGCGACCTTCTTCAACTGCGGTCTGACCTTGCCCGGTATCGGGAAGTGAACCCGCGGGCCGCCACCGAAGCGGGTGGTGAGCGAGAGCCGGATGTTCTGCAGCCGCGGCCCCAGTTCGGTGGCCATGAACATACCGTCGGCCGGCAGAAGTGGTCGGCACCGGTGAAACGAGGTCTTGCCGACCGCGTCGAAGACCAGGTCGAACGTTTCGCCGATGGCGGTGAAGTCCTCGGACCGGTAGTCGATGACCTGCGCCGCCCCCAGGTCGGCCATCAGCTCCCGCTGGTGCTCCTCGGCGACGGCCACAACCTCCACCCCGGCGGCGACCAGCAGTTGGATTGCCGTCGTGCCGATCGTGCCGCCGCCACCGTGGACCAGGGCCCGCTGCCCGGAGGCGAGGTCCGCCCGCTCGATGTAGCCCAGTGCGTAGTACCCACCTTCGACCGCCGCTGCCGCGGTGTCGTCGGGAACGCCGTCCGGAATGGGGAGCACCCCGGCGGCGACCGGCAGTGCCAGCAGCTCACCGTGGCCGCCGAGTCGACGATCGTCGAACCCGAAGACCCGGTCACCAATGGCAAATCCGTCCACGTCGTGCCCGACTGCTTCGACAACACCGGCGAAGTCCGTGCCGAGGATTGGCCGCCGCGGACGGCGGAACCCGTACATCGGTCTGGCGGCGAAGGCGGGGATACAGGCCCGGATGCAACTGGTCGTGCGATTGACGGTTGACGACGTGACCCGGATCAGCAGTTCGTCGGCTCCGAAGACCGGGTCGGGAACCTCCTCGACACCGACAACCTCCGGTGGACCGTATGCCCGGCAGACAGCAGCGCGCATGACGTCATGCTAGACCCATCCGGACCGCCGGTTTCCCGGCCGTGTTGTGGGCTCCGGCCGATCGGGGCATGCTCGCGCCATGGCTGCCAACACACCGATCAACCTCGTCGCCAAGCTGGACCAGTTCGACGACCACTGGTCGCCCAGAACCGTGGCCACGTTCAACGGCCACGACGTGATGGTGGTCAAGCTGAAAGGGGAGTTCGTCTGGCACAGCCACGATGACACGGATGACTTCTTCCTGGTCCTGTCCGGCCGGGTGACCATCCGTCTCCGGGACGGCGACGTGACCCTCGGCCCGGGGGAGCTGTTTGTTGTGCCGACCGGGGTTGAGCACAAGCCGTACGCCGAGGAGGAGGCGGCGCTCCTGCTCATCGAACCATCCGGGACCCCGAACACCCGAGATCCGACAACCGCTGCGGCGCGCATCGAGATCTGACCGGATGGACTGCCTCCCCAACCACAGACAGGATGACCCATGACAGATGAGCTACCGGACCCGCCAAAGACGGCGGAGGGTGATGCGGCGAACGGTGATCCGGACGAGGACGTCACGCTCTTTCGGGGGGCTTCGAACAACTCGTACTTCGCGGTCTACTTCAACGCACTCCCGGAGCCGGGAGCCGATGAACTCGACTGCGAGAAGCTCCACATCGACCTCCGGCCGGATCGGGACGTCACGCTGTACGTCGAGATGTACAACCCGAACGCCGATATCCCGCTGATCGTCACCCCGGGCGGCATGGGGGAGTGCGACGGCTTCGGCGGGTTCGCCCGCAACGTCGCGGCCGCCGCCGACGACCTGAAGGTCGTCATTTGGGATCGACGCAACATGGGCAGATCGGGCGTCAACTTCGGAACGGAGCCGTTGAGCATCGAGGAAGCCGAGGATCTCCACGTTCTGCTCGACCGGCTTGGCATCGGACCTGCGGCCTTCTACGGGATGTCGTCCGGCTCCCGATCGAACATGGTCCTGGCCGAGCGGTACCCGGAGGACGTGGCCGCACTGATCATCGCCCCGTTGACCGGCGGTCCGATCGCGGCATCCCAGCTGCCCGAGGAGTACTACCTGAAGTACCTCGCCGACGACACGCTGACCTCGATGGAGGCGGTGGCCAAAACCCCGCTCTGGACCGCATACCTCGAGCGCAACGGTGCGGAGGGGCGGGCTGCACTGATGAAACAGGATGTTGCGGAGTTCCTTGCCGCGATGCAGCGGGCCGGCGAGCACCTCCAGTCGTTCCGCCGGAAGACCACCCTTGGCATGACCGATGAGCAGCTGGCCGCACTGACCGTGCCGGCGACGTTGATCCTGCACCACGGCCAGGAGATTGACGAGCTCCACCCGATCGTCAACTCGAGGGCGGCGACCACGCTCCTCCCGAACTCCAGGCTGGCGTTCGCCCCGACCCTGCAACCGATTCTCGACCAGCTTCTGCCGTTCGTCCGCAACCACACGCCGCCGTCATGACCGGACGGCCCAACCACCGTGGCTGGATCGTGCAGGAGAGCATCCCGTCGGCCGACGGTCTGCTCTGCGTCGACTTCTTCGAAGACCCGAACGGTGGATTCGGCTTCGAGCACTTTCGGGCCGACCCCGAGGATGGTGGGCGCTGGACCGCTGTCGGCACCCACGGCGGCGGGCGGTACCCGTCCGTCGGTGACGCTGTGGCCGCGGCACAGGATGCGGTGGCCTGGTTGACGGGCGAGGCGGGGGCGGCGGAGGAGCTCGCCCGCTTTCTGGCTTCGTCGGCCCGGTCAGCGGCACCCGGTTGCGTGACGTGTGCGCTTGTGACCAGGCGAGATGACGGGGAGGCGCCTCCGTGGGACATGATCCTTCGGACCGATCTTTGGGACGTGGTCCACGCGTTCGGCACGTCGGTCGAAGGCTGGTTGGTGCTGGTGCTCCGGCGGCACGAAACCGCAGTGGCGGACCTGACCGACGACGAGGCGGCCCAGCTCGGTCCGCTGATCAAACGGGTCTCGGCCGCACTGCACACGGCGCTCGGTTGCCAGAAGACCTACGTTGCGCAGTTCGCCGAGGCCGCCGAGCATCCGCACGTACACGTCCATGTCATCGCCCGCCATGCGGACCAACCTTCTGAGTGGGTAGGACCCGGGATTTTCTTCAACGGGATGGGTGGCGAGAACGAGGTGACCGAGACCCGGCGCAATGAGATCGCCGCTGCGGTCGCCGCGGTGCTGTGAGCACCGTGCGTCGAGCACGATCCCGCCGCCTCGCCGCCGGTGCCACACAACATTCGAGTCACGACGCGCCGTAGTCGGCGGTCACGCGCCTCGTTGTGGCGTCGATGGTCATGAACCCGCCGTGGGGGAGGATCCACTGCGGCCGGGTGTGACCGAACGGGATACCGACGACCACCACGGCCTCCGGGTTGTAGGCGCTGATGATGTCTATGGCGATGTCCCTCTGCGCCGCCCGATGCGTTGCCCGCCCTTCGCTGGTGGACGGCCGCTCGTGGGCCGACGCCGGAGGCCGGGCCACCAGGACGGCATCGACGGCGCCGAGGATTCCGCGTTCTCCGAGCGAGCGGAGGATCCACCCGAACTCGGTCGCCGGGATGAGCAATTCGCTGGTTTCAAGAAGCAGGATGCCGCCTTCCAGCACGCTCGGGTCACTGGGAAAACGGCCGGCGGTCAGGATCCACTGGATCACCTCGACACAGCCTCCCCAGGTTCGTCCGGTGACCGAATGGTGTGGTCCGGCCCAGGTCCACGGCTCGGTCGGTTCCCTTCTGCCGAACCGGGTGAGCGCCTCCGGTGTCGACCAGTCCGGCCCCAGATCCTCGGACTCTCCCGGGTCGGTGATCGCCAGCTCGCCGCCGGTCAGCAGGGCTGCGGTCAGCGAAGCGGCATGGCACGGGTCGATGCCCGGCCCGGCCCCGAGGTGGACCTGGGTCGACCCGCCGTAAAAGCCGGCGATCCCCAGGCCCCAGAGCCAGTTGAGGATGTTGGTGTTGTCGCTGTAGCCGCAGAACGGCTTCGGGTCGGCCGCCACCGCATCGGCGTCGAGGTGAGGGACGACGGTGATCTGATCATCCCCGCCGAGCACCGCCACAACGGCCCGCACCTCAGGGTCGGCGAACGCGTCGTTGAGATCCCTGGCCCGCTCCCGAGGCGTGGAGTCCCTGCGTGTGCTCGGATACTCCCTCGGCACCAGGCCGGTCAGTTCTCGAAGCCGTTTCATCGCCTGCTCGTGGACCGCGGGGTGGTGGGCGGGAGCGGCAAACGAGGGCGCAACCACCGCGATCGCGTCCCCCGGCGTGGCTTTTGGCGGTTGGATCACCCGACCAGTCCAGCAGATCGTGTCGCTCGTGTTCCTGGATTTGGATCTGGTCTGCCGCTGACGTTCCGTCTGAGCTTGCCGTGCAGCGTGACCGGGCGGAGTGGCCGGGTGAAGCGGCGTACCAGGTGGCGTCCTGCAAGGATGGTTCGATGCTCGGACACATCGGTCTCAACGTTCCCGATCTTGACCGCGCCCGTCGGTACTACGGCGACCTGCTTCCGCAGGTGGGGTTCGAGCCGTTCCTGGACGAGCCGGAACAGTTCGCCTTCATGCCCGCCGCGGGCAAACGAGGCACGTTTCTGTTCTTCTATCCCACGGTGGAGGCGGAGCCGTACGTCCGGAATCGAACGACCGGTCTCCAACATCTCGCATTTATGGTGCCGACGCGGTCCTCGGTCGACACCATCCATCGCTGGGCCACAGAGGCGGGGGCGGAGGTGCTCCATGAACCCCGCCATTTCCCCGAATACCCGCCTCCGTACTACGCGACGTTCTGGTTGGACCCCTTCGGTTTGATGCTCGAAGCGGTCTGCCATCACGACCGGGAGTGACGCAGATGGTAGAAGCTTGACATTGGGACTAGAAATTGTCGGACGGTGTAAGGCACAATAGAGGGGAGGTCAACCCAGGGGAGTAGTCGTATGACCGACATGGCCGAAGAGACACGCCAGATCATGAACCCGAATGTCGTCACTCCGGAGATGGAGATGGCGGAGAAGGGTCGTAACGCACCGAGGGCGGCCGATCTGGCCATCGAGGACATCAACCCGGTAAACCCTCACCTCTTTAAAGAGGACCGCTTTCAGGAGCACTTCGCCCGACTGCGGGTCGAGGATCCGGTGCACTTCAACGAGCTGGACAGCGCCGGCCGCTTCTGGTCCGTCACCAAGTACGACGACGTCCGGGCGGTTGACGGGGACTGGGAGACCTACTCCTCGGCCCAGGGCATCACCCTCGGTCTCTCGGCGGCCAAGATGGCCGAGCTGGAGGACAGGCCGCAGCTGACCCCGTTCATCGCCATGGACCCGCCCGAGCACACCCAGCAGCGGAAGACGGTGCGAAGCGTGTCGGCGCCGAAGAACCTCCGCAACATTGAGCCGATGATCCGGGAGCGCACCGGAGAGCTGCTCGATTCCCTCCCGGAGGGCGAGACCTTCGACTGGGTTGACACGGTCTCCATCGAGCTGACCACCCTGATGCTGGCAACCCTCTTTGACTTCCCGATGGAGGACCGCCGCAAGCTGACCCGGTGGTCGGACATTGTGTTCGCCATCCCGGAGCCGGGTGGTGTCGTCGAAACTCAGCAGCAGAAGATCGACGAGCTGTTCGAGTGTGTCGCCTACTTCGAGCGCCTCTGGGAGGAGCGCCGCGGTGGTGACGGGTATGACCTGGTGACCATGCTGGCCAACGGTGAAGCGACGAAGCACATGTCGGCCTTTGAGCACCTCGGCAACCTGCTGCTGCTCATCATCGGCGGGAACGACACCACCCGCAACACCATGACCGGCAGCGTGTACGGCCTCAACAAGTTCCCGGATCAGTACGACAAGCTGACGGTCAATCCGGACCTCATCGAGAAGCTGGTGCCGGAGATCATTCGCTGGCAGACCCCGCTGTCCTACATGCGTCGGACCGCCACCAAGGACACCGAGTTGGGCGGCAAACAGATCCGCAAGGACGATCAGATCCTGATGTGGTACACGTCGGCCAACCAGGACGAGGACGTCTTCGACAACGCCTGGGAGATCGACCTCGACCGGCCGAACGCCGACCGGCAGCTCGCCTTCGGATACGGCATTCATTTCTGCATGGGTAGCCGGGTGGCCGAACTGCAGCTCCGGGTGCTCTGGGAGGAGCTGCTGCAGCGGTTCGAGCGGGTCGAAGTCCAGGCCGAGCCGGAGCGGGTGTTCTCCTCGTTCGTCCGTGGCTACTCCAAGCTGCCGGTAAAGGTCACCCGCCTCTGATTGGTGCGTTCTCGGCCGGGGTGGTCATCGCCCCGGTCGCAAGCGGTCGATGACCCGACCTGGGCCGCCAATTACAACGCACTCTCTCGCGCCCTCTCAGCTCCACCGTTTGCCCCGCGATCGGATGTAGTCCCACCAGTCCGTTGTGCTGGTTTCACCGCGGACGCGTTCGAGGTAGGCCGTGCGGTACTCCTCGTCGGCGGTGCCGTAGAAGCCGCTCGGGGCGTCCCGGTCTCCGGTGGCGCCGTCGAGCATCTCCCGGAGAATGTCGCTCTGGCCGGCGTGGCGGACGGTGTCCAGCAGCACGGCCAACAGCATGAACCGGAGCGAAACCTCCTCACCGGACCAGTGCCTTCCGACCGCGTCCAGCTCAAGGTCCCGGATGGTGCGGTCGGCCGCCGCGGTGGTTGCTCGATAGTCCGCGATCAGGTCTTCGGTGGTCTCCTCGGGTTTGGCGTACAGATGGCTGTGGTGACCCCAGTCGGCGTCCGGCTCCCACTCCCACTCCAGCCGGGGCCGTTCGCGGCCGAAGAACTCGCACAGGTACCACCCCTCGATCCACGTCAGGTGTTTGATCAGGCCGACCAGGTTCGTTCCCGACGGTGTCATCGGTCGACGGCGCCCCTCCTCGTCGAGGCCTTCCACCTTCCATATCAGGACATCCCGGGCGCCGGTGAGGTGCTTGTGGAGGATCGTCTTCTCGGTCGGGGGCGGGTCGGAAGCCGATGCTGGACTCTGATCATCCATCAACCCAGTATCGCGGCCGGGCGGCGGTCGTGTTGTCGGCCGGCCGTTCCTCCGGGACCGCGTCCACGGGGCAGCGCCGGACAACACCAGGGGCTTTGCGGCCCCGGCCGGATCCTTGCGTCCGGATGGCAGGCGCGGTCTACAGTCGAAATCGTGGTTCCACTGGTTTCTCTCGAGTCGGCCGAGGCGCCAACCGGCCTTGCCGAGGCCCTCGCACAGTACGGGTTTGTGGAGCTGACGGATCACGGGCTCGATCCTGCGGTGTTGTCCCGACTGCGGCTGGCGGCAGACGCCTTCTTCTCGCTGCCGACGGAGGTCAAGGTCGACTACGTGCACCCCGACCCCCTGGCCAATCGTGGGTATCGGCCGAAGGGCAGTGAGGCGCTTGCGTACTCGTTGGGCCAGGATTCGCTGCCCGATCTCTTCGAGAGTTTCAACGCCGGCCAGGACCAACCGACGGCGTGGACCGACCTGATCCAGCCGACACCGTGGCCGGACGAGCACGTCCCGGACTACCGACCCGCGGCACAGGATGCCCTGGCCGAATTCCAGGCCCTTGGGCGGCGGCTCGATACCCTGATCGGCCGGATGATCGAGGTCCCCGACCTGGCAGCGTGTTCGGTCGACGGACCGGACATGCTGGCCTGCATCGACTACCGGCCCGGACCGGACGGGACTGAGGCGGTCGCCGATGGTCAGCTGCGGATGGGAGCCCACAGCGACTACACCACCTACACGCTGCTGTTGGCCGACCCGGTTCCGGGGCTCCAGATCGTCGCCCCGGACGGAACGTGGGTCGATGTGATTCCCACCGCCGGAAACCTGCTGTTGAACGTCGGCGACTTGCTTGCGATGTGGACGAATGACACCTGGCCATCCACGCTGCACCGGGTGGTGCCGATGGCCGAGGGTGCAGCGGCCCATCGGCGATCGGTCGCCTGGTTCCACTATCCGGACCCTGACGTTGTGGTGTCGCCCCGTTCGGCGTTCGTCGCCTCCGGTTCGCCCCGGTACAAGCCGGTCCGGGTTGACGACCACGTCCGGGGCAAACTCGGCGCGCCAAAGACCGGTGACGCGCCGACCAGCTCGTCCACCCAGGCCGGCCGGCACACGTGATCGGACCGTGACGGCTGCCGGTGCGGGACCCGTTACCGACGTTGTTGCCGCCCATCTCCGGGCCGAGTCGGACCAACCGTCGGTGACCTCGCTGATCCACGGCAGCCTCGACGCCGGGGAGATCGCCGGCCAGGTCGCAGGCGTGCTGTCGGCAGTGGGGCTGTCCGCGCCGGTCACCGGTTGCTTGTTCCACGAAGCGTCGGTCGGTTCGGTTACCGGCGTCGTCCTGTCCGACGGACAGCGGCTTGTGGTCAAGGCCTACCAACCGTCGTGGCGACCGGATTTCCTGCGGGGCGTCCTGGCCACCCAGGACCGGCTGTACCGCGCCGGCGTGCCATGCGGTCGGCCGATCGGCGGCCCCGTGCCCTGCGGGCGAGGCTCTGCCACGATTGAGACCTTCCTCGCCGATCCCGGCCAGCCGGATGTCTTCGGGGAGGCTGAACGGTCCGCTTCCGCCGACGGGCTCGCCCAGGTCATCACCAACGCCGGGCTCGACGAACGCCTGGCCGCCCACCCGCTCCTCCGGCGAGCGGGCGGTCTGTATCCAACTCCGCACAGCCCGCTTTTCGACTTCGAGGCAACCGCTGCCGGGGCCGAGTGGATCGACGATCTCGCTCGGTCGGCCAAGGCCGCCGATGCCGGGAGCCGTGGACGTGATGAACCGGCCGTCAGCGCCCACACCGACTGGTCGGCGCGCAACGTTCGCCTCCGGGCCGGCGGCGTCCGTGCTGTGTATGACCTCGACAGCCTGGCCGCAATCAGCCTTTCCACCGCGGTCGGCAAGGCCGCAGTCACGTGGCGGGCGCTCGGCGAGGCCGGGGAGCCGGTGGCCCCCGGTATCGACGAGATCCAGGCGTGGATCGACCGCTTCCCAATTGCACTCTCAACGGTTCAGCGACGCGCGGCGATCGGCGCGGCGCTGTCCGTCCTCTGTTACACCGCCCGCTGCGAACATGCGATCGACCCTGAGGAGCACCACCATCACCGGGCACGCCCCCGGCTTCGAGAGGACGGCGACAAGTTCCGTCGGATGCTGCGCGGTTGACCGCCCGGCTGCTCAGGCTGCTCGGTTCGCCTAGGCCGCGGTGGTAGCGGGGGCGAATGCGGGCATCACCTCTTCTGCGAACCGCTGCATCTGCTCGGTGATCGTGCCGGGCCGAGCCCCGACCGGCTGGGCCACCATGATCTCCTGGAGCCCCGGGTAGGTCTCCTGGACCCGGCCGATGGCGTCGATCAGGCGCTCGGCCGGTCCGACCAGCCACGAGCCTGCCGCGATGGCGTCGTCGATCGTGGGCATACCGGCGGTGGCGGCTCTGCCGGGGTCGGCCAGACGGGCGAGCTGATCATCGGTCACCTTCCCGGCAAATCCGAGCGGGGCGAACATCTTCTGGTACTCCTCGAGAATCGGCCGACCGGCCCTTTTGGCCTCCTCGACCGAGTCGGCCAGGTAGAAGGAGAAGCCGAAGATCAGGTCCGTACCCAGCTCGGTGTCCCGACCTCGATCCGCCAGCTTCGCCTGCCAGCGTCTGGCCACGGTCTCCGACGCCCCGCCGGATGCCGCCCCACCGCCGACAAACCCCTTGATGCCGTTGTCGAGCATGAAATCGATCCCGCGGTCGGAGGCCGACACGATCGGCTGCCAGCACTCGGTCGAGTGCTGCGGCTTGGGCACCAGGGTCAGTTCCTCCAGTTCGTAACCCCGATAGGCGATGCCGTCCGGCGGGAGCTGGTAGTAACGGCCCCGATGGCGGAACGACGGCTCCCGCAGGGCCCGCAGCAGAACTTCAACCTGCTCCTCGAACAGGTCGCGGGCGGCCTCGGGGTCGGCTGCCGCTTCCGGCCGACCGAGGACCTCGAGCTCCCGTGAGTGATATCCCCGGCCGACACCGAGCCGAACCCGGCCCCGGGTGAGGACGTCCGCCATGGCGTAGTCCTCGGCCAGCCGCAGCGGGTGCCACGTCGGGATGATGTTGAACCCGCAACCGAATTTGATGCGCTCGGTCCGTGACGCCAGGTGGGTCGCCAGGAGCGGGATGTTGGGAAAACACTCGTATCCCTCACGCTGGAAGTGATGCTCGGCCAGCCACAGGGTGTCGTACCCGAGCCCGTCCATCTGCACCGCCAGTTCCTCGGCGTGGAGGAGCGGGGAGGCGAGGTGATCGTCGTCGTACCAGCGGTCGTTGACCGCGGGTGTGTCAAAGCCGAGCTCGTGATGGTCGACCTGACCGACATAGAGGGTGCCGAAGCGGGTGATCATGACGGGTCCCCTTCCCGATCGAGCGCACCGGCGACGGCCGGCGCCGTGCATCCCGTTCTAGCCCGCGGGGCCGGCTACGTCGTAGTCGGTGTCGGTGGTCGTTTCTATGATCGTCTGATGACACCCGATCGGATCGAATCGTGAACCGCCTGACGCCGAAGCAGATCGACT
>JBCCGJ010000003.1:0-56184 GCA_039029335.1 Actinomycetota bacterium | reverse complement strand
CTCACCCGCTCGTGACCGGTCGGTGGCCACCAGATCGGCTGCCGCAAGACCGTCACCTCGGCCGTCGGCGGCGGCGACGAACCGGATTGTTGCGTCGTCCAGCTCCATGACCCGGTTGTCGGCGGTCCGGCCGAGCGCCACGCTCCACCGCTCGGCCATCGCGTCGGGGTCTGTGGCCTGCATCTCAACCGCCACCATGTCGGTCACGACGTCCGACCGGCTGTGGTACTCCCAGTCGTAACCGGCCCAGCCCCAACTCTCCGGAGGATCTGACTGGTCGATGGAGACGATGGCGCCGCCAACGTCCCGAGGATGGAGATGGATGCCGTGGATCGTGGCCGGCTGCTCGCCATCCGCAACGGTCGGCTGGGTCGTGCCCCCATCGTGGACGATACGAATACCGGCGTCGGTCACCCGTTGCCGCTCAGCCGCTACGTCATCGGTCTGCAGGATGACCATGTACCCGCCATCGCCACCCCGGCGTTCGATGAACCGTTCCGCCGTCGTTCCGGGTTGTTTGGGAACCACAACCTCGAGGATCCGGTCGCCGATGGCGTAGAGACCGTGCCGGAGGCCGAACGCGGCCAGACCGGGATCGCGGTAACAGACCTCAAGGCCGAGCTGGTCGCAGATCGCCTCCTCGACCGATCGAAGTTCGGCGGCAACGAGGGCAATCTGTCTGAGTCGCATGCGGGCGACTGTACCGCCCGGGTGCACGGACCCTCAAAGCCGGACGTGGCGCGGAGACCTATCGCAGTTCAAAGCCCCGGTCGGCCAGGAAGGACCGCATGTGCGGCCGCCGCTCCCCGTCGACCAGCCGAGCCATCTCCTCGGTCCACGAACTGTCCTTGGTACCGCCGGACCGGGTTCGGTAGTACTCCCGGATGGTCGCATCGTAGGCGTTTATCCGTTCGACATCGTCCGAGGTGTCGTAGACATCATCCTTGAACACCACGTCGATCGGCAGCCGAGGTTTGACCTCTGGGTCCTGGTCCGGCACCCCGATGCAAAGCCCGAACACCGGATAGACGTGATCCGGCAGCTCCAACAGGTCGGCCACCACCTGCGGGTCGTTCCGGATGGCCCCGATGTAGCAGATCCCGTAGCCCTGAGCCTCCGCGGCCACGACGGCGTTCTGGGCGGCGAGCGACACGTCGACCGTGGCGATGATGAACTGTTCGGTCATACCGGACGTCATCGACCCACCGGCGAGCTCACAGGCCACTCTGGTGCGGTTCAGGTCGGCGCACCAGACCAGGAACGCCCCTGCGGTCCGGATCTGCTCCTGGCCGCCGGCCACCTCGGAGATGGCCCGACGGTGGTCCGGATCGGTCACCCGGATGACGGTCGTGGCCTGCAGGTTGCTGGACGTCGCCGCCGACAGGCCGCTCCGGACGATGTCGGCCACCACGTCCCGATCGAGCGGCTCATCGACGAACCGGCGGATCGAACGGTGGGCTCGCAATAGCTCGTGTATCTCGTGCACCCGTCGACCCTACCGACGTCGCCTCGTTGCGCCGCCACCCTGGCCGGTTCGTTCGGGCTCCCGCTAGAGGAGATGCGGGGCCAGTTCCCTGGCGGCCTTCTTCACCTGGCGGGCGGTCGGGTTGACCATGGCGTGCCCGCCGATAAAAACCGTCGGCACGGTCTCGTTGCCGTTGGCCACGCTGCGGACCTTTGCCGCGTCCGCCGGGTTGTCCCAGATGTTGTGTTTGACGGTTGAGATGCCTGCGAACCGCAGACCGGCCTTGAGAGCCAGGCAATACGGTCAGCCGGGCCGCCAGTACAGGTCGATCTGTTCGATCCGGTCGCTGTTCTTCTCCGGGGAGCTCATCGTTCCTTCAGGGTACGACACGTGGAGACCAGCCAGACGGCGGCAGTTAGACCAGCGACGATTTGTAGGGAAGGCGGATGGTGACCACCGCGCCGCCGCCCTCGTCCGCGGACCGATTCGCCGCGGCGCAGGAGCCGTTGTGCAGTTCGACGATGGTCCGGGCGATCGCCATGCCGAGGCCGACTGACCCCGCCTGATCACCGCGACGGAACCGCTCGAAGACGTGATCGATCACGCCGGGATCGAATCCGGGCCCGTCGTCGACCACCTCGATGATCGCCTCCCTGGCGTCCAGCTTGGTGGCCAGCGTGACCTTGTCGGCCCTGGCCGCGGCATTGCGGGTGATGTTGTCGATCACCTGACGGAGGAGGTTGTAGTCGGCCTCGACAACCACCGCCTCGCCGGGGGCGGCCTGCACGGTGACGTTCTCCACCCGAACCGAGGCGGCCACCTCCTCGACCAGTAGATCCAACCGCAGCGGAGCCAGCCGCAGCGATGCCTGACCGGCCTCCAGCCTGGCGAATTCCAACAGTTCACCGACGCTGGCCCCCGCCCGCTCGCTGGCGTCCAGGATCTCGGTCAACGACTCCCGATAGTCCACCGGGTCCCGCTCCCTGGCAAGTGCAAATCCGGCCGAGGCCTGGATGATCGACAGCGGGGTACGCAACTCATGGGCCGCGTCGGCGATGAAGTCCCGATTCACCACGTGGGCCTGCCGAACCGGCCGCTGCATCCGGCCGAGCACCAGGTAGGCGACAAAACCGGCAACCAATGCCGCCCCGAGCATGAGGGCCGACCATCGCAACCGGGCCGCTCCGATCTCCTCGATCTCACCGCCTCGATCGACGACGGCCACCACAACGTTGTCCTCGCCGACCCAGACCGCATAGGCCAACCAGTCGCCCTCGAAGTTGTACTCCCGGGTGGCCGTGCCACCGAGGGCGGCGTCGGCGAGGCTGAGCAGCGGTGGCTCCGTCCAGGTCTCCCCCGCAGGCTCGGACCAACCGCCCTCCGTGTTGACCAGCCACGTGTTGTCCGGAGGGTCCCGGTCCACATCGGCGATCCGATCCAGCAGGGCGGTCTCCACTTTGTAGACCGCCCAGGCCTCGGTCTCGGCCTTTATGCCTGCCATCTCCTGTCGAAAACCGAGATAGCCGAGTGGAGCAATGATCACCAGCGCCACACCAACCGCCACCGCGGTCCACCCGATCCGCCAACGATCGGTCATGCGGTTTGCTCCGAGCGTTGCTCACCCGCCAACCGATAGCCGACGCCCCGCACCGTCTCGATGGGGTCCGGTCGGTCCGGCAGGCTCAGCTTGCGACGCAGGTTGGCGATGTGGACGTCGACCACGTTCGACAGCCCGTCATAGTGAGCGTCCCAGACGTGCTCGAGCAGGTCCTCCCTGGTGCACACCGCATCCGGGTGGCGAAGCAGGAAGTCGAGCAGGCTGAACTCCCGCGGGGTCAGCGGGATCATGATCGCCCCCCGCCACACCGTGTGGGCCGCCGGGTCAAGCTTCAGGTCTCCCCATTCCAGCACCGGACCAACGGCGTCCTTCGGTCTCCGCAGCAGCGCCCGGACCCTGGCGGCGAGCTCCGGGTAGGCGAACGGTTTTGTCAGGTAGTCGTCAGCACCGGCGTCAAGGCCCGCCACCTTGTCGGACAGGCCGTCCCGGGCGGTCAACATGAGGATGGGCGTGGGGTCCCCGCCGTCGCGAATGGCCCGACAGATGGACAGACCGTCCCCGTCTGGCAGGCCGAGGTCCAGCACAACCAGGTCGTAGCGGTGGACGCCGTGCGCCTCCAGCGCGGCCGCCGAGGTTGCCGCGTGATCGACTGCGTGGCCCTCCTCCGTCAGGCCTCGCACCAGGACCTTGGCCAGCGATTGGTCGTCTTCGACCACCAGCAGTCTCACCGGCTCATTGTCGCACGGCGGAGGTGAAGAACACATGAAGGCGGCCCTCACGAAGTCATCATCGGCCGTTTTCTACGGTGCAAACATGGCCGAACTGCAGACCAGAGATCCCGACAGAGCCCGGGCCGCTCACCTCCTCCGCCGAGCGACGTTGCGGGTCGATCAGGACCGGATCGATCGCTTCGCCGGGCTGTCGTGGACCGACGGTGTCACCGAACTGCTCCAGGAGGCCGGCAACGGGGCCGCCGGCCAGGTCCCCGCACCGGACGACGACTGGGGCCAGGTGGTCCAGTGGTGGTTGGAGCAGATGGTGGCACCGGGCAGCGGGATCGCCGAACGGCTGACGTGGTTCTGGCACACCCTGCTCACCACACACGCCGGGAAGGTCGGTGATGCTCGACTGGTGGCCGACCAGCTGACCGTGCTGCGGGCGAACGCCACCGGCAACTACCGGGAGCTGCTCCATGCGTTTGTCACCAGCGGCGCGCTGCTCGAGTTTCTCGACGCCTCGTGGTCGATGGCCTCGAACCCGAACGAGAACCTCGGCAGGGAGCTCATGGAACTGTTCACGATCGGCCCCGGAAACTACACCCAGGACGACGTCCGGGCCGCGGCACGGGCTCTGGCCGGTTGGGTTGTCGAGGACGGTGAGGTCAGCTGGCGACGGGAGCACGCCTTCGTCGCACCGCTGCTGTTCCGCGGCGTTCAGGACACCTGGGACACCACAAAGATCGTCGACCACCTCTGTGATCAGCCGGAGACCGCAGCCAACATCGCCGCCATGCTGTGGCATCACCTTCTCGGCACCGAGCTCACGCCAGACGGCGCGGCCGAGCTGGGCCGATGGTGGCAGGACCAGGAGTTGGAGATCCTGCCGTTGGTGGAACGGATCCTCACCGACCCGGCGGCGGCGGACGCCCGATTGAACCGGCCTCGGACCGGCCTGGAGTGGTACTGCGCAGCTCACTCCGCGCTCGGTGCGTCCCAGGTGTCCCCGTGGCATCTCGAGCCGCTCGACCAGGTGCCGTACCGCCCGCCGAACGTCGGGGGGTGGCCGGCCGATGACCGTTGGCTGCTGCCCGGCTCCCTGCTCGGTCGGCTGTCCCTGCTGGCCGAGATCGATCTGGACCGCGTTGCGCACGGGCGGTCCGGCACCGCCACCGAAGTCCTGGACCGGTGCGGCCTGTACGAGATCAGTGCCGCGACCAGAGCGGTGATCGACGCCGCCGCCGGCCACGAGACCCTGTCCCCCGAAGCGGCCAGGCTTACCACCTGGCGGCTCGCCCTCAGCAGCCCGGAGTTTCAGCTCGCATGACCGACAAACCGCACGTCCCCGATCCCGCCCACGGATCCCACTGCTCCGGCTGTGGCCCTCGGACCTTCTCATCAGCGCAATCCAACCGGCGGCGTATGGCGCTGTCCCGCCGGGCGTTCCTCCATCGAGCGTTGGCGGCAGGTCTGGTGACCGCCGGCGGCGCAGCCGTGGCGGGCTGCGGCCTGGGTGGTCTCGGCTCCTCGTCACCGGGAGCCGCAACCGGACCGGCCACCTCCGGCTCGACCCGCCGGGGTGTCAACCTCGACACAGCGCCCGAGTCGACCGGTCGGCTCCTGTCGGACGCCGTCGACGGGCGGGTGCTGGTGATCGTCGACCTGTTCGGCGGGAACGACGGTCTCTCGACGCTGGTGCCCTACGGAACCGGTCGCTACTACGACCTTCGTCCCGACCTTGCGATCCCCGAGGACCGTGTGTTGACCGTCGACGAGACGGTCGGCCTTCACCCGTCGCTGGCCCGTCTGCACCGGCGGGGTGTGTTGGCGGTGGAGGGGGTCGGTCCGATCAACGGTGACCTGTCGCACTTCGACATGGCCGCACGATGGCAGCGGGGTGACGTGGACGGCGAGAACGCCCACCTCCGTACCGGATTCCTGGCCAGGCTGGTGGACGCCGTCAACGACGGTTCGCCGCTGGTCGGGGTGTCCACCACGGGCTCGTCGCCGTATCTGGCGAACGCCGCCGGGGCCACACTCTCCCTCTCGGACTCGAACGACCTGTGGATGCTGCGGGAGGACGGCTGGGACGAGATGCGGGTCTTTCGGGAACAGCTTGCTGCATTCGCCCCTGGTCCGGTCGCCGACGGGTACGCCCGGCTGATCGACCTGGCGGAGCGGTTGGACACCGACGGGGAGGAGCTGGACTGGGAGCAGCCGATGATCGCCCAGGGCGGCGACCTCGGCCATCAGCTGTACCTGGCCGCCGAGCTGATCGCCGCCGACGTCGGCACCCGGGTGGTCTACGCCGGCACCGGAGACTACGACACCCACGTGGATCACCTCTGGCGCCACACAGACAACCTCGCCCAGGTCGACGCCGCGGTGGACGGCTTTCTCACCAGAGCCGACGAGCTGGGGTTCGCCGACCGGGTGGTGGTGGCCACCGTCAGCGAGTTCGGCCGCCGGGTGCCGGAAAACGGTAGCGGCCTGGACCACGGCTCGGCGTCGACGATGCTCATCGCCGGTGCGTCGACGGAGACCGGTGTGACCGGCCTGGTGGGTGAGCGACCATCCCTCGGCGAGCTGGACGAGGACGACAACCTTCGGACGACGATCGGCTTCGACCGGTACCTGGCGTCGCTGGCCCAGGAGTGGCTGGGGGTGGAGGCGGCCTCGGTCCTCGCAGGAGCCCCCGAACCCCTCGGCCTGTTCTGACCGGTCCCACACGGGTTTGGCTTGTTCGGCTGCGCTCGAACGACGATAGTTGGCCCATGCACAGCCAAACCGAGACCATCGACACCCCGACCGGCCCCATGGGGGTACACATCGTCCGACCGGAGGGCGACGGCCCGTTCCCCGTCGTGGTGTCCTTCCACCACGGCCCCGGCCTCGACCAGGGCTCGAAGGACACCATGGCCCGCATCGCCGAGTGGGGGTACTACGTGGTCTCTCACGACCGGTACCACCGCGCCGAACCGTGGTATCAGATGGCCGGCAGGGAGGATGCGGAGATCCAGAAGATGTTCGGCATGATCCTCGCCACCGGTGAGGATCTGGTGGCCGAGGACCTTGGGGCGCTGCTCGACTGGGTGGCATCCGACCCGGCGGCCGGGACCGGACCGATGGGCTGTATCGGCTACTGCATCGGTGCCCGTTCCGTCCTGATCACCATCCGGGACCGGGGTGAGCAGTTCCGGGCCGGGGTCGCCCTTCACCCGTCGTTCTGCACAACCGAGGACGATGACTCGCCCCACCTCGGTGTGCCGTCCTACACCGGCTCGCTGTACGTCGGGTTCGGCGCAGAGGACACGATGCAGCCTGCCTCGGCCAACACCGACTTCATCGACTTCACCAACGCCCTCGACAAGGGAGCAGCCGAGGTCCACGACGGAGCGGACCACGGCTTCGGTGTGTACGGCGGCGGCTACTACGAGGCCGCGGCCGACCGCTCCTACGAGCACGCCAAGACAATGTTCGCCCAGGAGCTGACCGGCTAGGGCCGAACGCTGTCGACCCAGGCGATCAGCTCGCCTGCGGCTCCGGGCCTCAACAGACGCTGTCACTATTGACGACTTGGGTGGCCTCCATGGAACGCTCGGCATCCCCACCCAATGCTGCTTCCCCCGGCGCTGACCGGTCGGGCAACGCGTTGCCCGCTTCGCCGACTGCCGAGGATATTCATCGCCAGAGATCACCTGGATCCTCGACCGGACGCTCTTGTCGTCTACGTAGTGGACATCTGGCCCGACGGTTTCCCGAGCGACTTGACCTGAGTGAACGGGCGCCCGAATCGCTTATCGTTCCCCCCGCGCCAAAACGCGAAGCGGGCCGGGGCCCGAAAGCCCCCAACCCGCTTGCTTGCGTAGAACTCTGGAACTCAGTCCTTAGAACTGGTTCATGCCGGAGCTGCGGAGCAGCCCCTAACGGAGTTGCTTCGCAACTCCCCGGCCGACAACGCTCACCTGGAGATCAGTCCTTAGAACTGGTTCATGCCGGGGCTGCGGAGCAGCCCCTAACGGAGTTGCTTCGCAACTCCCCGGCCGACAACGCTCACCTGGAGATAAGTCCTTAGAACTGGTTCATCGTGTTGTCTTTACCGCCGGCAAGGAGGGCCTGGTCGCCGGAGAAGTACTCCTTGTGATCGTCTCCGATGTTGGAGCCGGCCATGTCCTGGTGCTTGACGGTGGCGATGCCCTCGCGGATCTCCCGACGCTGGACACCGGCGACGTAGGCCAGCATGCCTTCCTTGCCGAAGTAGCCACGGGCCAGCGCATCGGTGGAGAGCGCCGCGGTGTGGTAGGTCGGCAGGGTGATCAAGTGATGGAAGATGCCGGCGTCACGGGCGGCGTCCGCCTGGAACGACTGGATGCGGGCATCGGCCTCGACCGCCAGGGGCGTCCCGTCGTAGGCGGCGCTCATCAGGTCGTCTCGGACGTACTCCGACAGGTCCTTGCCCTCGTCGCCCCAGGCGTCGAACACCTGCTGGCGGAAGTTGAGGGTCCAGTTGAACGACGGCGAGTTGTTGTAGACCAGCTTGGCGTTCGGCACCGCCTCACGAACCGCGTCGACCATGCCCTTGATCTGCCCGACGTGGGGCTTCTCGGTCTCGATCCACAGCAGGTCCGCGCCGTTCTGCAGGGACGTGATGCAGTCAAGCACGACCCGGTCGAAACCGCTGCCGTCCTTGAACTTGTAGAGGCCGTTCGGCATCCGGATGGGCCGAACCAGCTGGCCGTCACGCTTGAGCACGACCTCGCCGTCGTTGACCTCGTCGAGGGTCACCGGCTGGGTGTCGAGGAACGCCAGGTATTGGCTGGCCAGGTCACCGGCCTCGGTGGAGACCGGGATCTTCTGGGTCAGACCGGCGCCGAGGGAGTCGGTGCGGGCGACGATGATGCCGTCATCGACGCCCAGCTCGAGGAACGCGTACCGGACGGCGTTGATCTTGGCCAGGAAGTCCTCGTGGGGAACGGTGACCTTGCCGTCCTGGTGGCCACACTGCTTGGCGTCGGAGACCTGGTTCTCGATCTGGATGGCGCAGGCGCCTGCCTCGATCATCTGCTTGGCCAGCAGGTAGGTGGCCTCCTCGTTACCGAACCCGGCGTCGATGTCGGCGATGATCGGGACCACATGGGTCTCGAAGTTGTCGATGGCGTTCAACGCGGTCTGTTCGGCCTCGGCGTCGCCGGCGGCCCTGGCCTCGTCGAGTTCACGGAAGATGTGGTTGAGCTCCCGGGCGTCGGCCTGCTTGAGGAAGGTGTACAGCTCCTCGACCAGTTCCGGAACGGTGGTCTTTTCGTGCATCGACTGATCGGGCAGCGGACCGAGCTCGGAACGGAGGGCGGCCACCATCCAGCCGGAGAGGTAGAGGTAGCGTTTTGCCGTTGAGCCGTGATGCTTCTTGATCGAGATCATCTTCTGCTGGCCGATGAAACCGTGCCAGCAACCGAGGCTCTGGGTGTAGGAGGCGGAGTCTGCGTCGTACTCGGCCATGTCCCGCCGCATGATGGCTGCGGTGTACTTGGCGATGTCCAAGCCGGTCTTGAACCGGTTCTGGAGCTTCATCCGAGTTGCATACTCGGGGTTGATCGCCGCCCACGGGCGCCCGTTGCTCTCCACCAGGGACTGCAGGGACTCGATGTCGGACATATAGCTGGTCATGCGAACCTCCGTTCCAACCGGTCATCGTCGACCGGGTGCCACGCCGAAGCCCATCACTCGGCGACTTGTATGCAACCTGACGGTTTTCGAGCGTACAAACCAGGGCACCATGACCCGAAGTAGGGAGATTATGTGCCCAAACGGAAAAAGAGCACTTCTTCGCGCCCAAAGCGCCGGCATTCTCTTCACAAACAGTAAATCTGCCCACTACCAGGCAGAAGTACCCATCACCGGCAAGGCTGCACGGACCAGCTGACAAAACTCGCCCACCCCATCCCGGAACGAGCAGACTGATACCCATGTGCGAACAAACCGATCACACCGGCGGCGAGGAGCGGCCGCCGGCAACGGCCACCACACTCCACGACAACACCGACCTGCGGGTCACCCGGTTTGATTTCGCCCCCGGCGAGGAAACCGGCTGGCACACCCATGCGTACGACTACGTGGTCACACCCGTCACCGACTGCCACATGCTCGTCGAGTCACCCGACGGCACCACCCAGCACGCATCGATCAGAGCCGGAGAGGCCTATCACCGCGTGGCCGGGGCCCACCACAACGTGGTGAACGACGGACAGGAACCGATGTCGTTCGTCGAGGTCGAACGGAAATAGTCGAACCGAACCGGCCGATCGGTCAGTCTTCGGCCATGCCCAGCATGCCACCGACGAGGTTGACCACATCGGCGTAGCCGGACTGCATGAGGAACTCGGCGGCCTGACCACTCCGGCCGCCGCTGCGACACAGCAGGACAACCCGCCGGCCCTGATCGATCTCCGCCAGACGGGACGGCAGGTCACCGAGCGGGATGTTGATCGCTCCCGGCAGCGTTCCTTCCGCAACCTCGTGGGGCTCACGAACGTCGATCAGCTGACCGTCCGGACCGACCGCGGTGGCGTATTCCTTGACCGGGTGCCGTTCGTACATGGTGCTGCGCTCCTCGTTGGCCATCGGCCGCTGTCAGCGGTGTGTGCCGCCGCTGACGGCAGTCTACGGGGCCGCCACCCGCGCCGGGTGCCGCGCCGCGACGCGACCCACCTCAGCCCGTCGGGTCGTCCACGTAGCGGAGGTAGGGCTTGACCTCCTCGAGGTTCTGGAACCGATCGCGGGCGACATCGGTGGCCATCGCCGGCGATGCGATGACCCGCTCCCCCTTCACCCAGTCCGCGGGGGTTGCCACGTCATGGTTGGCGGTGAGCTGCAGGCTGTCGATGACCCGGAGGATCTCGTCGAAGTTGCGGCCGGTCGACTTCGGGTAGGTCAGGATCAGCTTGATGACGTTGGCCGGGTCGACGACAAACACGGACCGGACCGTCGACGTGTCACCCTCACCGGGGTGGATCATGTCGTAGAGCTCGGCAACGGTTCGATCCGGGTCGGCGATGATCGGGAAGTTGACCTCGGATCCGGTGACCTCGGCAATGTCGGGGGTCCAGCCGTGGTGATCCTCGATCGGGTCGACGGAGACGGCGATGGGTTTGGTGTTCCGGGCGGCGAACCCGTCCTTCAGCGCGGCGGTCCGACCGAGCTCGGTGGTGCAGACGGGGGTGAAGTCCGCCGGGTGGCTGAACAGCACCGCCCAGGAGTCCGTCTTCCACTGATGGAAATCGATGTCTCCATCGGTGGTGGTCGCGGTGAAGTTCGGTGCGGCATCTCCCAAACGCAATGACATGTTCTTCCTGCCCTTCGTGGATGTGCGGTACGGCTGCAAAGTTCGTACAAGCAGACATTTACCGCCTAATGTCTCCACCAGGGTAGAGGCGGTCGGGCGGACCGAAACGTGGTGCGACCGATTTCACGCACCCGGCTACCCTGCTCCCAGGAGCCGCCGTTCCCATCGGGATCGGCCCGTCGCCACCGTGGCCGATCGGACGTTCACATGACCAACTACCAGGACATCATCACCGCGGTAGACCGCATCGACGGCCATGTGGTCCGGACGCCGCTGATCGTCAGCGAACCGATGTCCGAGCGAATCGGGGCCACCATCGCCATCAAGGCCGAGCACCTGCAGCGCACCGGCAGCTTCAAGCTGCGCGGTGCGGTCAACAAGGTCTTCAGCCTGGCGGATGAGGCCGCGGCGACCGGCGTTGTCACCGCATCCTCCGGCAACCACGGCATCGGCGTTGCCACGGCGGCGGCCGCCCGGGGAATCCCGTGCACGGTGTATCTGCCAACGGGTGCGTCCTCGGCGAAGGTGGCGGCCATCGCTCGACTCGGCGCCGTCATCAACACCGTCGACGACACCGACGCGCTGGTGGCCGAGCACGCCGCCAGGGACGCTGCGAACACATCGGGCGTCACCTACATATCCCCGTACAACGACCCGGAGGTCATCGCAGGCCAGGGAACGATCGGCGTTGAGATCGTTGAGGACGCCGGGGGCGCCGGCCTCGGTCGACTCGACGCAGTTGTTGTCTCGGTCGGGGGTGGTGGTCTGATCTCCGGGGTGGCCACCGCGGTAAAACAGCATCATCCGGATGCCGTGATCGTCGCCGCCTCCGCGTTGAACGACCGGGCGATGGCGGCTTCCGTTGACGCCGGTCACCTCATCGAGCCGCCGGCCAAACCCACCTTCTCCGACGGCACAGCCGGCGCGGTGGAGACCGGGTCGATCACGTTCGAACTGTGTCGGTCACTGGTGGACCGCTGGCTGGACGTCGAGGAGCAGGCGATCGCCACCGCGGTGGCGAGGATGATCGATGATCACCATCAGCTGGTCGAGGGATCGGCCGGCATGGCGCTCGCGGCGGCGGCCCACTACGGGCGGGAGAATCCGGGCGCCACGATGGCCGTGATCAGCTGCGGGGCCAACGCCTCGGCTGCGGCGATAAAGCGCATGCTCGACGTCGCCAAGCCGGACGGCAAGTGACCGACCGATGACCGTCGAGACACAGGAGCTGGCCGCCGATCTTGGCGGGGAGTTGGACCGGCTGTCGGCTGCGGTCACCGCCTTGGCCGAGATCAACTCCGGCTCGTTCAATCCGGAGGGGGTCAACCGCGTCGGCCACCGGCTGGCCCAGTACGTCGACGACCTCTCCCCCACCTCGATCGAGACAATCCCCGTCGACCCCGCGGCGACCATCGACGCCGGGGCATCCATCGTCAAACGGCCGGTCGGTGATGCACTGCGGGCGGTGAAACGACCGGAAGCCCCGTTCCGTGTCTGTCTCTTTGGTCACCTGGACACGGTGTTCGGCCCGGATGACCCGTTCCAGGAGGTGACTGCGGACGGCGCAAGATTGGCCGGGCCGGGGGTGGCCGACTGCAAGGGCGGGTTGATCATCGCCCTTGAGGTACTCCGGTACCTCGAGACGGTGCCGTGGGGAGCCGACATCGGTTGGGAGTTCCTGGTGGTCCCGGACGAGGAGATCGGTTCCCTCGGCTCAAAAGGCCTGCTGGCCGAGGCCGCCCAGAAGGCTGACATCGGGCTCGGGTTTGAACCGGCGCTGCCATCCGGCGGGGTGGCCGCGGCAAGGAAGGGCGCGCTGACCGGCCACGTTGTCGTCCGCGGCGTGGCCTCCCACGTCGGTCGGGCCCACGATCAGGGACGATCCGCCATCCTCGGCCTGGCGAATCTGATCACCACGCTGGAGGCCCACAACAGCCGGGACGGGGTGACCGTCAACTGCGGGAAGATCCAGGGTGGCGGGGCCCTCAACGTGGTGCCGGATCTGGCCATCGGCAGCTTCAACATGCGGGTGGAGACCGACGGCGATCAACGCTGGATCCAGGACCGGTTCGCCGAAGCGGCCGACGCCTCGCCGCTGGACACCGAGGTCGTCTGGGCCTCGACCAGACCACCCAAGTCGCTCACCCCGGCGATCGACCGACTGTTGGCCGACACGTCGGACGCCGCCCGCGGCCTGGGGATCGAGATCACACCGGAGAACACCGGTGGCTGCTGTGACGGGAACGACCTGGCCGGCTTCGGCCTGGCGAACGTGGACAGTCTCGGGATCCTGGGTGGCGGCATCCACAGCCCGCACGAGTTCGCCGACGTCGCCAGTATCCCGCCGCGGGCCGCAACGGTTGCCGAGGTGCTCCGCCGGGCGGCCGAACGGGCGACGGCTTCACCGTCGGCGGACGCTCGGGAAACGGACAAACGGTGAGCGTCACCGGCACCCTGCTGCGACCGGTGACGACGGGCGACGGGCCAGGGCTCTGGGCGCTGCTCGAGCCGTCACAGGCCGAGGTCATCGGCATGTCGTCCCTCCCCGGCAACCTCGACGCGGCCCGTCTGCTCTGTGAGGAGACCTCGTCGACCATCGCCGACCTGGCGACGGGTTCGTTCTCCCCGGTGGACGGTCGGTCCCGGCGGGTCGTGTTTGTTGCGGTCGAGCGGACCGTTTCCGACGACGGCACCGAACGGTCGGAGGAGATCCTCGGAATCACGGGTGTGACCTTCAAGCAGGCGGTGCCGAACCTGGCGGTCACGGTCACCACCAGCAAGGACGGGCAGGGTCTGATCATGAGCAGCTCGTCCGCACGGTGGACCAGGACCGAACTCGACTCAAGCTTCATCGGCCCCTCGGCGAGGGGGAAGCGCCTCGGCACGCTGCTGTCCCGCGGTCGGTTCATGCTGCTGCACCTTGTCCGCAGCCAGATCCCTCAGACCGTCGCCTCACACCTCCGCGGGCGCTTCGACGGTGACGGGTCCGCACCGTTCTGGCGGTGCTTCGGGGCTCGGTTCGCCCCCCAGTGGGCCACGTCGACCGACGCGGAACTCGCCCTGCTTGAGGACCCGACCCGCCTCGACGGTCTGGCGGGCCACCGCTCGCCGGTTACCGCAACCGTGCTCGAGTCGCTCGGTCCCGTCAACGCCGCATCGCTTCCCGCCTACCACCTGTTGAGTGCGGAGGGTATGGCGCCGAACGGCATGTACGACCCGATCGACGGCGGCCCGACCGTCGTCGCGGAACTGAGCGACACGGTGACCGGACGGACACGGACACACGGTCGGGCGGTCATCGGCGCCAACCCGTCGGTCGATGCCCTGGTCTCGGTGGCCACGGTCGACAACTTCCGGGTCACCAGGACCGACGTCGGCATCCCGAACTCCACCGAGATCACGCTCGGGGCCGGTGCCGCAGCGGTGCTCGGCGTGTCAACGGACTCGCTGCTCACGGCTGCCGGCCTGGTCGCCCCCAACACCGCCCCGGACGGCGAGGTCGGCGGAGAGCCGGTCACCGACCCCGACCGCTCGAGACAACAAAAAGGACCGGACTCACGGCCATGACGGATGGGACCACAGGCGCTGATAAGAACCCGAATCCTGACGAGGTGGACTGGCAGGCGCTGACGGCACGGGCCGGCCGGGCCGGCCACGATCTCGTCGGCTGGCTGATGTGGGAACCGACGGCGATTGCCGGCTACGAGAAGCTCGGGGTGGCGAACGGCGTCGGCTGGATCCAGGCGTGGCGGCTCGCCCCGCTCGGCGACACCCCACCCGCCGCGGTGGCGGCAATGACCTTCTCCATCCATCCCGACATCATCGAGATGGTGCTCGGCCTGTGGCGGGGCGTCACAACCGCCGAAGCGATCTGTCAGGTCCGGGACGCGGCGATCGAGCCGGGCCTCGAGGCGATCGCCCCCGGCCTTGGCGCCACACTTGCGCCCCTGGCCGATGATCTCTGGCGGGGGGTTGACGCCGTCCATCACGGGGCTCGCCCGCTCTTTGCGGCCAACCGGGCCCAGGCCAGACCCGGACCGGACAGCGGTGTGCTGTCGGCATGGCTTGCGGCGAATTGTCTCCGGGAGTTTCGGGGGGACAACCACTGGGCGCTGTGTGCCGCCGCAGACCTCGATGACGTTGAGTCCGGACTGCTGCACTCGGCCATGATCGACGTCGAGGAGTACGGCGGGGAGGAATGGATCGCCCGAAGTCGCGGTGCCGATGACGACGCGGTGGCCAGGGGCTGGGCGCGACTGACGACCAAGGGCCTGGCGGACGGCACCGCACTGAACGACGAGGGCCGTCGATTCCGGCGCCGGCTGGAGGAACGAACGGACGAACTGACCGCACCGGCCTGGCGGGCCGTCGGCCGGTCGACAACGGTTGCCTTCTGCGACGCCGTCGACGCCCACCACGATGCGTTTTTGGCCAGGATCGACGCCACCGCAGGCCCACGCTGGATGCCGGCGATCCGCGGCGGGGCATCGGACCCACCTCGGTAACCGCAGCGGCGGACCGCCTGCCTAGATTGACAGGCATGTCAGACCCCACCCAGGAACTCGCATACACGAGCCTCGACGCCGACCAGATCGACCGGCTGCGGCCCTATGGCAGGGTCCTGGAAGTGGCGGGCGGGGTCCGGTTGTTCCAGGAGGGTGAGACCAACCTGGACTTCTTTGTCCTGCTCGACGGCGAGTTCGTCCTCCGGCGGACCGGCATGGCGACCGGCGAACAGGTCGACCTTGGTACCGCAGTCGCCGGCAACATCATGTCGGAGTACAACGTCCTCACCGGCGAAGCCGCCTACCTCCACTCGACCGCCGTTGTCGACTCGACGGTGCTGGCCATTGCCGAGCCTGCCCTGCGGGAGTTCATGGCCGCCGACAACGACCTGGGCGACCTCCTCTTCGCCGTGCTCGTTGCCCGCCGGGACATGCTGCTGCGGGGCGAGCTGGCAACGGCGCTGACGATCATCGGGTCACGCCACACCAGCAGAACGCTGGAACTGGTCGGCTATGCCAGGCGCATGCGGGTCGCCCACCGCTGGATCGACCCCGAGGACGACCCGGCCGTCTACGACCGGCTCGTGTCCGCGGGGATCTCGCGCACCGAGCTACCGCTGGCGGCCACCCCGACCGCCCTGCTGAAGCAGCCGACGGTGGCGGAACTCGCCGAGCTCCTCGGTCTGCTGTACCGGCCGACCAGCCTGCACATCCACGACGTGGTGGTGATCGGCGCCGGACCGGCCGGGCTGGCCGCAGGGGTCTACGGCGCCTCGGAAGGGCTCGACACCGTCGTCCTCGATTCCCGCAGCGTCGGCGGACAGGCCGGCACCAGCAGCCGGATCGAGAACTACGTCGGCTTCCCCACCGGTATCTCCGGCGACGAACTCGCCGAGCGAGCATCGCTTCAGGCTCAGCGCCTCGGTGCCCGAATCACCACGCCCGCGACCTGTCGGTCCATCGACGCGGTGTGCGACGGCTATCGACTCACCATGGACGACGACTCCACCCTGATGACCCGAACCGTCGTCCTGGCCGTCGGTGTGCAGTATCGCAAACTCCCCCTCGACCGACTCGAGGAGTTCGAAGGGGCGGGCATCTACTACGCCGCGACCGAGTTGGAGGCCCGGGTCTGCGGCGGGAGCCCGGTGACGGTGGTCGGCGGTGGGAACTCGGCCGGTCAGGCTGCGATCTTCCTCGCCCAGCAGGGTTGCGACGTCACGGTGGCGATCCGGGGCGAATCGCTCACCGCCTCGATGTCGACCTACCTGATCGACCGAATCGAAGCGTCGGCCGACATCAAGGTCGCCAGCAGGACAGAAGTCACCAGGCTCCACGGTGACACCAATCTCACCGCGGTCACCCTGGCCGATCGGCGCAACGATCAGGAGGTGAAGCAGGACTGCCGCGGCCTGTTCCTCTTCATCGGCGCGGTCCCCTACACGGACTGGGTCGGCGAGCTCATCCAGTTGGACGAGCACGGGTTCATCCTCACCGACACCGCTGTCACCGACGCGATCGACTACCAGCCGTTGGCCTACGAGACCTCACAGCCCGGGGTCTTCGCCGCCGGCGATGCCCGGGCCGGATCGATGAAACGGGTTGCCGCCGCGGTTGGTGAAGGCTCGAGCGCAATCCGTTCGATCCACGACCACCTCGCCCCCGGCTGACGGTTCGGCCGGACGCCACCCTGCTCAGGTTCCCCCAAGCAACCCGCTGACCGCGACCGTCCGATCGACCAGCGACGCAAGCGACAGCTCATCGTGGCCGGCCAGTGATACCGCAACCCGCGACCGCCACGGGGCCGTCCACCGGGCCGGGACCTCCCGTCCGGTGATCCCCCAGAGCCCGCCGACGGTGGCGCCGTTGCAGTCGGTGTCCCACCCGGCGGCAACCGCATCACCGACGGCCGCCCCGAAATCATCGGGGTTGGAAAGTAGTGCCCAGACCACGAGCGCCAGGTTGTTGAGCGTGTGAACCGGGGACAGGTCCGGGTACCGGGCGTGGAGCAACGCCACCGCATCCTCGCGGCCGACGATGGACCGGCCAAACGTAATGGCGGCCACCGCGGCGGAGTCGTCTGGCAGTTCGGCGGTCGCCCGCAGGACCGCATCGTCCAGCGAGTCAGCCGCCGGGATGGCGGCGCCGCATGCGGCCACGAACTGGGCGCCGTGGACCCCGGCTTCCCGGTGGGACAGCGCGGCGTCAACACCGGCCAGCCGTGCGGCCCCGGCCGGATCACCGGGGAGGACCCAACCGTACACATCGGTCCGGATCTGGGCCCCGATCCAGTCGTTGTACGGGTTGTCCGAGCACTCGGACAGATCGAATCCCGCTTCCTGACCCTGGGCGAAGAACGTTTTAGACCGGTTGGCCAAGGTCACGTAGGCGGACCGCTCGGCGGTGAACACCGTGCCGAGTGGCAGCAGCTCGAGCCAGGCCCGGGCCACGTCGACGGTGGCAAGGTCGTCGCCGTGCCGCTCCAGCAACGTCAGGGCCAGGACGGAGTAGTTGATGTCGTCGTCCGGTTCCGACCGCACGATGAAACCACGACACGACGGCTGGAAGAGCGAACGGCCGTCGGTGAACGGGACGTAGTCCCGCAGCGGCAACGCATCGACCTCGGACAGGTACGCCTGAAGCTCGTCGAGCCCGCGCCGCATCGACAGCATCTCAACCGGTTTGCCGAGCTGACAACCGGAGATCCGACCCTTCCATGCATTCTCGATCGACGCGCGTTCCGCCTGCATTGCCAGACCATAGGCCCGGGCGGACCGGGGAATCCATCGCCGGGACCGGCCCGCCGACGGCGGCTGGAATCGTCCGACGTTTTCGGGCGATACTCATTCAACTTCAAGGGGGATAAGCCATGACGTCGTTGCCGTATCGCGTGCTCGATCTTTCCGACGAGCGCGGCCAGCTTGCCGGTCAGATCCTGTCGGACCTCGGGTCGGAAGTGATCCTGGTTGAACCGCCGGACGGATCACGGTCACGACGTATGGCGCCCTTTGTCAACGGGCACGAGGACGATCCGGAGTACTCGCTGTGGTTCTGGTCGTACAACCGTGGCAAACGAAGTGTCACGCTGGACCTGGACGATCCGGAGGATCAGGCTCGGCTGCGGACGCTGGCCGCCACCGCCGACGTGGTGATCGAATCGGACCGCCCCGGGGCCATGGCGGCCCGGGGTCTCGGAGCTGGGGATCTTGCCGCCGCGAATCCCGGCCTTGTCTACACCTCCATCAGCCCGTTCGGCCAGACGGGGCCGAAGGCGGATTGGGCGGCCACCGACCTGACGCTGGTTGGCGCCGGCATGCAGCTCAATGTGACCGGTGACGCCGACCGCCCACCATTGCGGATCCCGTTGGACCAGGCGTACCTCCACGCGTCGGCCGAGGCCGCATCGGCAACGCTGATTGCGCTGTACGAGCGGAACCGGTCCGGGCTGGGCCAACAGGTCGACGTCTCCGCCCAGCAGGCGATACTCCAGGCCACCCAGTCAACCGCGCTCAACCACCTCTACGGATCGCCGGAGGGAACCAGAATGAGCGGTGGAGCGAGGCTCGGCCCGTTCGAGATCCGGCTACGGTCCCCGGCCGCAGACGGGTACGTCTCCACCACCATCCTGTTCGGCAGCGCGATCGGCCCGTTCGGCGCCCGACTCTTCGAGTGGATCCACGCCGAGGGTGAGTGCGAGGACTCCGACCTGGAGATCGACTGGGAGAACTTTGTCGACGGGGTCATGACCGGCCGCATCCCGCCCGGCGAGTACGCCAGGATCCAGGACGTGGCCGCCGAGTTCACGTCGAAACGGACCAAGGCGGACCTGCTGACGAGCGCGCTGGACAAACGCCTGCTCATGGTTCCGGTCTCAACCGTCCAGGACGTCGCCGAGTCCGCTCAGTACGCCGATCGGGAGTTCTGGCGTGACATCGACCAGCCGGCCCTCGGCACGGCGGTCCGGTTCCCCGGACCGTTTGCCCGGTTCACCAGGTCGCCGATCGTGATCGACGAACCGGCACCGAGTCTCGGCCAACACCACGAGGCGGTTCTGGCCGACTCGGAGGCAGCCCCGACGCCACCCGCCGCAACCGCAGCCGCGACTGCGGCGGGAGAGTCGGACGGTGAGGGTGCGCTGGCCGGGCTGAAGATCCTGGACTTCATGTGGGTCATGGCCGGGCCGGCGGCCACCCGGGTCCTGGCCGACAACGGCGCTCACGTCATCCGGATCGAGTCGGCGAACAAGATCGAGGCGGCCAGGACCATTCAGCCCTTCTGGCAGAACGAGGGCGGGGCGGAGAACAGCGGTCTGTTCCAGAACATGAACGCCGGCAAGAACTCGATCAGCCTTGACATGTCAAAGCCGGAGAGCATCCAGGTTGTCCACGATCTGGTGAAGTGGGCGGACGTCGTGTGCGAGTCGTTCTCCCCGAAGGCGATGAAGGGTTGGGGGATCGGCTACGAGGAGCTGAAGGCGATCAAGCCCGACATCATCATGACCAGCAGCTGTCTCTTCGGGCAGAGCGGACCGCTGTCCAGCCTGGCCGGCTTCGGCACGATGGGGGCATCCCTGTCCGGTTTCTATGACGTCACCGGCTGGCCGGATCGGGACCCGGCGGGCTGCTTCGGCGCCTACACCGACTACATCTCACCACGGTTCCTATCGGCGGCCATCCTGGCCGCGGTTGATCATCGGGACAGAACCGGCGAGGGGCAGTACATCGACCTGTCCCAGGCCGAGGCGTCAATCAGTTTCCTGGCCCCGGCCCTCCTGGACTACACGGTGAACGGCCGGGAGGCGGACCGGCCGGGTAACCGGCACCCGATGTTCGCCCCCCACGTGGTCGCCCCGGCCGCCGGGGACGACCGGTGGGTGGCGATCGCCTGCGAGACGGACGACCAGTGGCGAGCCCTCTGCTCGGTGATGGACCTCGACGATGAGCTGGCCGGGCTCGATCGGCAGGGTCGCAAGGACCGAGAGGTCGAGATCGAGGAGCTGATCGGTGGCTGGACGGGATCCCGGGAGCGGGCGGACATACAGCAGGCCCTGCAGGACGCCGGTGTCGCCTGCCACCAGGTACAGGACAGTGTCGATCTGGCTTCGGATCCTCAGCTCGCCCATCGGGAGCACTTCGTGAACGGCGAGCACGCGGAGCACGGCGAGATCCCGGTCGAGGGGCCGCGGTTCCACCTCTCCCGCACGCCTGCGAACGTGACAAAGGCCGGGCCGACCATCGGCGAACACACGTTTGACGTGTTGCTCGGTGTGCTCGGCTATGACGACGAGAAGCTGTCGGAGTTGGTCGTCGCCGGTGTTCTGGAATAGGGGGTCTCACGTCCTGTGACGTGTGTCGCTTGAAATATCTAACGCTTTTGGTAGACATCCCACGCAGTGGGGTGTAGTGTTAGAAATAGTTAACAGCGGATCGGTACACCAAGCAGCCACCGGGCAGTCCGGACGGGATGCGGTTGCCGCCCAATCCGACCACCCGGCCGTATTGGATCCGCACACGACACACGCAAAGAGGGCGCCACAACGCGGCGCAAGAAGGATAAGGACCCCCCAACATGGCTACCAAGACCGCAAAGAGCACCACCAAGAAGGCCGCCGAGAAGACCGAGGCCCCCGCCGCAGAGGCAACCGAGTTCGCTTCCACCGCCATCGAGCGGGCCGAGGAGCTCGCCGAGCGGGCCCAGGAGCAGTACCTCTCCGTCGTCGAGCAGGGCCAGGAAGCCGCTCTCCGCGGCTACAACGTCGCCCGCGAGAACCTCGCCCGGATCGAGTTCCCGTCCGTTCCGGTTCTGGAGAACATCGTGCCGGACTTCTCGAACATCGAGCTGCCGACCGACTCCATGGTCAGCTTCTCCGATTCCGCCCACGACTTTGTCATCAAGGTTGTCGAGAACCAGAAGGCGTTTGCCAAGAAGGTTCTCACCGCCAGCTCCAAGTAGGACCCGTCCCCCTCGGTCCTGGTTCCGGGAGCAACCAAACGGAACCGAACATGCCGCAGGCCTGACGGCCTGCGGCATGTTAGTTTTTGACGAGACGCACCATGGCACGACAGTCCAGACAAAAAGCCGGGAAATCGGCAGCAGACGACGGCGACACGGCCGGCGATCCCGCCGACAAGAACGGCAACACCGACACGGACTCCGACGCAGAGGACAGCCCATTCCAGAGCGGCTCGCTCGGTGCGTTCATCCGAGCCCAGCGGGAGATGGCCAACCTGTCGCTCCGCCAACTGTCGACGATGGCCGAGATCTCCAATGCCTACCTCAGCCAGATCGAACGGGACCTCCACGAACCGTCACTTCGCGTGATCAAGCGGGTGGGCAATGCGCTCGGCATCGCCCCGGAGACGCTGCTCTCCCGGGCCGGGCTGCTGCCCGACGATGAGGACGATGGCGAGGAGGCCGGCTCCCGGCCGTCGACTGAGGACGCCATCATGGTCGACCCGAATCTCTCCGACGAGGAGAAGCTGGCGTTGCTGACCGTCTACCGCAGCTACGTGGCCAACAAGGACTGACAACTGGAACGGCTGACGAGCCGATGCCGGTTGACGCCACCGGTCAGCACACGTTCAACGAGGCGCGCTGCGTCTCCGCCCGTTATCTTCGCCCTCCGTCTACGTCCTTCGTCTCCGCCCCCGCTCTTCCGCCTGAACCGGTAGCCGCTCCAGCACCAGACGGCTGTCGGTGCTGCGGACACCCCCCTCCTCCTTCATGCGGATCAGCAGATCGTTCAGATCCTCGGGCGAGGCGACCCTGGCCCGGACCCGAAAGTCCAGGGGCCCGGTGAGGTGGATGCACTCGGTGATGCGATCGTCGTCCTTCGCCAGCTGATGGAACGCCTCACGATCGTGGTCGTCCTTCTGCCAGACGTCAATCGACGCCTCGATCCCGCGACCGAACGCCGCATGATCGATCGCCGCATGGAATCCGGCGATCACCCCGCGTTCGATCAGCCGTTGGACCCGGGCCCCGGCGGCGTTGGGGCTCAAACCGACTGCCCGACCGAGCTCTCGCTGGGTGAGACGGGCGTCACGTTGCAAAGCACCGATAATTTCTCTGTCAATTTCATCGATCACAGTGACAAGCACTGTAGCAGCCTGGAGTTAACGATCCGTTCAGTGACACCCTCGGAGCGTTTCGGAGGAGGATTACAGAAGTGATCGGCAGACGCCGATAACGCCCGAAATCAAACCAATCGGAGGTCAACATGTCACACAAAATGCAGTCCGCCATCAACTCGTTGCTCACCGGCTGGTGGGCCCATCAGGAACTACGCCAGCAGGGCGCATCCGTTGCGGAGCTGAACGAGTCGGCGGTCCGACTCGAGGAGATGCGGACCAACGTCCGCGGCCTCCTCTGATCAATTCCCCTCCGTCGACCACCCCGTCGACGGGCCCCGGCCAGACCCGGTCAATCGCTTCGGCCACCGCCGAGCGGTTGACCGGGTCGGCCTGCTTTTGCACTACCGTCTGGCTGTGACTGCTCCCGGGGTCCGCCCCATCATCGGTCGGACGGCGCCGGCGCTGGAGCTGATCAACCGGGACGGCACGCCGTGGCAACTGGCCGACCATCTCGGACGGAGGGTTGTCCTGATCTTTCACCGGCACATCCATTGAGTGCCGTGTGCGGCACATGCGATTGCGGTCGGCGATCGTCTCGACGAACTTGGTCCCGAAACCGACGCGGTCCTCGTCACCTTCACCGACGACACAAACCTGACCCGTTACGTGGAGCGAACCTCGCTCCCCTATCGGGTGGTTCGTGATCCGGATCGCCGGGGGTACTGGGCATATGGCCTCGGCCGCGGTTCGGTGGCACGGGTCTGGGGCCTTCGAGCCCTGCGGCGGTACCTGCAACTGGTCCGGCCAGGTGGCAGACTGAAACCATCACGACCGACGGAGGACCCCCTGCAGTTGGGCGGGGACTTTGTCATCGGACCGGACGGTGTACTCGAGTACGGGTACTGGGGGGCCGGGCCGGATGACCGACCGGGTATCGAAGAACTCATGGACGCCGCCCGTCCGGCGCCCTAGATTGGCACCGGACGCGAATTAGGTACACTTAACATCTTCGGGCGAGCGACCGAACAGGCCGACGGAAGCGGCCGACAGAAACAGGCCGACAGACCAGGCCAATAGGGCACAGAGGCAGACGGCAGAGTAGGCAGGGGGCCACCACATGTCTGAACCGAACACAACCGGCGACGTCCCGAACGGCGACGTGATCGCGTCGGGGGTTGCACCGTCACCAAAACCGGTCGTTGCGGTCACCGGCGCCAGCCGGGGTATCGGTCACGCCATCGTGAAGGAGTTCCACGCCGCGGGATGGGAGGTGTTCACGCTGGCTCGCACGCCGTTCTCCGAGGTGTGCCCCTGGGCCGATGGCATCGTCCAGCACATCGAGGTCGATCTCGCCGACCCGGACTCCGTATTGGAGGCGGCGGCAACTCTGAAGGAGCGGATCGGCGAAAACGGTCTCGCCGCGCTGGTCAACAATGCGGGAATCTCACCGAAGGCGCCGGACGGTAGCCGGCTCAGTGCCACCGCCACCGACGTGGACACCCTGACCAGGGTGCAAATGGTCAACCTCGTCGCCCCGACGATGCTCTGCAACGAGCTGATGGGTCCGCTCAAAGACGCCCAGGGTTCGGTGGTCAACGTCACCTCGATCGCCGGTTTCAAGATTCACCCGTTCGCCGGCGCCGCGTATGCGATGTCGAAGGCCGGGCTGTCGGCGCTGACCAGGGAGCTCGCGTCGGAGTACGGCTCCACCGGCGTCCGGGTCAACGCGGTGGCCCCCGGAGAGATCAACACCTCCATCCTCTCCCCCGGCACCGAGGACCTGGTCCACCGGGAGGTACCGATGGACCGGTTGGGCAACCCGGAGGAGGTCGCCGAGGTCGTCCTGTTCCTGTGCAGCGAAAAGGCCTCCTACGTGAACGGCACGGAGATCCACATCAACGGCGGCCAGCACCTCTAAGCGCTCCTCGGACTCACCGCACCGGCTGCCCGCGCCCGGGTGTCCGTGGCCGGCGGCGGACGGCCGTGGACCGCGGGGTCACCATCCGGCCAACCGACGCAGCACGTTCCCGGTCACGGCGGCGACGGCGTCATCCGTCGGCAGCCCGAACACCCAGTCGGTGGTACCGATGGTGATCACCTCGCCGCCTGCATCACCGTTCGGTCTGGTGGTCATCATGACCGCATTGCCCAGCCGGGCCCGGGCCAGTGCCCGCTCCGGACCGGTTTCGGTGGCACCGTCGGGGCCGCCGTCCGCGAACACCCGCTCGGCGATGAACTCAAGGTCCCCCTGATCGTTGAGCGCGGCGATCGACGCCGGATACTCCCCGACGCCCAGATTGCTGGAAGGGACCCAGCCGACGATGACGGAGTCCTCCGGCACCCCGGCGGCGATGGCCGCGGCGCTGGGCACCGGCAGCTGCAGCTCGTCGAGGGTGAGCGGGCAGCCGACCGTCTCATAGCCGACAACGCCGTCCGGCCCGCCGAGAACGTCGCCGTATCGGAGCCCGGTTCCCTCGACCAGCCAGTGGTCATCCCGGTAGACCACAAACCCGCCGACCCCTCTGGCGGTGGCCGTGCCGAAGCGGTGGTACAGCCCGAAGGCCGACCCGGCGCCGAGCAACCGCCACTCCGGTTCGCCGACCAGCGGATCGGCCCACATGCCGGTCATCGTCTCCGGCCGACCGTCGGCCACCACAGGATCGTCCAGATGGGCCCGATACTTGTGGCAGACCATCGAGTCACCGCCGACTCCCGGTTCCAGACGTACCTGCCAGAAGATCGTGTTGCCGGAGAACGACGCCAGGTGCCCACCAGCTGCGACGTGCCGTTCGATCGCCGCCCGCTGGGGACCGCTCCAGTACTCGTCGTGGCCGACCAGCACCACCCCCCGATACCCGTCGAGCGCCGTCGGATCCTGCTCGAGGTCGGCGGAGATCGCGTAATCGAAGTGATGACCGTTGGCCTCGGCCCACGTCACGAACCGGCGATCGTGGGTGAACCAACCGGTCGAACCGATGGCCGACGGGTAGGCGTTTGTCGTCCGGTACTCCTGAAAAATCCGGCCGTCGGCATCCGGCGTCTCGCCATAGCGAGTGGGTCTGGCCTTGCGGTCATCCCGATCCACCTCTGGCCGGTCGAGAAGGCCCCGGCCGAACGGACGGGAGAACGAAACCTTGTGCCCGCCGGTGTAAAGGCTCTTTCCTCCCCAGGTGTTGTAGGCGTTCCAGGTGTTGGTGGCGATGACGTAGAGCACGCCCTGTCGCTCGTCCGCGGCCCGGGGACCACGGACCACAAAGCAGGCGTGGTTGACGTCCCGGCCCGGTTCGGCCCCCGCTGCGGTCAGGGTGACCAGGTAGAACCCGGAACGCCATGCCGGATCAACTTCGAACGACACGCTGACCGGCCACCCACAACCTTCGCTGTCGGCGTCCGGCGGCACCGCCACGGACACTCCCGAGAGCCCGTCGGCGGTCCAGGCGACCTCCCGCTCGGCCCCCCACCGCGTTACGGTGACGCCGTAGTGGTCGGCGGTGGTGGAGACGTGCAACTCAACGGTGTCGCCGGCGAAGTAACTCAGCCGGCCGCAGTAGCCTTCGATCGCATCGTGGAAGGTCTGGTCGTCGCCCGCCATCAGCGGCCACCGAACCACGTGGGGCGCGTGCCCGTCCGGCTCGATGTGGTTCGAAACTGGTTCACGTCCTGGGCCTTCCTACTGCAGGTTGTTGACAACCTGGCGCCATCACGATCCCTCGTTCCGGAACGGTGCTACAAATTCCCTCGAGCATCGTGGACCCGACCTCGCCGGCACAACGATCAGGATAAAAGGTGAAGAATCGCGCTGGGCTGAACACCAGGAAAAGCCAGAACGTCGACCGGATCGAAACGGGCAGGCTTGGCACCGTCGGCGGTGTGTTCACGCCCAGTCTCCTGACGATTCTCGGCCTGATCCTGTTCCTCCGGCTCGGGTTTGTGACGGGCAACGTCGGCCTCGGTCGGATGCTGCTGATCCTGGCCCTCGCCACCACGGTCTCGCTCCTGACCACCATTTCCCTGGCGGCCATCGCGACCAACCTGAAGGTCGGCGGGGGCGGTGTCTACTTCCTGATCTCCCGGACCCTCGGACCGGCCTTCGGCGGCGCCATCGGCCTTGTCCTCTACCTGGCGATCGCCGTGTCCGTCGCCTTCTACGCCATCGGTCTCGGCGAGGCCGTATCCAGCGTGGTGGAGTCGGACGACCCGTCGCTCCCCCGGATCATCGCCGCCGTCACGATCGTTGCGCTGCTCGGCCTTGCCATGCTGGGCGCCGACTTCGCCACCAGGCTCCAGTACGCGGTGCTGGCCTGTCTGGCCATAGCCATCGGCGCCTACTTCTTCGGTGCGTTCGGGAATCTGGAACCGGGGAGGCTGGCGGACGGGTTCGGCGCCCCGGAGGGCGGTGACGGGTTCTGGATCAGCTTTGCCATCTTCTTCCCGGCGATCACCGGGTTCACTCAGGGGGTTGCGATGTCGGGGGATCTCCGCACCCCGTCCCGCAGCATCAGCCTCGGCACGTTCGGCGCCATCGGCGTGTCGACGGTGATCTACCTGCTGGTGGTCGTGACCCTGGTCATGGCCGTTCCGCTGGACGAACTACGGGACGACACCGCCATCATGCGGCGGTTGGCCCCCGCCCCGTGGCTGATCGACCTCGGGGTCATCGCCGCCACGCTTTCGTCGGCCATCGCCTCGATGATGGGTGCACCCCGGACGCTGCAACGCCTGGCCGCAGATCGGCTGATCGAACCGCTTGAGCCGTTCGCCAAGGGGTCCGGCGCCAACAACAACCCGCGGCGGGGGGTGGCGCTGACCGCCCTGATCGCCCTGGTCACCGTGGCCATCGGTGATCTGAACATCGTCGCCCCGATCATCTCCATGTTCTTCCTGGCCAGCTACGGCATGATCAACTTCGCGACCTACAACGAGGCGAGGGCGGCCAGCACCTCGTTCCGGCCCCGATTCCGCTACTTCGACTGGCGCCTCAGCCTGCTCGGCACATTCGCCTGCCTGGGTGTTGTGCTGGCCATCGATCCGCTGGCCGGGGCGATCGCCGGGGCCGGGGTGTTCGCCCTCTACCGCTACCTCCAGCGATCGGTTCAGCACGTTCGCTGGGCGGACGGGACCCGGGGCTACCACGCCGCCGGCGTACGGAGCCATCTCAAACAGATGACCGCAACAAACGACGCAAGCCGGGATTGGCGTCCCTGCACCGTGGCCTTTGTCCCCCGCGATCCGACCCGGCGGGCCCATCTGACAACCGTGGCCGGTTGGTTCGAAGGCGGAGCCGGGTTCACCACGGTGGCCCGGATCGTCCTGGGCCGAGGAGCGTTTGTCCGCAAGCAGGCCGCCAGGGTCGACCTGGAGTTGCAGCGGGAGTTGGACTCCGGAGAACACGAGGCGTACGGCCGGGTGCTGGTTGCCGAAACCATCGAGTCCGGTGTGGCGGCCATGCTGCAGAGCCACGGCATCGGTGCGCTGCGGGCCAACCTCGCCCTCTTCAGCTGGTACGACCTGAACGATCCCGCCCGGTCGGACAAGTCGACCACCGCGACCATGGTCCAGACCGGTATTCGGTTCAACTGCAACGTCGGTGTGGTCCATGCACCAGCTGCGGCGTGGGAGTCCCTGGCCAGGCGGAAGGAACGGAAGATCTCGGTGTGGTGGCCGGACCGCCAGACCGGGCAGCTGCTGACGATCCTGGCCTGGATGTGCACCAGAACCCCGAGCTGGAAGCGGGCCACCATCGAGGTCTGGGTGGCCGCAGGTGGGGAGGACGGGCCGGGGACGGTCGCCGGCCTGCTGGACGACGCCCGGATCCCCGCGATCGTGCGAGGGACCGCCGCACCGGAGAACTTCTGCAAGAAGGTGTCGAGCGCCGACCTGGTCCTTGCACCGGTCCGGGTCAGGCAGAGCCAGTCACTCGGTCCCGGTGACGTGCCGATCAGCGAGCTCATCAACGACCTCGGCATCACGGTGTTCGCTCACGCCTCGACCGCCATCGAGCTGGATCTGCAACCGGACGAGGGCGGCACCGCAATCCTGGCCGATGCCCAGGACCGGGCGATGGAGCTGACCGAGCGGGCCCATGCCCTCAGCATCCGGGCCGGCCAGCTGCTGGTCGAGGCGGAGATCCTGAAGATGCATCAGGGCAACGGCGGGAACGCCCACCGCGTCCTGGCCAGGATCGAGCAGGAGGCAAGCGACGCCCAGCGGACCTACATAGACGCCAGGGCGAGGGCCGAGGAGGCGTGGCGGATCGCCAGAGAGCTGGACCCGACGGCAACAAACGAGAAGCTGGACCCCAAACTCTGGGTCGGCTCCGCCGTGGACCGGCTGCCGCCGACCGCCAGAATCGACTGACCCGTCGAAGCCGACTGACACGCCCGGATCGGCCGGTCTCTGCCGCCGGTCCATGGGACGCCACACCTCGATAGCGTTGCGGCGGTGGAGATTGGGCGCTCCGAGCTGCTTCGGCTGACCTTTGGAAAGGGAACGGTCAACACCGCCATCCGATGGTTGCCGTTTTTCCTGCCGACGCTGGCCGTCGCCTTCGACTCGTCGACGGCGGCGCTGGCGCTCCTCCTCGGCATTGCGGAGGGCGCAGGGTTGACCACGATCGCGGTCGGGCGGGTGCTGGACGCCGGCCGGGAACGACTGGTCATCATCGCTGCGCTGCTGGCCATCGTCGTGTCCTCGGCGCTGGCGATCGCCGGTACCATCTGGACCTTTGCAATCGCCGTCGCGATCCTCGGCGCGGCGTCCGGCCACGTGACCGTCGGCGGCCACGCCTGGATATCGGCCCGGGTTCCGTTCCACCGGCGGGCACGGTTCATCGGGGTCTACGAGATCTCCTGGGCGTCTGCGCTGCTGGTCGGCGTCCCGGTGATCGCCGTACTGATCTCCGCCTTCGGTTGGCGGGCTCCGTTCATCGCAACGGCGGTCGCCGCGGTCGTGGCCGCCTTCCTGGTCTGGACGATCAACGACGGCGTTGCGACCAACCGGCAGTCGGACGGCCCGGCGGACACCACCCCGCTGACCGTCGACGCCTGGCTGATCATCGCCGCCTCCGCTGCGATCGCCATGGCCGGGCTGACCACGATCGTGGTGGCCGGTACCTGGCTGGACGGGGCGTTCGGGGTCTCCACCGGCGGTGTCGGCCTGCTGGCGATGGCGGTTGGCGCAGTGGAGTTGACCGCATCGAGCGGCTCGTCGGCGTTCGCCGATCGCCTGGGAAAGCGCCGGACCATCCAGTACTCGGTCACAGCCACGCTGGCCGGTCTGGGGATCATCGCGTCCGCCGGGGAGTCCCTGGCCATCGGCACGGTCGGCCTACTGGTGTTCTTCCTCGGTTTCGAATATTCGATCGTGACCTCGTTCTCCCTGGTCAGCGAAGCCATGCCGGCTGCCCGAGGGCGGGTCCTGGGGATCGGGAACGGCACCAACACCCTGGCCAGAGGTATCGGTGTGTCCTCCGCCGGCCTGCTCTATGAGGCGTATGGCATCGCCGGACCGGCCGGCCTGTCTGCCATCGCCGCAACGGCTGCCCTCATCCTGTTGACCATCGTCGCCGCCCGGCGGCCGGACCTGGCCTAGCGCCTCCCGCCGAGGTGTGGGCCCGTCAACCGGGAGCTCACGCGAAGAGGCGGTAGAGGCGGTCGCCCGCCCGTTCGGTGATGTGGTCCGGCACAGTCGACTGGGTCATCAACCCGGTGAGGTCGGTGAGGAGTCGGTCCATCTCCGAGACCTCCTGGAACAGCTGGTCCTTCGACCGGTACCGGTGGAGCGCGGTCGCCGTCGCCCCGAAGCGGCGTTTGAAGTCCACCAGACCCGGTTGGTCGAGGTCGCTCCTGCCGAGGTCCAGCTTGGCCAGGCCCCGCTGCAGGCCAAGCTCCATCGCCTGCACCGTTGCGCCGTGGCTGACCCCGAGGGCGCGGTAGTCCGGGTGGGACGCCGCGTACTTGTAGTAGAGCGTGTCCCCCGCCTCGAGGAGCAGGCAACCGCCGACCACCATCGAACCGTCGAACCCGAGCACAAGGCCGCCGGCACCCTTGGTGAGGAACTCCTCCCACAGTGCCTCGAAGAGACGATACGGCTGAGCCAGCATGCCGTACTTGTGTTTCCTGACGCCGAGATGGAGTTCGTAGAACGCCCGCAGTTCGTCGGTCGACTCGGCAAGGCGGAACCGGAGACCGTGCTTGGCCGACTTGCGGACAAGCCTGCGATGGTGCTGGGAGAAGCGGCTCATGAGCTCGTCCAGGTCGGCGTCGAGCGCGACGGAGTGCCTGACCGACTCACCGTCCTGGACGAACCGTTCGTCGGTGGCGGCCGGGGAGCCGCCGGTCGTCTGGAACACCAGTGGTCTGCCGAGCTGCAGGATGGGATCGATCACGTGGTCCCAGTCCGCATCAGCATGCAGCACCGGGGTCACGAAGTCGGAGAACGGAAGCACCGCCACCCGTGAGCTCCGGACGTCGTCCACACAGCAGAACGGCAGCGCGCCGACGATCCGCCCACCGGCATCCCGCTGGATGATCGCCTCCATGTTGAGATCAAAGACCTCTTCGAGCACGCCGATCCACCGCCGGGAAAGGAACAGCTCGCCGTCCGACCCGGCGACCACCTCATCCCACTCGTGCGACGCCGTGACGTCAATCCTCTGCGACATTCGCTCCACCACTAATTTCCACCGTTCACCGCCGGCAACCAACAACTCAGCCGTTGATGGCGATCGATGTCACCCGGCCATCGCCGCCAGCGGCGCCACCGGTTGACGTTGGCATCCCCAGCATCTCGATGAGTCTTGTCATCCCGACCGCACCGGACACGTCCGGCTGGTCGGTGATGACCGCCACCTCGGTCTGCTCCTCGTACTGGTCCCGGAGCGTGTTGAGTGCGGTGTCCATCGGGACACCGTTCGAGATGACCCTGACCCGGATCGGGGCCTTCTCCAACTCCTCCTGCTGCAGGCCTTCCTCGGTTCCGAAAACAACCTCGACCGGCGCATCCCTGGTCTCGGCCAGCCGACTGAGCGAGGAGATCGCCCGAGCCCGACCGATCCCCAGCGGCACACCGGCCCAACCACGCATGACCATCTCATCACCGTCGACCAGCAGGGTGACGGCCGGGTCGGCATAGCGTTCGGTTGCCACATCGATCGGTCGCACCTTCTGTCTCAGCTCCGCCAGCTCGTCGGCGAGGCGACCGTTCTCCGCCTCGAGGGAGCGGATCCTGCTGCTGAGGTTCTCCACTGCGGTGTCGCGCTCGCTGAGTGCCATCAGCCGATCGGCCTCGGCCCGCAGGGACGCCTCCTCAAGGGCGGACTCAAGTTCCAGGATCCGGCTGTGCAGCCGGTCGGCCTTCTGTTCCTTCAGCGTGGCCTCGGTGACGGCCTTGGCATGGGCCTCCTGGCTTGCCTGGTTCCGCCGCTTGAGGTCCGCAACGAGCCGCTGCTCGGCGGTGAGCGCCTCGGCCAGGTAGGCGGTGTCGATCCGCAGGGAGTTGTACACCCCCTCGACGGCCTGGAGCAGCTCACCGAGCCCGGCGTCCGTCCTGGCCCGGTTCAGTGCCTCCTCGAGCCGTCGGCCGGCGCGAGCGGTCTCCCCGGAGACCATTTCCTGCCGAGACGCCGCCGTCTCGTCGAAATCGGACTCACCCATCGTGTTCCCTTCCCGGCCGTTGTTGCCATCGTGCAGTTGTCATTATTCGTCTTCTCCCTCGATGCTCGGCCCGTAGACCAGCCCGACCTCAACCTGCTTGCCCTTCTTCCCGCCGACCACCAGATCCAGGTAGTCGGCGAGGGTGACACTTCCGTCCAGGCGGTCACCCGCCCGGTTGAAGGTCCCGTGTTTCGAGTGGTCGCTCACCAGCCACGCCTCGCCGTCCCAGGCCAGGACCAGGTGCACCCGGGACACGAAGTCATCGGGGATCCTGACCTGGCAGTCCCTGCCCCTGCCGATCATGATCGGCGAGTCAGAGTCGGTGAACCGCTGGAGGCCGGAGGCACCGGACACCACGTAGATTTCGGCCTCGCCTCCGTTCAGGCCCGACGGCAACAACCGGTCCCCGTTGACGCTCGTCGGCGCGCGCAAGACGTTTCGATCGGGGGTGGTGTACGCCAGCGTCGGCACCGGCTTCTGCGGTCGAACCGGACGGATCCGATCCGGATTGAACCCCACCATGACCAGACCGAGTAGCGGGAACAGGATGTCCGACGTCCCCCGCAACGTCAGGTGGGGGTCGAACGTGGTGGCCACGCTCAGAATGATCAGCGACGCAAACGCCGCCGCGCCGCAGATGCCGACCGGCCCCGGCGTTCGTCGCATCACGGTCCGACACGTCACCAGACCGACGCCGACAAAAAGGAAGAACATGATGAACAGCGGAACACCGCCGGACCACAGCAACCAGAGGTGGCCGGATTCGATCCAGATGAAGTCTTCACCCTCGTTCGGCGATGTGACCCTGGCCTGGGGTGAGACGCCGAGCCAGAGGTTCAGGTCGTCGTCGAACTCCGGCAGGAAGAAGGTGCGTAGGTTGTACAGGCGGACGTCCCAACTCGAACCCGGGTTTGCATCGAACAGTGCTCGGGATTCCTCCTGGCCTTCGATGTTGGCGATGTCCTGCCGCTGAGCGCCGGTGATCGGCGGCCCCTCGAACCCGGCGAGCCGCTCCTGGGCGAGCGGGGCGATCACGATCGAGCCGACAAGGATGATCGGCAGCGACCACAGCACCATCTGCTTCACCGACCGGGTCAACATGGCGAGGGCGGCCAACCCGACGATGAAGGACAGTGACGGACCGATCTGGCCGCTCCCGAACACACCAACAGCGCAGCAGATCGCGGCGATGGCCAGCAGCGAGCGTGGCCGCTCCCGTCCGAGGAGCATCGCGACGGCCAGACCGGCGTTCATCCCGCAGTACACCCCGAACCCGATGGGATTGCCGATCGTCGCCGCGCCCCGACCGTCGTCGGTCAGGGGCCCGGCGTTCGGGAAGTACGGATTGAGCCGTTCCGCCGTGTCGAACAGGTTCAGGGAGTCCATGAGACCGAGCACACCGAGTCCGCTTGCGACGGTCAGGCTCAGTCCGATCGCGGTCCGGACCTCACCGGGCGTTCTGATCGTGTAGCGGATGATGCCGTAGAGCAGGCCGAGCCGTACCAGCACAAAGGCGTAAAAGATGTCGTCGGCCGAGACCGGCCGGAGGCGGGCGAACTGGACCAGGAGCGGGACGACCAGGCCGGTGAGGATCAGCCCGATGACCACAAGGTCCATCCGGTTCAACCGGACGGAGACCCGGCGGGAGTACAGCAACCACCTGGCACCGAGGACAACCCACAGGAGGAACAGCAGCGCTTCGTTCGGGCGGAGCAACGGGATGATCTGGCCCCGACCGAACCCGACGATCGCAGGCGCCACGGCGATCATGATGTAGCCGGAGTAGTGGGGCCGGAATGCCGTCAAACCGATCAGGATGGTCAGTCCGATGAATCCCGTTCCGATGACCGGCCCGATGACGGCCACCAGGGCACCGGCCACAAGCGCCGCCACCGGCAGCAGGTATTTCAGCAGCTGAACCCGCCGGGCGGACGGCACCTCGACGAAGTAACCAAGGACGTGATCGATGAACTCCGGGATGGTGCTCGCCGGAACCGGGGCCAGGCCGCTCGGGTCCCGGAGGTGGGCGGCCGGGTGTTGGCGAATGTCGGTCACGACCGCATCGTCCCTGCCGTTCCGGCCGCCGATGATCGTTTGCGTGTCGATCGTGGTCATGGCGTCACCGATCCGCCGGCCGACTCCTTCGAGCGGAGTTCTTCCAGCAGTTCGCGCAGCTCGCCGTCGAATCGGGATCGGACAAAGGCGAAGCAGCCGAGCGAACCTGCGGCGATCACGCCGGTCATCGCCAGCACCAGCAGCTGGTTGCGGGGTCCATCGCTGACGGAACGGACGATCACTGCCGCCCCCGCACCGAGCACAAACCCTCCGATCGCCGCGGCGGTTGTCAGGAGGAGCGAGCGGTTCAGGTTGTAGGCCGATGTCGCCAAGGTCATGATCCGCCGGTGGAGGTAACCGGAGCCGATCAGGTCGGCCACACTCATCGTCACACCGAGCCACAGGACGATGACCGGCCCGTTCACCAGGGCGAGGCAGCACAGCGCGCCGGCAGCGGTCAGACCGGCCCGCAGCGCCTGACTGCGCAGCGGGGCGACCGCATCGAAACAGGCGTAGCTGGCCGAGGTGGCCAGCTGGAAAAGACCTTCACCGACGACGGCCCCGGCGATACCGACCAGGGCGTACAGCACCAGGCGCTCACCCTCCGGGCCGGCCATCTCCCCCACCGCCAGACCGCGGGCGGCGAACCAGCCGAGCGCGATCGATGCGGCCGCGGCCGGCACCGAGATGAACGCCGCCATGCCAACGCCCCGGGCGTAGGTGTCCACGAAGGAGCGAAGGTCCTCCGCCTGCTTTGCGGCCGAGAGCCGGGGCAGCAGCGCAAAGGAGACCGGCTTCGATCCGAGCGCCACCGGAAGGTTGAGCAGGTTGATGGCCAGCTGGAAGGCGACAACCCCGCCGGCAACCGTGTTGGAGGCGATGATCAGGATCAGGATCCGAAGCCCGTTGAGGATCGCGGTACCGGCCGAGGTCCTAGCCTGGCCGATGATCGCCCGCATCTCGGGCGTCGACCAGCCTCGGCGAGGCACCAACCGGAGTCCGGCCCGACGTACCCCCCACCATTGCAGGAGGGCATGGGCCGCAACCCCGAGACTCGACCCGCCACCCAGCAGGAGGATGTGTCCGAGTCCCACATCGCCAACCTCGACACCCGTACCGAACCGCACGGAAAAGGCCGCCAGGGCCAGGATGACGATGACGTTCTCGGCGATCGACGCCGCAGCGGGTAGCGCGAAGTGGCCGAGGGCGTGCTGGACCGCCTGCCCGGTGACGGCAATGCCGTAGCCGATCAGCTGGGGACCGGTCAGCAACAGCAACGGCAGGCCGGCCGTGATGAAATCCTGCCGGACCACGTCGTCGGCGATCGGTGCGGCAAGACCGCGGATGATCAGGATCGACCCGGCCATCACTACCACGGTGATGACACCGAAGACGGCGAGTACAAAGCCGAGGAACTGACCGGCCAGGCGCTCGGCGGCCTCCAGGTCACCGTCGCCGATGTGGCGGACGAGCGGTGGGACCAGGAGCGCACCGAGCAGGGCGCCGATGGCCAGCTCGAACACGATCCACGGCAGCTGGTTGGCCAGTTGAAAGAGGTTGCCGAAGTACGACGGGCCGAGAACGGCGCCGATGAGGAGTACCCGACCGAATCCGGTGATGCGCGACAACAACGTCCACGTGGCGGCCGTCGTCGAATCACCGACGACGGTCGAAGCGGAACGCGCTGCCGTGGCCAATCTAGGAGGACCGCCGTTCCGCTCGCCAGGACAGGCGGTTCCAGAACCAGCCCGCGTAGAGGCCCGCCAGCAGAAGGCCGACCGCCCCGCCGACGGCGGCGAAGATCTTCGGTCGGGGGAAGACCTGTTCCTCAAAGACGAAGGGTTCGGTCACCACGATCGGGATGCCGTTCTCCGACTCGTCGATGGTCTGGATGTCGTGATCGAGGATCCGTGACTGGACGTCATCCAGCCTCGCCCGGAGCGAGTTGATCACCGCCTGAGTCGCCTGCTGTTCCGGTTGGTCACGGATGTCCGTCGACGTGGCGATCCGGTCGAACTTCTCCTGTTCGACCGCAAGCTCCGCCTCGATCTCGGCCATCTCGTCCAGCAGGGTCGCCCGGATCTCGGCCGGCGTCAGCTCCGAGGTTATGTCGATGTACCGGTTGGCCAACTCGGACACGACGGTCCGGGCGAGATCCGGATCCGTGCTGGTGTAGTCGACCCGGAGGATCTGGGTTCCGGGGATCAGCCGGGCTTCGAGCCGCTCCTCGAACTCCTTGATCGGTTCGCCAACGTCCGCCGCGATCGGGCCGAGCAGCGAACGGCTGCGGATGGCGACATCCTGGGTCTCCGTCCAGGCGGTGCCCCGGTACTGGATCTCCGCTCTGGCCAGCCAGCGCTCCTCGAAGAGGTAGGAACCGAAGCCCCCGACTTGGGCACCGATGGCGGCCAGGACCAGCCCGACCAGGCAGAGCCCGACGAGCTGGCGCCCGCTCGGGGTCGCCCGCCGTTCCTGGTCCAAATGGGTGAATCCGGTCGGCCGGACCACGTGTGGCGGTCTGCCGTGTCGTCGATCCCGCCTCGTCCGTCGGCCGGTGGTTGTTGTAGCCACAGTTACACCCTTCGCTCGCTGGTCGCGCCGTCCGTCTCATCCATCGCTCGCTCCCCCGGCCGATGCCGATCTCCGATGCGATCCTCGATGGGGGTCAGTTCCTTTACCGCCTTGGTCACGATCGCCGGATTGCCGACCGCAACCATTCCGGCCGGGATGTCCTTGGTGACGACCGCGCCGGAACCGATCATCGCTCCTTCGCCGATCACCACGTACGGCAGAATCGTCACCCCGACACCGATCTGCGCCCCGGCACCGATTACCGGACCCCGCATGACGGCGGCCGACTGCTCCGAGCCGGGGTAGAGGTCGTTTGCGATACTCACACCGGGGGCCAGGAACGCATCGTCGCCGATTTCGGTGAACTGGGCGACGTAGCAGTTGGAGTGGATCTTGACCCGGTCACCGATGCGGCAGCCGTAGTCGACGACGCTGTTGGTCCAGACCGAGACGTCGTCGCCGATCTCGCACTCCTCTCGGATGACCACATTGTGGCCGGTGGTGAAACCCCGGCCGATGGTCGACGCACCGTAGAGGACGGAGTTGGTCCGCAGCCGAGGCCCTGGCCCGAGGTTGAGCGGCGCAGGCCTGCCCCGCTCGGACGGGTACCCCACGATCACCCCGACATCGATGACGCCGTCGACGATCGGGTTGACGTCTCGAAGAACACCGGTCTTTCCGCCAGTTGCGGTCATCGCGCACCGTCTCCTCTGAGCACGACCAAGGGGGTGCGGGCCAGAATCCCCAGGTCCTTGGCCGTGCTTCTGGTCTGGACGTATTCCATGTCGAGCTCCAACATCCGCCTGACCGACACCTGGCTGCGCCCCGAGACCTGCCAGAGTCCGGTGCAGCCGGGAACGGCCTTCGTTCGGCCCCGATAGCGAGCCTCGAACAGCGACGCCTCCCAGGGCAACGCCGGACGCGGCCCGACAAGCGACATGTCGCCTCTGAGCACGTTCAACAGTTGCGGCAGCTCGTCAAGGGACAACCGTCGCAGCGGGCCACCGACCCTGGTCACCCGGGAGTCCTGCAGTTTGAACCTGCCGTCGTCCGTGTGGTTCGCGTCGCCGTTCTCCAGCTGCCCCTCGACAAACGCCCGATGCTCGGAGTCGTCGTTGTCCACGTGCATCGTTCGGAACTTGTAGAGCGTGAACAGCCGATCGCCGAGCCCGACCCGGTCCTGCTTGAACAGCACCGGCCCCCGGCTTGTCAACTTGATCAGCAGAGCGATGACCAGCAGCAGCGGGGAGATGACGATCAGGACAAGCCCGGCGATCACCACGTCCAAGGTCCGCTTCAGTCGGTTGCCCCGGTTGTGCGGTCGGCTGCTCGAACGGCCGCGATCGGCACCGGTCGCACCGGTTGTGGCAAACCCGCTCGACCCGTTGCCCGCGGCCGGCGAACGGCTGACATCCCCGGCAGCCTGGGCCTCCCGGTGGAACACCAGGTATGCGGCGGCCAGTGCGACAAGGCCACCGACGGTGAACCCGAAGACCGCGGCTTTGAGCGGATCGGGGGTCACCGGCTCCTCCAGGATGAACGGTGCGGTCACCACCTCGGGATCGATCCTGCGACGTTCCGCCAGCTCGGTCGCCCGGGTGTCCAGGCGGAAGATGACCGTCGTGATCTGCTGCCTTGTCCGCACCAGCTCGTTCTGCAGGTCGATCTGCTGCAGTCGCGGCAGATCGTCGCTGTTGTTCAGACTGACGACGATCGACGACTCCAGCTCGGTGAGGGACTCCAGATGGGACTGCAGCAGCTCGGTCTGGAGGATCTCCGGCGGTGCACTGGCGTTCTCGACGTACGTGTCGAGAACGTCGCCGATGATGCGCCGGGCCCGATCCTGGTCCGTGTCTTCGAACGTGGCCTGGACGATCTGCGTTCCGCCGGACACGTCAACCGCGTAGTCCTCCTGGAAGTCCCTGGCAGATATGCCTTCCCGGGCGGCGATCGGATTCCACAAGCCCGGGCTTTCCAGCACCACCTTCACCGATTCCGGTTGGATCCGATCGTTGCGGACCTGGACGCTGCCGGAGGCCACCCAGACCTCCTCCTTTGCCATCTCGGCAAGAACCGAACCCTGCGCACCGAAGAGGCCGGCAACAACACCAAGGATCAGGGTCCCGAACACCACCCGCCACGGAGGACGGCCCGCGGTCTCGGCCGACAGTGAGACCGGGCCAGGCTGCCTGCCCGACCCGTCCCCCTGCTCGCCGCACGGTGCCGGCTCAGCGACCATCAAGCTCATTGATCACCCCGCAGACCCGGTCGATCTCGTCCGCGGTCAGATGCGGGTGCATCGGTAGGGATAGCAGCTGCGGAGCCTGTTGCTCCGCCACGTCGATCACCGGTGTGGCCGCCGAGCGGAACGGCGCCTGAAGGTGGCAGGGAATCGGATAGTGGATTCCCCAGCCGATACCGTTCCGATCAAGGGCCTCCCCAACCGCGTCCCGGGTCACGCCGACACAGCGAATGACGTAGAGGTGGTAGACCGAAGCTGCCCGGTCGGCCTCGGCGAACGGCACAACGTGTCCGCCGAGCTTCACGTCGTAGAGCCCGGCGACCTCCCGCCGGGCCTTGTTCCACGAGTCGAGCTCGCCAAGCTTGATTCGCAGGATCGCCGCCTGCAGGCTGTCGAGCCGAGCATTGCGACCGAGCAGATCGTGCTCGTACTTGGACGTGCTGGATCGACCGTGGTTGGCCGTGGAGCGGATGCGTTCCGCCAGCCGCTCGTCGCCGGTGGTCACCGCTCCCCCGTCGCCGAACGCCCCGAGGTTCTTGCCCGGGTAGAAGCTGAAGCCGGCGGCGACACCAAGCGATCCGGCGGGTGCGCCTTCCCACGTGGCGCCGTGGGCCTGCGCGGCGTCCTCGATGACGGCGACCCCGGCGGGTTCGGTGACCGCCAGCAGGTCCGTCATGTTGACCATCTGGCCGTACAGATGGACGGCCATGACCGCTGCGGTCCGCTCGGTCAGCGCGGCCCGGACATGATCGCCGGTGATCAACGCGGTCACGGGGTCGACGTCGACAAAGACCGGTGTGGCACCGGCCCGAACCACCGCCTCCGCCGTTGCGATGAACGTGTTGGTCGGAACGATCACCTCGTCGCCGGGGCCGATGTCCAACCCGGCCAGGATCAGCTCGAGGGCGTCCGTGCCGTTGCTGACGCCGATGCAAAAGCGGGAACCGGTGTAGCGGGCGAAGTCCTCCTCGAACTTCACCACCGGTTCTCCGCCGACAAAACCATTCCGGTCGACTGCGTTGTGCCACACCGCGTCGAGTTCCGGCCGAATTGCGGCATGCGCGGTACCGAGATCGAGGAAGGCAACCGGGCTGCTCATGCTGCGGACACCCCGCCGGCCAGGTGATCGTCGAACTGCGGAACGTCCACCCACTGCCCGGTCCGCTGGGACTCTTCGGCGGCGCACAGCACGGCAACAACGTCCCGGCCCCGCCTGCCGTTCGTGGACGCCGGGCCCTCGGAGCGGATCGAGTTGATGAAGGCGTTCATCTCGACCTGCAGGGGCTCCCGGAAGTCGATGTAGGGGGAGACGATGTCGCCATAGCGATAGGACAGGGGCGGGCCGGAACCCCGGTCGTCGCTACCGCCGTCCTGTTTGATGCCCTTGTCGTAAATACGCAGTCGCTCCTCCGAGGCGACATCGTCGTACACCACCATCGACTTCTCACCGACAACCGTGGTTCGGCGGACCTTCATCGGGTCGAGCCAGCTGACGTGAATGCTGGCGCTCACGTCCAGCTGGTCGTAGCGCATGGACAGGTAGGCAACGTCGGCCTTGTCACCCATGAGCTGCAGACCCCAGGCGGACACCGACGTGGGCTGGGCATCCAGGATGTAGTTGATGATCGAGATGTCGTGCGGTGCGAGGTCCCACAGCACGTCGGTGTCCGGCTGATAGAGGCCAAGGTTCAGCCGTGCCGAGTTGATGTACCGGACCCGACCGAACGCCGGATCCCGAATGGCCTCGGACAGGCCCCAGACCGCCCCGTTGAACTCGAACGTGTGGCCGACCATCAGGCACAGGTTGCGACGAGCGGCCTCGGCAAGCAGATCATCCGCCTCGTCAAGGTCGGTGGTCATCGGTTTCTCGACCAGGACGTGGATGTCACGTTCCAGTGCGGCCTTCGCCAGGCTGTAGTGGGTTGTCGGCGGGGTTGCGATGATCAGCGCATCGAGGTCGTCGATGATTTCGCCGAGATCGGACACCGCCCGCTTCACCGGATATGCGTCAACCGCCGCCTGCCGTCGGCCATCGTCACGATCGACGACCGACACCGACACACCGGGGACTGACGATAGGACCCGCACGTGTCGGATACCCCAGTAGCCGGTTCCGACAACACCTACCTCAAGACTGCTCACTGTTTCTCCTGAATCTCCGTTGATCGATGAGTTGTCTGATCCGGTCGCCATCAGTTGTTCCCCAGTGGTGACCGGCCGGACGCCGGGAGGTTGCAGGCCGATCCATCCCGGGCGGGATCGATTGGTGGCCATGCATACCCGTCCAGAAAGTCCGGGGCGCTCTCGCTCCAGAGCGACGGCGGGCCGCTCAGCGGTGGTGGCGGTTCCAACCCGCCGTCCCTGGCGGCGGCCGCGGTCAGCAGGTGGTTGCCGACGGCGACCGTGTCGGTGATGTCATCGTCGATGCGGAGTCCGCCGTCCCCGATGACGTTGCCGACGACAACCTGACCGTCGGACCGGTTGGTCAGGATGACGTGGTCCCGCACGCAGTTCCGGTGCAGGGTGTTTGTCGGACCGGACGGGCCCCACCAGTCGGACGAGACCGCCCGGTCGACGATGTTGCCCTCAAACAGGTTGGCCTGGGCGAGGTGCCCGTGGAGCGAGAGATCGGCCCTCGGTTGGCGGTCCTCGTAGCCGGCCGAGCCGCGGGCATGGTTGAAGGCGACCACGTTGCCGCTGGCGCCCAACTGCAGGATGATCGCGTGGCGAAGGTCGTAGAGGGTGTTGTTGGTGACCAGGCAGCCCGTGGTGTGCCGGGCGAGGCTGACCCCGTACGCCCGTCCGCCGTCCCCGAAGTCGTTTGCGTCGTGGATGGTCGAGCCGGAGATCCGACACCGGTAGGTCTGATTCAGCCCGACGTGGGCTCGGGTGGTGCGTTCGCTGGTCACCCGATCGAGCCACACGTCCGCGGCCAGCTCGAACCGCACGGTCGACCCGTATCCGTCGTCCGCCCGGAAGATCGAGAGGTCTTCGAGGCCGACCTCCCGCACGGGGTCGATGATCCGGACGCGTGGTGTCAACGCCGCGTTGTAGTCGGCGAGGATCGGCGCTTCGAAGGTCACGGTCCTGCCGTCGACCGACACGACGCGGTTCATCTCGCCGGTCGCCGCCCGGCCCCAGTCGACCCGCCAATCCTCCCGGAGGTAGAACGATTCGTCGTTCTGCTGCTCGAGCTCAACGACATCACCGGGAGTGACCTGCAGCCCGGAATCGACCGTGATCGTAGTGTCTCCCCGGCGCGGTGCGTCGGCCAGTGCGATCCAGCTCCCACCGATCCGGCCCTCCGCCCGTATGCCGGGGGCGTCGCGCCCGCCAAGGTCCAGCACGATTCGGGTGTCCGGGCCCTGCCCCTTGATCGTGATGCCGTCGGTCAACTCCAGCGTCCGGGTCAGCAGGTAGGTCCCCTCGCCGACGCTGATCGTCACCGCACCGTCAATTCCCGCCGCCTCGCGGACCGCAGCGGCGAACGCAGCGGAGTCCGAGGTGTCATCGTCGGCCACCGCACCGTACACCGCAACCGACAGACGGGTTTCGCCAGCGGTCGCAGTTGTCCCCGCCCTGGACCAGCCGTCAAGGAGGTGTGCATCGGCGACGAACTCGGTCAGCACCTCAGCGTCGGCTTCACCCTCGACGGGCTCGGACCCCGAGGCGTCCGGTTTGGTCGACCCATCGACCGCCTGGCCGCTCCCGACGTCGGAGCCGATACCCGTCGATGACGCCTCCTCGACAACCGAGGTCACAACCGGTGCCGCGTCGACCGCGTCAACCTGGTCGGCGGCGCAACCGGCGGTCAGCACTCCCAGGGTGAGGGCCACGGCGCACATCGCTCTCAACCGACCTGCTCCGACAGCGGACGGACCACCGCGGTCGTCATGCGCCGCGCTCGACGGTAGGCCGCCAGCAGCTGGGTTGCGCTGTTCTTCCACGACAGCGGACCGGCGATCCGCTCCTGACCGATCTCCCCCATCCTGTGCCGGAGCTCGGGGTCGTCGATCAGGGCCAGGATCGTCTCGCCGAAGGACTCACCGGAGTGCTCGGGGGCGTACCGTGCGGCGTCACCGGCCGACACCCGGGACTCGGTCAGGTCGAAGCTGACCACGGGCAGCCCCATGGCCATGTAGTCCATCGTCTTGATCATCGTCGAGATGTTGTTCAGCGGACTCTCGACGTCCGGGGCGGCACCGACGTCGGCGGTTGCCATGTAGTCCAACATGTCGTCGTCCGAGATGAAGCCGGTGAAGCGCACTCCGTCACCGAGATCGAGCTTCCGATGCTGTTCCTGCAGCCGGTCCCACGCGTCGCCGGTGCCGACCATCACAAACAGCACGTCATCCCGGCCTGCGGTGTTCCGCACGTGGTCCGCAGCGTCGAGAAGAATGTGGACGCCGTCCTGGTGGCCCATCGTGCCGACGAACAGCACCATGTGGGAGTAACCCGCTTTGAGTTCCGGCACCGGAGGCCGGGGGGCGAACAGGTCGAGGTCCGGGCTGTTGCGAACGGTGAACACGTCTTCGTCGGCCATGCCGCCCCGGCCGATCGCCCGCTCCCGGTAGGACTCGTTGGTGACAATCACCGCATCGGCGGCGCGGTAACTCCGTTGCTCGAGCCAGCCGAGCAGCTTGGAGAAGGCGTCCTCCCGCTCCTCCTCGAACTTGCTCTGGTACGTCTCCGGCCCGAGGTCGTGCTGATCGAAGACAAAGCGGGCACCCCGCCTGCCGAAGAGCCACTTCAGGCCGAAGAACATGTCAGGCGGATTGGCCACGTGAATCACGTCGAAGCGCTCCCGGCGCCACACCCGCCAGGCCAGCCAGTGACAGACGAGGACGGCCCATCCGTATTCGAACAGGAAGTCGATCTTCCTGGGGCCGCCGAACGGCATCGGGAACCGACAGATGTTGATCCCGTCCCTGGTTTCTCGCCGTTGAACATCACCGGCTTTGATCCCGACGGGCGAGATGACCGTGACGTCGTATCCGCCGTCACGGGCCGCCCTGGCCTGGTTCCACACCCGGCGGTCGGCCGGGACCGAGCAGTTCTCAACCACCAGCAGCGCGTGGGGTTTTGTGTCCTGTTCGCTCACCACGCCACCCCCGTGTACGGGCCGACCGTCCGGAGTTCCGGTTCCAGACCGACGAGGTCGATCAGCAGCTGGTCGTCCGGCCGGTCGGCCAACGCCGCCCTGACCTCGGCCGGAGCCTTGGAGACGACCACCACATCGGCTTTGGCGACAAGCTGCTCGACGTCGTCGACCAGGTGCCGGTCGAGGTGGGGGATCTCCCGCTCGATGTAGTCCCGGTTGCCGCCGATCAGCTCCGAATGGGTGATGTCGCGGTCATGGACCAGACAGGTGAAGCCCTTGCCGATCATCCGTTCAACCACCTCGACCAGCGGGCTCTCCCGGAGGTCGAGGTGTTCGCCTTGAACGCCAGACCGATGACACCGATGGTCTTGCCGGGGTGAGCCACAAGCTGATCGATGACCCGCTGCACCTGAATCTCGTTGCTGGTGAGGAGGCTGGACAGCATCGGCACAGCGATGTCGTTGTCCTTGGCCATGAAGTTCAGCGCCCGGACGTCCTTCGGCAGACACGAGCCGCCGAACGCAAACCCCGGCCGGAGGTACGCCGGTGAGATGTTGAGCTTGGTGTCCCGACACAGCAGCTCCATCACCTTGGCCCCATCGACCCCCATGGCCTGGGAGACGATGCCCACCTCGTTGGCGAAGGTGACCTTGGCCGCGTGCCAGCTGTTGTTGGCGTACTTGACCATCTCGGTCAGCCGGGTCGGCTCGACCTGCCGCTCGGCCTCGATGCCGTCGTAGAGCGCCAGGATCTTGGCCGCAACGTCCCCGTCGTCGGCCCCCACCATGACCAGGGGCGGAGCCATGAAATCCTCAACGGCCTGCCCCTCGCGGAGGAACTCCGGGTTGACGGCGACCGACGGGTTCAGCGCACCGGCGCCGCTCGCGGCCAGGACCTCGGCCATGACCTCGGACATACGGTCCGCGGTGCCGGGAACCACCGTGCTCCGGACGACCACCACGTAGTCCCGCTTGTCCAACTCGGCCAACGCCGCGCCGATGTTGCGGCTCACGTTCTCCAAATACGCCAGGTCGATGTCCCCGTTCGGCCTGCTTGGTGTGCCGACGCACACCAGCGCAAGGTCAGAGCCGGCAACCGCTTCAGTCGGATCAAGGGTTGCCGTCAGCAGTCCGTCGTCAGTCGCCGCGATGATCATCTCCCCGATGCCGGGCTCCGCAACCGGGCTTCGACCCTGGTTGATCAGATCGACCTTCGTTCCGTTGGTGTCAACGCCGATGACCCGGTGCCCGAGCGATGCCAGACAGGCCGCGGTGACCGATCCGACATACCCGAGGCCGAACACAGCAACGTTCATGATGCGAACTCCATGGTTTCCGAGGGGCTGACGCCGGAGAAGATCTGGTCGCAGACGATCTCCAGCGAGAGAAGGGTTGTGAGTTGCCGGCGGTTGTTCCGCCTGCCGGACACGTGGTCGTCCAGGTAGGTCTGGAGGAACCGGCGGTCGAGGTGGCGGGAACTCCAGGAGTCATCCCGCAGCACCGACCGCTGGATGGTGGATGCGAACTCGGTGGCGAACCAGGCGTCCACCGGGGTGGCAAAACCCTTCTTCGGCCGCTTCATCACCTGCTTCGGCAGCATGCGGGCCGCCACCTTCTTGTGGAGGTACTTCGACCCTCTGGGGTTGAGCTTCAGCCGGGTGGGAAGGCTCTCAACGAACGAGGACAGCTCGATGTCCAGCAGAGGTACCCGGGCCTCGACCGAGTTGGACATGGAGAGCTTGTCGCCGTAGAGCAGGAGATCGTCGGCCAGCGAGACCCGGGTGTCGACATAAAGAAGCTGATTCAGCGGGTCGAGGTGGTTGACCGGTTCCTGCCAGTAGCGGATCACGTCCTGGGCGGTTGCGGTCGCCTCGGTCAGCCCACCCCGGGCCGCAGCGGCGATGTCTGCGGGGTCGAACACCTGGTGGATTGCGGCGAACCGGTCGACGGGATCGGCAAGCCCGAGCGACGCGCTGGCCCGCCGCACCGAGCCGAGCGCCGGCACCCGTTCGCCGAGACTCCGTACCGCAGACGAACCGAGCAGCCGGCGGGCGCCACCGCCGTACAACTCGCCGACGTAGCGCCGGTAGCCGGCCCACAGTTCGTCCGCCCCCTGTCCGGCCAGGACAACCTTGACGTGCTTGCCGACCTCCTCGGTGAGCAGCTGGTACGCAAACGTGCTCTGGGACAGAACCGGCTCCTCAAGGTGCCACAGCGTCTTGGCCAGAATGTCCTCGAACGAGCCGAGGTCCAGATCGATCTGATGGTGATCGGTGCCGAACAGCCGAGCGGTCTCGGCCGCATGCTCGGCCTCGTCGTGTTCGAAGTCCGATCCGAACCCGACGGTGAAGGTCTGCAGCGGCTCGGCGGACGCCTCCCGGACCTTGGCCAACACCATGGAGGAGTCGACCCCTCCGGAGAGCAGCAACCCGACCGGGACGTCGCTGACCAGCTGCCGCTCGACCGCGGCGCTCACCAGCTCGGCGTATCGGTCGGCGGCGTCGCCTGCCGAGATGTCGGTGTCGGTGACGGGAACGGGGTTCCAGTAGCGCCGCACCGTGCTGCCGTCGGCGTCGGAGATCAGCAGATGCCCGGGCGCCAGCTTCTTGACCCCGTCGACCAGGGTGTGGGGCGACGGGATGTAGCCGAAGTGAAGGAGGAGCCGAAGGCCGTCCTGGTCGATGTCCATCGGGGCCGACCGGTCGACGTGAATGGCCCGCATCTCGGATCCGAACGTCAAACGACGGCCGGCATCCCGGTAGTAGAGCGGCTTCACCCCGTGGTGGTCCCGGACCAGGATCAACCGTCTTTCCGTCTCGTCCCAGATGGCCAGGGCGAAGATGCCGTTCAGCCGGTCGAGGATGTCGAGGCCCCAGCGGTCGAATCCGTGTACGACCACTTCGATGTCCGAGTTGGTTTTGAACCGGCAGCCGAGCCCGATCAGCTCCGCCCGGAGCTCCCGGTAGTTGTAGATCTCACCGTTGCCCTGGACGAACACGGTCTCGGCCTCGTTCCAGAGCGGTTGGTCACCGCCGTCGAGGTCGATGATCGACAGGCGACGGAACCCGAAGCCGACCCCGGGTCGCAGGAGATACCCCGCAGAATCCGGCCCGCGGTGGATCATCGAGTCGGCCATGGCCGACAGGAGGTCGGCGTCGACCGCGCCACCGTCCCGGCGATGTTCGCCGGCGATACCGCACATTGACTGCTACCGGCCGTTGCCGCCGGACCGACCGGGGCCGCCCATCGGCCGCCGCGGCTGCTCGGTTTCCGACCAGCTGTCGAAGCTGAACAGCTCCTCCGGGGAGGTGATGTTCCGTCGGGAACGTTCCCGGCGGTCCTCGCCGAACCCGATCAGCCGGAACGCAACAAAAAGGAGAATCAGTAACAGGAGGTTGAAGGCAACCAGACCCGCGATCTGTACCGATGTCAACATGGCGACGGACACTCCAGGGGGACGAGGGGACGCAACTGCGCTTACCCGGTCTCGAACGAGTGCGGACGCGCATTGGTTATTGAGCAAAAAGACCCAAAATCGAGCGTGAGGAAGGTCCGCGGCCGCCGGAATTAGGTCCGACAGACCTGGTCCGCACGGGATCAACGGCATACGTTTGGGCTCATGAGCCAACCGCCACTCACCACACTGCAGGAGCGTCGGCTCAACGGCGACGGTGAGCGGCCGGACTCGCAGCGGATCGAGTGCCTCTACCAAAAACATCGACTGCCGGGCGTACGGTTCGCCGGACGCCGGGGAGCGGAGGACCCGGAGAGCCTCTTTGATCAGGTCTTTGTCGACGTGGTGAACCGGCCAGGTCTCATTGCCAGCGCCGACGACGACACGTTCGCGGCCTATCTGACCCGGGCAATCAAGAACGGCGTCATATCCGAGCACCGGAAACGGGCCGCCACCCCGATCGCCTACGACGAGGAGAAACACGGCCGGAGCTGTTCCGCCGACCGGCCGGACGGATTGTTCGAGGACGATGTGGTCCAGTCCGCCTGGGTATTGGAGCTGCTCGACCACCTGACCGACTCCGAACGACGGGTTGTGGTCAGCCGCTACTTCGAAGACAAGGACTCCATCGAGATCGCTCGGTCGTTGGACAAAACCCCGGAGGCGGTCCGCCAGCTGCACCGATCCGCAATGCTGCGACTGCGATTCGTCCTGACCGTGACGGCTGTGGTGGTCGTCGCATTGGCAGCGGTGACCACCGTCCTGGCAACCCGTACGTCGGGTGTGCCCACCGCTCCCGCGGACGGCGACAGGTCCGGGCCGGAGGGGGTCATCCAGCCGGATGGTCCGACAACACCGTCAACGGTGACGCCCGCTCCGGGCGTGCAGGGCGACCGCACTTTCGAAGACACGGCCGTACCGCCGGACGGAACCCCGGAGCCGACGGACGACCGTGCGGTGGACGGCGACGCTCCCTCGGCCGCCGATGCGGAAGCGAACGTGCCGACCGAGGCGATCGCCCGTCCGGCGACCGGCAAGACATCGGCGGCAACCCGAAACCGTCAGCGTCCCGCGGCCGCGGCGGAATGGACCTGGCCAACGGATCCAATCCCAGTCGACGGATCGGTCACACCCGATGGTCCCGCCGACCGCTCGGACGGGTCGCAGTCTGCAGATCCAGGGGGCGAGGACCCGGAGCCCATCAATTCAGGGCCCGGGTACCCGGCGTACCCGGAGACGGCGTTCGAAGATCCCGACGCCGAGGACTCGACCGACGAAAACGCCGAAGAGGCGGACACCGACGACGCCTCCTCGGAAGACGACTCAGACGACGATGACACCGAGGACGGGGACTCAAACGGCGACGACGGGGACCAGGAGAACTCCGACGATGATGACTCGGAGTTTTGGGACCTGGACCTGTAGAACATCGAGCACGCAGCTGCACCGGGAAAGGTCCAGAGGTTTCGAGGTTGCATCGCCGAGCTATCCTGCCTGGCCAAACACGGCTGCGGGGAGACACCATGCCGGTGGTTCGGCGAACGAAGAAGATGATCAACCTCACCAGACGTGGGGATGTTGGGCTGCTCGGTTCGAACGTGCGGCGGTGGTTCCGCTCCGACACGCAGTCTCTGGGCTATCGCCGGGACTACGCCGAGCCGGTCGCCGACCCGCCGGATCCGGTGCTCGAGCTTCGGATCGAACCGCTCGATGATCGGCTGGCGGACGCCCTCTTCAACGTCCCCGGTCTGGATGCCAACAACCGGTTGTACCTCGATCGTCGACGAGCGATGTGGCAGTTGGGATTCAAGGGTGGCTACGTGGCGGTCGCCCCCGACGGCAGACCCGCCTACCTCCAGTTCTTCATTCCCCACGAACAGGCGGACCTGGTCGGACGGCACTGGGGCAATCTGTTCCCGCCGTTCGGCCCGGACACCCTCCTGGTTGAGGGTGCGTGGACGCCCCCCGACTTTCGAGGCCAACGGGTGATGGCCCGTGCGCTGTATCTCATGGCCGAGGAGGCAAGGCGAAACAGCGCCGGTGCGGTGCGATTCGCCGACGCCTACGTGGAGATCGGCAACCGCGGGGCGGACATCGGCTGTCGGCAGGCCGGCTTCCTACCCTTCCAGCGACGGATCGAATCCTGGCGGTTTGGTCGCCACACGTTCCGGTTCGAGGACCTGGCCGAGCAGACCGCCGATCCTCGTTACGCGGTCTGAAGCACCGCACGCAGCGGTGCCGGCACCCGGTTGTCGTCAACGGCCATGGTCAGTAGTCGGGCGTACCGGTGCTTTCTGCCGGACCGTACGCTGACGAACCGCCGCAGCTGTGATCGGAGACTGCGATCGCGCCAGGCGGCCTGCTTCTGCATGGTCCGCAACGAACGAAGCTCGCCCTGCTGCTCGATGATCTCCTCGACGAGCTGGTAACCGCACGCATCGATCAACTCGTCCTCCAGATCCTCCACACAGGTAAAGAACCCGAGGCGGCCAAGCTCGACCCGGTCGGCGGGCGAGGCAAGCCCGGCGTCTGCCACCGCCCGGATGACAAACGGCTCTTCGGCTGCGTCGAACAGACCGCCGATCGGTCGGCCGGGCCGCTCGGCCGTGAGCGCAACGAGGTACCGACCGACGGCCTGCGCACCGCCGATGGGGAAGACGACGATCCCCTCGGCCACCAGGTCCCGGCCCTGACGCTCGGCCAGGGCGGTAACGGCGATCTGATCGCTGATGCCTTCGACCAGGATCAGCCGCTCGGCGGTCTGCGCTGCTTCCGCAGCGGTTGCGATGGCGGCAAGCGGGGCGTCGGGACCGCTCGGATAGTCGGCCAGGACCTCGTCGAGCTCGGACCGCGGAGAACCGCTCACGTCAGCAACCGTAGCCAACGTCGACCGGGAGCGCAGGGGCTTTTGACAGGCGACGGCAAGGACCGCCCGCAGCGGTTGAAGCCGGCGGAGCCGATTGCCGCCGGCCCGGCGTCCACCGTGTGGTGCGGCCTCAGTGGCTGTGCCGACGATGGGCGTGGGCGTCCAACGCGGCGTCGAGCCGGTCGGCAGACCAACCGTCGAAGACCGCCTCGTGCAGCAGGTCGGCCTGTGACGTGGGCGCCAAACCATCGATCGGTGGATCGAAGTCGAGGTTGGTCGGGAACGCGTAGCCCTGGGCCGCTGCAGCGATCACTCGGCCGATCGCCGCCGAGGACCACCCGGCCGCCCGTCGTTCCAGCAGTTCGGGGTGGACCGCCCGGCTGATTCGCGCCCGGTCGATCGACTCCATCGCAATGCCGAACGGACTGCTGACCTGGAGGAGGTTGGCCATCCGCCGGACGTCGGTGGTTCGGTTCGAACCCGCTGCGTGAAAGACCGCCGGATTGAAGAAGAGCGTGTCGCCCGCGGTGAGGCCGGGCTGGCGGAAGCGCGTCTCAAAGAGCTCGATCACCTCGGGGTGCCGGTAGGCCAGGAAACCGAGCGGGTACTTCTGGCTGTGGGGCAGTAGCTTCGTCGGGCCGGTCTCGACGGGCATGTCGACGTGGGCGACCGCTCCCTGGAGGGTGAGCCGACTCGACATCTCGTGCACGTGACCGGGGTATCTCGCAACCTGCGCCTCGCTCATGAAACCCAGGTGGTAGTCGCGGTGCGGCGACTGTGCGTCCCCTCCCGGATTCACCACGTTGACCTGCGAGGTGATCTGATAGCCCGGCCCGAGCCACGCCAGCGACGCAAGCGCCACCGCTTCGCTCTCGTAGTAGTCGACGAAAGTCGCCGGGTCGGCCACGGCAAGCTTTTCGAGGGCGTTCCAGACCCGATCGTTCGCTCCGGCCTTTGCGAAGTGGTCACCCCCACCGTGGTTCGAATCCCGTTCCGACTCGATGAGGGTGTGGAACGCGGCCGTCGCTCGATCCAGCACATCCGGCGCCACCCCGTTTCGGATCACCACGATTCCCGGGCCGTCCGAGAGGGCGAACGCAATCTCGCCCAGCACGTCGCGTCTGGCGTCGGACTCCGGATCCCGGTCGATTGCGGTGGCGTCGTAGACGACGATGCCATCAACGATCGTCCGCGCATTCGGGTAGTCGGCGGTGGCGGTCGGGCGATCGATCAGCGCAACCAGCTCGTCGAGGTCGACGTCGTCGGCCGACCAGTAGGGGGAACGTCGGAGTGCGGAGTGGGCCATGGTTCGACCGTAAATCGGCCGGTGCGTGGCCGGCCAGACGGCAAATCGATCAGAAACCCATCATTTTTGCATCAATAACCAGTCGAGATCGTAGGCTCGGTGTGTGGGTCGCCACCCGTTTCCGATCCGTGACGTCGCCCGCCATGCCGGCGTGAGTGTCGCAACGGTTGACCGCGTCCTTCACCAGCGTCCCGGGGTGCGGGCCGACACGGCGGCTCGCGTCCGGCGGGCCATCGCCGAGCTTGAACGGGATCGGGAGGCGTTCGAGCTCGGAGGTCGAACCTTCGCCGTCGACCTGGTGATGCACAGCCCGCGCCGGTTCTCCGCAGCCGTCTGGGACGCCTTCGAACGGGTGATTCCGACGCTGCGACCGGCCGCCTTCACCATCCGACCACAGACGTTCGAGCGCATCGACCCGTCCGCGATCGCCGACGGCCTGGACGACATCGCCCGCCGCGGAAGCCACGCAGTCGTACTAAAGGCGCCGGATGCCCCGGAGGTCACGGCCGCCGTCGGCCGACTCCACAACGCCGGCATCCCGGTCATCACGATCGTGACCGATCTCCCCACCAGCCGACGGCTTGCCTACGTCGGCGTCGACAATCGGGCGTCGGGAGCCACCGCCGCATACCTGATCGACCGGTGGCTTGGGCCGAACGTCGACAGCACCGGCGGGCGGCGCACCGTGCTCGTGACCATGAGCAGCCTGAGCTTCCGAGGCGAGGAGGAGCGCGAGATCGGCTTCCGGACCACGGCCCGCAGGCTGGCGGCCGACTGGCAGATCCTCGATCTCACCGAGACCGAAGGACTGGCCGACACGATCAGTCGGGATCTCGACCACCTCCTCGGCGAACACAAGATCGATGCGGTCTACTCGATCGGCGGCGGCAACCTCGCCACCCTCGAAACGCTCAAGCGGCGGGCCCATGGACCGCCGGTGTACATCGCCCACGACCTCGACGGCGAGAATCGGCGGCTGCTTTCCTCCGGCCAACTGTCAGCGGTGCTGCATCATGACCTGACGATCGATGCGCACCGCACCTGCCAACTGGTCATGCAGGCCCACGGTGCGGTACCCGGCGTCCCGTCGACCGAGCCGGCCCCGCTCCAGGTGATCACGCCCTACAACATCCCCACCGGTCCGGCGTTCTGATCGGATCGCCGCCCGTCCCGCTCACCACCTCGACCCCGGGTTGCCGGGACCGGACCACGTGCGGCCTCCTTAGGCTGGCCCCATGCTGGTCTTTGTCGACTTCGAACACGCCGACAGCCGAGGTGAGCCGCATGCCCAACAGCTGCTGGCCGCCAGAACGACACTCACCTACCGGCTGGAGGACCTGTCCGGCAGGCACTGTCACCTGGTTCGGTACGACCGGATCGACGAGGAGCTGCTGGACCGCATCGGAGCCGAGGCCGTCTTCATCAGCGGAAACTCCAGTGCGCCGGAGATGTACTCGCCGGACGACTTGGCACCGATCCACCGCATCGTCCGGGATACCGATCTGCCGATATTCGGGTTCTGCGGCGGGTTCCAGCTCCTGGCCGAGGCCCTCGGCGCAACGCTTGTTCCGCTCGACCCGCCCGCGGAGGGAGTCGAAGATCCGATGATGACCGAGATCGGTTCCGGCCAACCGTTCGAGTTCGGCTACCACCCGATAGAGCTCTCCCCCGGTGCGGCGTCGCATCCACTCCTGGCCGGGTTCGACCACCCACCGGTCGTCCGCCACGCCCACGCTCTGCACGTTCCGGACCCGCCCGCCGGTTTTTCGGTCCTGGCCAGCACCCGGTCGACGCCGGTCCAGATGGCCGCCCACCACACGCGAAAGGTCTGCGGCACACAGTTCCACCCGGAGTACTGGACGGACGAACACCCGGACGGCCGGATGATGATCACCAACTTCCTGGCCTGGTCCGGACTCCGCTGAGCGGTCGGCCCGATCGGCGGACACCACCCGACCGAAGTAGTGCCGCTTCGGCTGGCGATTGTTGCGATTTAGGCCGAAATCGCAACACGACCGGGGTGGCCACGCGGTCCCGTCCGCTGACATACTCGGCCCATGACCGACACCGATCCCCAGAAGGTCGAGTCCGCGCTCGACGCCCTGCTCGCCGCCCACGACCCGAAGGCCGAAAGCTACGCCGAATTCCGGGGGCACCAATTCGACGCCGGTCTTGCCTGGGTCCAGTTTCCCGAGGGGTCCGGCGGTCTCGGCGTTGCACCCCAGCTCCAAAAGGCGGTGGCGGCCCGGCTGGCCGAGGCGGGCGCAGCCCCCATGGAGATGTCGCAGTTCTTCATGATGCTGGCCGGTCCCACCATCGTGACCCACGGAGACGATGCGGTGAAGGCCCGCTTCCTGCGGCCGATGTTCACCGGTGAGGAGAAGTGGTGCCAGCTGTTCTCCGAGCCAGGCGCCGGCTCCGACTTCGCCGGTCTGGGTACCAAGGCGGTCCGGGACGGTGACGAGTGGCTTGTGAACGGCCAGAAGGTGTGGAACACCCTGGCCCACACCGCCGACTGGGGCATGCTGGTCACCCGGACCGACCCGCAGGCCCCGAAGCATCGGGGTATGACCTACTTCGCCCTCGACATGAAGGCGGACGGGGTCGACGTCCGTCCGCTCCGTCAGATCACCGGCGAGGCCGAGTTCAACGAGGTCTACATGACCGACGTCCGGGTTCCGGACGCCCATCGGATCGGCGCGGAAGGTGAGGGCTGGCGAGCCGCCCTGACCACCCTCATGAACGAGCGAACCGCCATCGGCGGTGGCGGTGGTGGGGGCGGTGGCCCCAAGCGGGGCAGCGGCCCGATCGCCCACCTCGTTGAGCTCTACAAGAAGGGCGCCACCGACCGCGATGCCGCCACCCGGGAGCGGATCATGGATCTGTGGGTCCGGGCCGAGGTGCTGCGGCTCACCAATCGCCGGGCGGCCCAGGCGGCCAGGGCCGGCAACCCCGGGCCGGAGGGTTCGGTCGGCAAGGCGGTCGGCGCGATCCTCAACCAGGACATCTTCGAAGCGGCCGTGGATCTACAGGGCATGGCCGGGCTGATCGACTACGACTACACGTTCCGTCGCCCCAGCTCCACCGACATGACCGGCGGTGGCATCGGCTATGCGTTCCTTCGGGCCAGGGCCAACACCATCGAGGGTGGCACAACCGAGGTCATGAAGAACATCCTTGGTGAGCAGGTCCTCGGCCTGCCCGGCGAACCCCGGGTCGACAAGGACATTCCCTGGATCGACGTGCCCCGGGGCTGACCGATCGACCTTGGCGACGCCCGGGCTAGTGGCCGTGGTTGGCCAGGAACCGGTCGATCCCATCCGAGACCGCCTGCGCATCAACCGGACGGCCGAGCAACAGATGATCGAGTAGCAGCGGGCCGCACAGGGAGGCGGTCAGTTGATCGACGTCACCCCGAAGTTGGCCTGCGGCAACCCCGCTCGTAATCACATCGCGCACCGGTTCAATGAGACCGCCGATGTACGTCTGGCTTTTTGTCGGTGAGATGGCCGGGTCGTCCAACGCCAGGGTGGCCCGGTAGAACGCGGCGACCGGTCGATTCTCGAACCGGAACGTGAGGGTCCCGACCGCTGTTGCCAGATCCTCTGCGAGGTCACCGGTCAGCTCGTCGAGCTCAACCCGGGCGATGGCCCTGATCATGATGTCGTCGACGATGTGCTCGGCGCTCGGCCAGTGCCGGTAGATCGTGGTCCGGGCAACGCCGGTCTCCTGGTGGATACGAACCGGCGTGAGCGCGGCGGGCCCTTCGTCGCACAGCAGGCGGAACGCGGCCTGCAACACCTGCTCCTGGGTTTCGGCGGTCGGGCCGGCTCGGCGACCGGGACGAGAACTCACCCACCCACCGTATCCGAGACAAAAGCGCTACAAGTTGTTGCGTTTAACGTGCAGACGGAGATAGTGTCCCCCGAAGAGCTACACGTTGTATCGGAAATACCATCACCCGACCCGATGGTGTCGGTGCCGACCGGAAGGCAGAACCGCTTCGTGAACCAGAACCTCCCACGCTCCGTGATCGTCATCGCCGGCCTCCACCTGCTTGCGGCCCTGCTGTTCGGTGCGCTCGCCCATATCGACTCGTCCAACCAATTCCCCGACCTGGTGGTCAACGACGATTCGAACTTCGCGGTCGGGCTCTACGCCAATCGCAACATCGGCGTCGGCCTCGGGCTGCTTGTCGCCCTGCTCCTCCGGAGCCGCATGGCCGTGTTCGGCCTCATGGGCGCCCGGTTCATCACCGACGTCGCCGACCTGGTCATGGCG
>JBCCGJ010000002.1:0-56390 GCA_039029335.1 Actinomycetota bacterium | reverse complement strand
TCGGTGGACGGGGTGGGGCTGTCGCTTCTGCCGTAGTCGGTTGCGGTGCTTTCCGCGGTTGCGGTGCTGTCGTCGGTTGCGGTGCTGTCCTCGGCCATGGTTCAGTCCTCTCCGAGCAGCGGGATGACGGCGGCAGGAAACCCGCCCGTGGCGATCGGTCCCCACCGGTCGATGTCGATGCTGATCAGGCACTTGCCTTGGCGGATCATGGCGGCTCGGTATTCGTCCCAGTCGGGGACCGATCGCCACGGGCGGGTTTCCTGCCGCCGTCATCCCGCTGCTCGGAGAGGACTGAAACATGGCCGAGGACAGCACCGCAACCGACGACAGCACCGCAACCGCGGAAAGCACCGCAACCGACTACGGCAGAAGCGACAGCCCCACCCCGTCCACCGACGCCCCGTCCCCGGACGAGCGCAACCGGTGGCATCGGATCCTCACCATCGGTGAACTGGAGGAGGGTCGGGTGAAGACCGTCGCCATCGGCACCAGGACCTTCGCGGTCAGCCACCACAACGGTCAGTTCGGCTGCATCGACAACGCATGCCCCCACCAGGGCGGACCGCTTGGTGAAGGGTCGATCGAGAAGGGCTGGCTTCGCTGCCCATGGCACGGGTACGACTACTCCCCCATCAACGGGCAACCACCATCCGGGTTCTCCGACGCACCGGACTGCTTCGCCACCGAGGTCCGCGACGACGGTGTCTACGCCTCCATCCCGCCGGAACCGGAACCGGTCCGCACCGTGTCCGACGTGCTGGTGGAGACGCTGACAAACTGGGGCCTCACCCACGTGTTCGGCATGGTCGGCCACTCCAACCTTGGATTCGCCGACGCCATGCGCAAAGCCGAGGCCCGAGGAGACCTGACCTACATCGGCATCCGCCACGAGGGCGCAGCGGCATTCGCCGCGACCGCATACGGCAAGCTCACCGGCGTGCCGGCCGGCTGTTTCGGCATCGCCGGCCCCGGATCCACCAACCTCCTCACCGGCCTGTACGACGCAAAAGAGGACCGGGCGCCGGTCCTGGCCATCTCCGGCCAGGTGCCATCAAACGTCCGGGGTCGAGGTGCATTCCAAGACACCGACTTGGAGGCGGCGTTCGCCGGGGTCGCCCGGTTCAGCGAGACGGTGAACACCGGCTCGAACCACGCTGAGCTGGCAACCCTCGCCATGAAAACCGCAATCGTCGAACGCGACGTCGCTCATCTGATCCTGCCGGACGAGGTCCAGCACCAACCGGTGGCGGAGGGCACCCCGGCCGGAGGACCGAGCGGCCGCGTCGGCTCCCGCCTGATCAGTCCATCAGATGCGGACCTGACCCGAGCCGTCGAGATGCTGACGGCCGCCAGCCGGCCGATGATCATCGTCGGCAACGGCGCCCGAGGTCAGATGGAGGAGGTCACCGCCCTCGCCGACCGGCTGAACGCACCGGTCGCCACCACGTTCAAAGCAAAAGGCCTCATCGCCGATGGGCACCCGCTGGGGTGTGGGGTGATGGGCCGATCGGGGACTCCGGTCGCCAGCTGGTTCATGAACGAGAGCGACCTCGTCCTGGTCTTCGGCGCCAGCTTCGCCAACCACACCGGCATCGCCGACTACAAACCACTCATTCAGGTCGACTACGACCCGATGTCCCTCGGCCGCTTCCACCCCGTCGAGCTACCGATCCAAGGCCACGTCGGGGTCACGGCGGTACAACTGCTCGAGCGCCTCGACGGCCGCACCGTCACTGCCGCCCCCTCGATTCGTGACGAAATCGCCGAGCGGCAGGAGATCTGGCAGGCGGAGAAGGCTCGCAGACTCGCAGATGACGCCGGCCAGGGCATCGGTTCTGCTGCGGTCATGGCCGCACTCACCCGACTGGTCCCCGACAATGCGGTGCTGGCCGTCGACGTCGGCAACAACACCTACTCCTTCGGCCGATACTTCGAGGTGTCCGGCAACCAGGATCTGTTGATGTCCGGCTACCTCGGTTCCATCGGTTTCAGCTTTCCCGCAGCCATGGGGGCGTGGGCCGCGGTCGGTGACACCCGGCCGGTGGTCAGCGTCAGCGGCGACGGCGGCTTCGGCCAGTACGCCATGGAGCTGACCACCGCGGTGAAGTACGGCATGAACCTGACCCACGTGCTGCTGAACAACGGCGAACTCGGCAAGATCTCCAAGGAGCAGCGGGCAGCCAAGTGGGAGGTGTGGCAGACGTCGCTGCACAACCCGGACTTTGCGGCCTTCGCCGAACTCTGCGGCGCCAGGGGAATCCGGGTGACCGACCCGGCGGAGCTGGACCAGAGCATCAGCACCGCGCTGGCCCACCCCGGCCCGGCCCTGGTCGAGGTGATGGCCGACGCGCTCCTGGTCTGAGCGAGTGGCCCCGCGCGCTCCTGGTCTGAGCGAGCGGCCCGGTCTAGAAACTCACGCTCACCTTGAGCGCACCGTCCGGTACCGGATCGTTGGCCACCCGGAACGCTGTGTCGATCTCGTCGATGGGGTACACGTGGGACAGAAGCGGTGAAACGTCGATGTGCCCGCCAGCGATCAGATCGAGCGCCGTGCGAAACGACACCGCGTCACCCTCGTCCTGGGCACCGTAGGTGCTGGAGGCGCTCAACCGCTTCCGGAAAAACTTGGAGAAGCTGATCTGGACGCTGTCGTCCGTGTCCGGCAGACCGAACCACATCAGCTCGCCGCCGGGTTGGACCAACTCGATTGATTGGAACAGCGTCTCCCGGCGCCCGACGGCCTCGACGAGGTACTCCGGCCCACCGTCGGTCAGATCGGCGACCGCCTCACCAAGGTCAGCCTCACCGACGTTGATCGTCACGTCGGCCCCGTACTGTTCGGAGACGGCGAGCCGGACGTCCGAAAGATCGGCGGCGATCACCCGGGTGGCGCCGTTGCGTTTCAACCAGTAGGTCCAGAACAGACCGGCGGACCCCTGCCCCAGGATCAGCACCGTCTTCCCGACCAGATCGACCGGACGTTGCCGAGCGGCGAAGATCACGGTTCCCAACTGCTGGGCCATCAGCAGCTGCTCTTCGGGCACATCGCCGTCCGGCAGCGGCAGCACGTACTGCCCGCCCATCCGCTGATACTCGCTGAAACCCTCCGAGTCGCCGGCAAACGGGAAGCACAGCACCTTGGTTCCCTCGGCCACCCCGGCATGGTTGGACTGCACCACCTCGCCAATGCCCTCGTGCCCGGGATAGCCGTGCTTGCATGGCAACTCGCCGGGCATCCCGGCGCCGTGGCACACCACGTGCAGGTCCGAGCCACAGATCGAGGCCATCTTGGTCCTCACCAGAATCTGGTCCTCGCCGACGGGCGGAATCTCGGTTTCGACACAGCGGATGTCGTTCACGCCGACCACCTGACCGGCCCTCATCATTTCTGGCATCTGCCGAGAATACGGCACGTGGACGAACCGTGACAGCCGACGCTATACCTGACTGCGGACTCGGCGACGCCGAGGCCGACGCCGGCCGCAACGAAGCGGAACAGCCGATCACCACCGGGGGTTAGCCAACACATGAACTCAGATGCGGAATCACCTGCGAACTCGTCCGAGGTCCGGAACGCCAGAGCCGAGGCTCAGGCCAAACTCGGCCCCGGGTTTTTCGCCCGGGTTCTTGAGCCGTCCCCGCCGGCAATCACCACCGAACCGTTCTTCGCCGACGATCCTGTCGACCGAGCCGGAGCCGGCGACAACACCCTGGTATTGCCTACCGGTCTCGACGGCGGCACCGACTGGTCGGCGATCACCGCCGATGATCCGGAGCTCGCCCGGTGGGCCGCGACAAACTGGCTTGGCGGCGAACGACGCCTCCCCCAGCCACCTGCGGACCTGACCGCCACCCGGTTGGCCCTCCACCGGCTCGGGGTGTACGTGATCGCCCCGGCCCGTCATGCCGCCAACGGCAAGTTCGGTCTCCGCTACACCTTGGGCGGTTTCGGTACCCCGTTCTTCGCCGACACCGCAGGTGCGGACAACCAGATCCGGGTTGCGGGAACCAACCTGGTACACCAGCAGGCCGAACAGGTTCGGGTCAGCCCCATCACCACGTTGCAGGCGGCGGCGGACTTCCTCGGTACGACGATCGACACGGAGACGGCCGCCGAGCACGACTCGCCGGAGGCTGGTGACCCGGACGAGGCACTGACGGTGACCGAGGAGGCCAGCAGGTTCCTCGGCGACTGGTTCGGTATGGCCTTTGCCGCCCTGGAAGTGGTGCGGGCCGACGACGCATCCGTCGACCCGAGTCGGCCGCAGCTGTGGCCGGGCCATTTCGATCCGGCGATCGAGGTCGGCGACGAGGACCACCGGGGCAGCTACGGCGCATCGCCGGGGGATCACAGCATCGACGAGCCGTACCTCTACCTCAGCATCTGGTACCCCGATCGAATCGGTGTCGACGCAGCGGACCCTGCCTGGAACGCACCATCGTTCACCGGGGCGATCCTGAAGCTGTCGGACTTCCCGGCCGACGTCGACCCGGTGACGGTCGCGGCCGACTTCTGGAAGACCGCCCGGGATCGACTGGGCTGAGCGAACCGACGCCGGAAGCGCCGGACGGCCCGCAACCCGGTCAGCTCCGGCGCCGGGTCAGGTAGTCGGAGGCCAACTCCCGCAGACGATCTCGACCGAAGCTGGGGTCGTGGCCGCCGTGGACCACCCGAACCGGCAGATCCAAGAGTCGTTCCATCGTTGCGCAGTACTGCCCGATGTCGGAGTCGTCGAACTCGTCAAGCAGTGGTCCGTCGTAGACGGCGTCACCGGAGAACAGGGTCCCGGTGGCCGACTCCCACAGCCCGATTGAACCCGGCGAGTGGCCCGGCAGGTGAAGCACCTCGAACCGCCTGTCGCCCAGATCCAACACATCCCCCTCGTCGATGTGGCGGGACACCGGGGCCGGCTTCTGGCGGAATCCCTCCAGGGCCATACCGGCCGGCAGCGCCGTGACAAAGTACTGAAAGTCCACCTCGTACCCGGATCGCCGGAGCAGTTCGATCCCCTCATCGCCCCACGCCTCGGAAATGTCGAGCGAGTCGAGTGACGGTCGCGCCAGATAGCGAGCTTCGCTCGGATGGATCACCACCTCGTCCCCCGGGTCCCGGGAGCCGTCGAACTCGTGATGGGAACCGATGTGGTCGCCATGGCTGTGGGTGGCCACCGCGGTGACGGGCCGCCCGAGCAGATCCTGGGCCGAGTCGACGAGGCTGGCCACTCCCATGCCGGTGTCGATGATCAGGTCCCGCCGCGATCCCCGGACGTGCCAGATGTTGCACTGCATGAGCGGGACGACGTGTGGCTCCCACAGCAGGGTCACCCCGTCGTCCAGCGCCCGCCGGTCGAACCAGCGGTCCGCAATCCCCAAGCTCATGGTGGCAACGCTACTGGCGAACCGCGGCCCCGGGCGCAAAACCAGGCCGGCACCGGCAACCGCTCGGCCGCCGTACACTCCGGGAATGCCAGCGGCGTCGGTGATGATCCAGGGCACGAACTCCAACGCCGGGAAGTCGGTGTTGGTGGCCGGCCTGTGCCGGGCGTATGCCAGACGGGGACTCTCGGTCCAGCCGTTCAAGCCGCAGAACATGTCGAACAACGCGGCTGCGGTCCCCGGCGGCGGCGAGATCGGCAGAGCCCAGGCACTCCAGGCCAGAGCAGCCGGCGTGCCCCTGTCGGTCCACCACAATCCGGTCCTGCTGAAACCCGAATCCGACCGCGGGTCCCAGGTGGTGGTCCAGGGGTCGGTTGTCGGCAAGTTGGACGCATCCCGCTTCACCGTCGATCGTGACGGGCTCATGATCCCGGTCCTGGAGAGCTTCGACAAGATCGGCAACGACGCCGACCTGGTTGTCGTCGAGGGTGCGGGCAGCCCGGCCGAGACCAACCTGCGGCACGGTGACATCGCCAACATGGGCTTCGCCTCGGCCGCCCGTGTGCCGGTGATAATCACCGGTGACATCGACCGCGGCGGGGTCATCGCCTCCCTCGTCGGCACCAACGTGGTGCTGAGCGCAGAGGACCGGGCACTGATCAGGGGGTTTGTGATCAACAAGTTCCGGGGTGACGTTGGCCTGTTCGGCCCGGGAATCACCGACATCGAGGCGCGGACCGGTTGGCCGTCCCTCGGGGTGGTGACCTGGTGTCCGGCGCTTGCCGCTTTGCCGGCCGAGGACGCCGTTGAGCTGGAGCAGCCGGCGCGACGGGCGGGCGACCGATCGGCGCCGCTGCGGATCGCCGTGCCGATGCTGAGCCGGATCGCCAATTTCGACGACGTCGACCCGCTCCGCCTCGAACCGAACGTGTCGGTGACCATGGTCCCGCCGGGCAAACCGATCGGCGAGACCGACCTCATCATCCTGCCCGGGAGCAAGGCGACGATCGCCGATCTTGCGTTCCTGCGCGACCAGGGTTGGGACATCGACATCGCGGCCCACGTCAGGCGGGGGCGGCCGGTGCTGGGGCTCTGCGGCGGGTATCAGCTGCTTGGCCGGACCATCGAGGACCCCGACGGAGTGGAGGGTCCTCCGCAAAGGGTGGCCGGACTTGGCCTGCTCGACGTTCACACGGTCCTCACCGGCGAGAAGGTGACCAGGCCGGTCACCGGCCGGCACGTCGGGTCGGACACCGAGATCGCGGGATACGAGATTCACGTCGGCCGGACCGACGGACCGGACACCGAACGCCCGTGGCTGCAGCTCGAGGACGGCCCTGCCGGGGCGACCTCGGCAGACGGCCTGGTCGCCGGCAGTTATCTCCACGGCATATTCAGCAGCGACGGCTTCCGGGCCGCCTACCTCTCGGCGGTGGTCGACGGGGGCCGCTTCGGCGCAAGCAGCTACGAGCAGGCGGTGGACGACGCCCTCGACGAATGGGCCGACCAGCTCGAGTCCGAGCTGGACCTCGACCGGCTGTTGACGATCGCCCGCACCGGCCCGGACTAGCGAAACGCTCCGGGGTCCGACGGACCGCTCAGATCGGCTCGATCACGGTCTTGCGACGGGACTGGAACAGCAGGGAGGTCCGCTCGTCGAAGACACCGGGGAAGCTGCTGATCTCGTTCAGGACCACCCGCTGCAGCGCCTCCGCATCGGCCACGGCGAGGTGGATGATCAGATCCTCCAGCCCGGTGATCAGGTCGAGGCCGATCGTCTCCGGTAGGGCCCAGACATGTTCGCTGAACCGGGAGATGATCTCGTCGCTCTTCGGCTGCAGCCGGACAAAAACCAACGCCTGCAGGCCACGGCCGAGCGAGCTCAGATCGACATGGCCGTGGAATCCGGTGAACACACCCCGCTCCTCGAGGTCCCGGATCCGCCCGAGTGAGGTTGACGGGGCCAGCCCGGCCGCCTCGGCCAGCGCCCGGTTGGTCTGGCGGGCGTCCCGTTGCAACTCCCTCACCAGCACAAGGTCGCTGGTGTCCAGCCCGCCGGCGTTGGCCGGCGCTTGCTCCGTTCCCATCCGTACTCCTCCAAACACTTCCGCCGATCGAATCGATCAGGCCTGTCAAACCGTTCGCAATTCAACCGATTTCGAACACCTGGTCCGAACTAAAAGATAATAAGAGAGCCTTTGTTCGAATTATATTCGACCGTGTTGACCAGCTGTCGAACGCAGCGACATACTCCTCAAGAGCCCCGTCTCACACCACCAGCCAGCAACGTGGGATTGGTCCTCACGCCAGACCCGTTCCGAGCGATGGGAACTGCGATGTCCGAGATCGAAATGCGTCTCCATGTGCCGGAACCGGCAGCCCGCCCGGGTGAAGACCCGGACTTCTCCTTCCTGGCCATTCCCCCGGTCGACGAAGCGCCACGGCCGAGACCGTCCGCCGCCGCGCCCGACACCTACGACCTGGCAACCACCATGATCCGGGTGTTGGACGACGACGGGATCCCCGGCGGGGCGTGGGATCCGGGGCTGGACACCGACACGAAGCGGACCGCACTGCGCCACATGATCACCACCCGCCTGATCGAGGAACAGTTCATGCTTCTCCAGCGGCAGGGTAAAGCGGCGTTTGCCATGCGCTCGATGGGCGAGGAGGCCGTTGCGGTTTCGGCGGCGATGGCCGTCGACCTCGACTCCCCCGGCTACGGGCCTGGTCTGGACATGCACTTCCCGACCTACCGGCAGGGTGGCCTGCTTGTGGCAAACGGTCACTCGCTGTTCGAGATGACCTGCCAGGTGCTCTCAAACTCCGGGGATCGCCTCAAGGGTTCCCAGCTCCCCGTCCTGCACTCCGTGCCAGAGCACGGGTTCTTCTCGATTTCCGGCAACCTGGCCACCCAGCTGATCCAGGCCGTCGGGTGGGGCATGGCGGGAGCCATCCAGGGCAAGCGGGTCCTCGGCGTGGCGTGGACCGGCGAGGGGGCCACCGCGGAGAACGACTTCCACTCTGCGCTGGTGTTCGCCTCGGTCTACCAGCCGCCGTCCATCATCAACGTGGTCAACAACCAGTGGGCCATCTCCAGCTTCCAGGGCATCGCCGGCGGGACAAACGCGTCGTTCGCCCAGCGGGGCATCGGCTACGGCATCGCCACCCTTCGGGTCGACGGAAACGACCTGCTGGCCGGATACGCCGCAACCCGGTGGGCCACCGACCGGGCCCGGGCCGGGCACGGCCCCACCCTCATCGAGTGGGTCACCTACCGGGCCGCGTCCCACTCCAGCTCCGACGACCCGTCCAAGTATCGACCGATCGAGGCGGCAAAGGCGTGGCCGCTCGGCGACCCGATCGACCGGCTCACCGAACACCTCATCGGTGAAGGGGCCACAACACTCAGCGACGTCGAAGCGCTGCGGAACGAGTGCCGCACAACGGTGGACACGGCGGTGGCCGAGGCGGAGAAGCTGGGCACGCTCGGCAGCTCGGACCTCTCCCCGGTCGAGATGTTCCGCCACGTCTACGCCGAGATGCCACCCCACCTGGTCGAGCAGCGCCAGGAGGTGGGGTACTGATGACCGACACCCGTTCGATGACGATGATCGAGGCCATCCGGGATGCGCTGGCGGTCATGATGGCCAGGGACGAACGGGTGGTGTCCTTCGGTGAGGACGCCGGGTTCTTCGGCGGGGTGTTTCGCTGCACCGAAGGCCTCCAGCAGGAGTTCGGCAAACACCGATCGTTCGACACACCGATCAGCGAGAGCGGCATCGTCGGCGCCGCCGTCGGTATGGCGGCCTACGGGCTGCGGCCGGTGGCCGAGATCCAGTTCGCCGACTACATGTACCCCGGCTACGACCAGATCGTCTCCGAGGCGGCCCGGCTGCGGTCGCGGTCCGCCGGTGAACTGACCGCACCGATGGTGATCCGGATGCCGGTGGGTGGTGGCATTCGGGGCGGTCAGACCCACTCCCAGAGCCCCGAGGCCCTCTTCACCCACGTGGCGGGCATCAAGACCGTGATCCCCTCAAACCCGGTCGACGCCAAGGGCCTGCTGATCGCCGCCATCGAGGATCCGGACCCGGTGATTTTCCTGGAGCCGAAGCGGCTGTACAACGGACCGTTCGACGGGCACCACGACCGGCCGATCCAACCGTGGTCCCGGCATGAGCTTGGCACGGTGGCCGAGGGGTACTACCGGACCGAGCTCGGCAAAGCGGAGATCGTCCGCCCGGGATCCGACCTGACGATCCTGTCCTACGGCACACTTCGATTCGTGGCGGAGGCTGCAGCCGCCGAGACCGGCATCGATGCCGAGATCATCGACCTGCGGACCCTCATGCCCCTCGACGTCGACACGATCGTCTCGTCGGTGGAGAAGACCGGACGCTGTGTGATCGTGCACGAGGCCACCAGGACCAGCGGGTTCGGGGCCGAACTGTCCGCTCAGGTCCAGGAACGGTGCTTCGACCATCTGGAAGCGCCGATCACCCGGGTCACCGGCTACGACACGCCATACCCGGTCAGCTTGGAGTGGGTGTACTTCCCGGGGCCGGACCGGGTGGCGGAGGCCATGCGGAAGGTGGTGGCGTACTGATGGGCCGGTTGACGATCAAGGTCCCGGACGTCGGTGAAGGCATCGCCGAGGTCGAGCTGGTCTCCTGGTCGGTCGCCGAAGGTCAAGAGGTGTTGCGCAATCAGATCATCGCCGAGGTCATGACCGACAAGGCCACCGTCGAGGTGCCGGCTCCGGTTGACGGCGTGGTCGGTGCGTTGAACGGCGGGGTCGGCGAGATACTGCTGGTCGGCTCGCCCCTGTTCACCCTGCAGGTCGAAGGCGACGGTGACGAGACCGTCGACGCCGAGGTGGCGGACGGAACCGGTGTCAGCGGGACCACAACCGGAGGACCGGCGCCGGGCTCGACGGCGTCACCAACGGCAGAACCGGCCAATGCGGCGGTCATCGAGGCGGCCCTGGAGCGCCAGGCTCAGCCCGCTGCACCGTCGGGGCCCGCAACGTCGACGACCACCCCTCGACCGATCAACGCCGGGCCCCGGCCGGCGCCCCGGCCGGAGGGCCGGCGGCCGACCGCCACTCCTGCGGTACGGCGTCGGGCCCGAGACGCCGGGATCGACCTGCGGACCGTGGCCGGAACCGGCCCGGCCGGTCGGATCACCCACGAAGACCTGGACGCGGTGTTCACCTCGGGCTCGACGGGCGCGGGCCACGCCAGGGCCGTCAGCGGTGGCGCCGGCATTCGGGCGGCGGACGAGCGGGTCGACGACCAGCCGATCGTCGGTGTCCGACGACGCATCGCCAGACAGATGGTCTCGTCGATGTCCACCATCCCCCACATCACCTACGTGGAAGAGGTGGACATGACGGCCCTGGAAGACCTGCGGGCCACGCTCAACGAGAACCGGACAGAGGGCCAACCGAAGCTGACGCTCCTGCCGTTCCTTGTTCGGGCCCTGGTCAACCGCCTGCCGGACTTTCCCCAGATGAACGCCCACGTCATCGACCAGGAGGTCGGCGACGGCTCCAACTCCGGCGGCGCCGCTGGGCCGAGCGGGACGGACACCCTTCGGCTGTTCGGCGGCGTCCACGTCGGCATCGCCGCCCAGACCGACGCCGGGCTGGTCGTTCCGGTACTCCGCCACGCCGAGACCCACACCATCTGGTCGGCGGCGGCGGAGATCGGTGCACTGGCCGATGCGGCCAGGACCGGCACCGCAGGTCCACAGGACCTGACGGGGTCGACCATCACGATCTCCAGCCTCGGATCGCTCGGCGGCCTGGTCTCAACGCCGGTCATCAACAAACCGGAGACCACGATCATCGGGGTGAACAAAATGACCACCGCCCCGGTGTGGGTGGACGGGGCGTTTGTCCCTCGCAAGATGATGAACCTGTCCTCCTCCTTCGACCATCGAGTCATCGATGGTTGGGACGCGGCCAACTTCGTCCAGGCCGTCAAACGCTCCCTGGAACAACCGGCCCTGCTGTTCGTGGATCAGCCATGAGCACCGAGCGGACCGAACAGACCGGTGTCCTGATTTTGGGCGGTGGACCCGGCGGCTACGTGGCCGGCATCCGGGCCGGGCAGCTTGGACTTGACGCGGTCGTAGTGGACCCACAACCGATGGGCGGCACCTGCCTGAACGTCGGGTGTATCCCGTCCAAGGCGCTGATCCACGCCGCCGACGAGTTTGCGATTGCGGTACAGCAGGCCACCGCGGCACCACTGGGTATCTCGGTCGGTGAACCCACCGTCGACCTGGCAAAGACGATGGCGTGGAAAGACGGCATCGTCGGCAGGCTCAACCAGGGGGTCGCCGGGCTGTTGGCCAAGGTGGGCACCCGGGTGATCGAAGGCACGGGCACCGTCATTGACGGCAAGCGCGTGGTCGTCGCCACGGCGGACGGGGACGTGACCATCCGGGCTGACCACCTGGTCATCGCCACCGGATCGGCGCCGACCGCACTCCCCCATATCCCCTTCGGGACGGACGGCGGCGTCGACGTGATTTCCTCGACCGAGGCCCTGGCCCTGACCGAGGTCCCGGACCGGCTGGTTGTGGTCGGCGGTGGTTACATCGGGCTGGAGCTCGGCTCGGCGTTCGCCAAGCTGGGCAGCTCGGTGACCGTCGTTGAGGCCGAGGACGACGTGCTGTCGATCTACGACCGGGAGCTGACCCGGCCGGTCGGCCGCAGCCTCCGGTCCCTCGACGTTGAGGTGCTGACCGCCACCCTGGCGACCGGCGTGACGGCGGACGGTTTGACGGTCACCACCCGGGACGGCGCGGAGCGGACGCTCGCCGCCGACAAGATCCTGGTAACCGTCGGACGGCGGCCCGTGCTCCGGGGTTTCGGCCTTGAGGACCTGGGGCTGACGATGGACGGGCCGTTCCTGGCCGTGGACGACCAGTGTCGGACGTCGATGCGCGATGTGTGGGCCATCGGCGACGTCACCGGTGAGCCGATGCTGGCCCACCGGGCGATGAAGCAGGGCGAGGTGGTGGCCGAGGCGATCGCCGGTCGCCCGGCGGCCTTCGATCCGGTGGCCATCCCGGCCATCGTGTTCACCGACCCCGAGATCGTCACGGTCGGGCTGAGCCCCGACGAGGCCGCGGCGTCCGCCGACGTCCACGGCGACAGCACGGTCGGCACGTTCCCGCTGTCGGCAAACGGCCGATCGATGACCCTGAACGCGGACAGTGGGTTCGTCCGCGTGGTGGCCCGCGCCGAGGATCATCTTGTGCTCGGGATACAGGCCGTCGGGCAGGGTGTTGCCGAGCTGGCCGCAGCGTTCGGCCTTGCGGTGGAAATGGGGGCCCGGCTGGAGGACATCGCCGACACCATCCACGCCCACCCCACCGTCGGCGAAGGCTTCGCCGAGGCCGCACTGAGCGCGCTGGGTCACCCGCTCCACATCTGAGCCCGCCGCAGGACGCTCGTCGGCCGGCCATGCCCCCGCGGGGCACCGCTCAGCGGTCCAGGATCTGGAGGGTCATCTCCCCCTGCACCACACTGCCCGCCCCCTGGGTGATCAGCGGTCCGGCACCGGTGGTGCACGGTTTCAGCACGGTGTGATCGGAATCGGCATCGCTGCCCGAGGGTCGATCGGCCTGCTCGTCCAGCTGCAGCACGACCGCCGGGTCAAGCAGATCAATGGCACCGGAACCCAACCGGGTGGTGACCGGGTTGGCCAACCGAAGCCCGAGCCGGTAGCGACCGGGAGCCAACCGGAGGCTGGGGATGGTGACCCGCAGCGTGGTCTCCCCCGGTCCCAGACGGAGCGGGGCGGCCCCACCGTCTGCGGAGTCCAGGTTCAGCAGTAGCAGACCCGCCTCGGTGCTGAATGTCAGACCGACCGACGAGATGTCGACCGCTTCCCGCGCGTCGACCCCGAGTTCCAGCACCAGCGGTGCACCACTGCCGATGGCCGAGGATGTTGCGTCCGTCCCGGGACGACCGGTATCGCCGGAAGCCGGATTGCCGGAAGCCGGATTGCGTAGAGCCGGATTGATCGTGATGGCCTGGAACCGGGCCTCGCCGGTTCCCTGTCGTTTTTCGTCGTCGAGCGTGATCTCGTCCCCGGACCGGGTGCTGACCCCGGCCAGCCGCCGGTACTGCTCGACCGCGTCGGCGGTCGGCCCGTCGAACAGCAGCTTGCCCCGTTCCAGCAGGATGCCCCGGTCACACAGGGCGACCGTTGCCTCCAGGTTGTGGCTGACAAACAGGACGGAACGGCCACTCCGGGCGACCTCGCCCATCTTCGACAGGCACTTCTCCTGGAACCGGGCGTCGCCGACCGCCAGGACCTCGTCGACGATCAGGATCTCGGACTCCAGGTGGGCGGCAACGGCAAACGCCAACCGCATGAACATCCCGACCGAGTAGTGCTTGACGGGGGTTGACGCGAACTGCTCCATCTCGGCGAACGCCAGGATCTCGTCCAGCTTCCGTTGGATCTCGGCCCGACTCATCCCCAGGATGGCGCCGTTGAGGAACACGTTCTCCACGCCGGTCAACTCCGGATGGAATCCCGAACCGACCTCCAACAGCGACCCGATCCGACCGCGGATCCGGATCTCCCCCTCGGTCGGGCTGGTGATGCGGGACAGCACCTTCAGCAGGGTCGACTTGCCGGCCCCGTTGCGGCCGATGACCCCGAGGACCTCACCCTCGTCGACGGTGAACGAGAGATCCCGGAGCGCCCACAGCTCCTCCCGGCCGCCCCTGGTCTTCCGCTTGAACCCGGACGCAAGCACGTCCCGCAGGGCGCCGTACTGCTCCCGCTCCCCCAGCAGATACCGCTTGGAGACCGAGCGGGCGTCGATTGCCGGCGCGGACGACCCCCCGGGTCGATCAGACGACATCGGCGAAGGTCCCCTCAGCCCGGTTGAAGATCATGACCCCACCGGCCAGGACACCGGCCGTCACGATCAGCGAGGTGACCACCGCGGCAACCGGTGGGAACGGGGAACCGAGCACCGACCAGCGGAATATCGAGACGGCGGTGGAGACCGGGTTGAGGGCGTAGACCGGCCGCCAGGCGTCGGGGATGGTGTCCGCCGAGTACACGATCGGCGATGCGAACATCCACACCTGGAGCATGAACGGCACTGCGTATTTCACGTCCCGGAAATGCACGTTCATCGCGGAGAGGACAAGGCCGAAGCCGATGGCGGACGCAACGATCATCACCACCGGCAGCGGGATGGCCAGCAGCCGCAGCGACAGCGGGTTCCGCTCCGTTGCGACCACCAACATCACCAGGATCGTGCCGATGGCCATCTCCACCAGGCCGGCAAGGACCGGCGCAACCGGCAGCATCAGGCGGGGGAAGTAGACCTTGGAGAGCAGCGCCTCGTTGTCGACCAGGCTGTTGCTGGCCTGGCCGAGAGCGTTGGCGTAGAAGATCCACATCACCAGGCCACACAGGGCGAAGCTCGGATACGAGACACCGCCGCTGTCCACCCCGACCAGCCGACCGAAGATCACCGAGAAGATGGCCATCGCCACCAGCGGCTGGAACAACGCCCACAGTGCACCGATGGCGGTCTGCTTGTAGCGGACCTTCAGCTCACGCCAGACCAGGAACCCCTGCAGCTCCCGCCGGTCCCACAGCTCCCGCCACGGCACGGGCGAACGGTGCGGGGTGAGCACCACGGTGCTGACCCCCGCCGAGTTGCCTCTGTTTGTTGCGTCGGATGGGTCGGACTGCTCCGCAGACTCGACGCCGTCTCCTCCCAAAAGCACGTATCCCAGGATGCCATGCCTTTGTCGGGAATCGGGCCCAGGACCGATGGGGACATTCCCCAGGGTGTCCGGACCCCTGGCGCTAGATTCGGAGACCATGACATCGGGCGCATCGGACCAGTGGGGCCTCAGCCGGCGGGCCGATTGGCGGTTTCTGCTGCCCGGCGCGTCGTCGCAACCGGTCACCCATGTGCTGCTCGTCGGCGAGCGGCAAACCACCACCGCGGCCGATACTCGGGAGCCGGACGCGGAATCGGGCCAAGAATCAGGAGCGGAATCGGGCGCGGAATCGAACGAGGAGCATCCCCTTGTCGCCGATGGCTGGGCGGCCCACGTCTCGGTCGACCTCAACACCATCCCCGCCGAACTCCCGCCGCCGGACCTGGTGGTCGTTTGGCCGGGTGCGGCGGTGGAATCGGCGGTGGCCTTTGCGGCCGACGCGGCAACCGTCGTCGTCAAGCTTGACCGGGGGTGGCGATCACGGCTCGAACGGATCCGGGCGCTGCGGGCTGCGGGGTTCGAACCACGTGCCCACTATCTGGTCACCCCGAACCTCGCTGAGGCCAAGCGGTATGTGTCGCTCGATCGATCGGACGCCATCGGCTGGCTGTTGGCACCCCCACCGCCGGTGGCGGGCACCGCCGGTCGGCTTCGCCGGTTCGGCCATCGGCTGGTGATCTCCGCCGTCTCCAACGCGGTGTCGGTGGCGGCATCGATACCCATGCTGGCGGCCGTCGTCGGCGGCGCAACGCACGGTCTGGTCATCGCGTCCCGGGGCGGGCACCGGCCGAACACCTCCGATGGGGCCGAGCCGCCACCGGTCCTCATGACCAGCGGCCACGACGAGGGCAGCCGGGCGGTGTTGGTCGACCTCGATCATCAATCTGGCGACTCGCCGACCGTCACCAAACTCTCCCCGCGCCCCCGGTACAACGGCAACGCCGATGCGGAGGCCGACGTCATCGGTGACCTGCGGATGCGGATGCACGGGGATCGGGCGGCCAACGCCGAGCGGCTGCTCCCGGAGATCGAGACGACCGTCGAGGTCGGCCGACTGCGGGGTACCCGGGAACGCTACGCCGGACGGTGGACCGCGTCGGACCTGGGCAACCGGGTGCCGAACGGTCGGGTCCCGATGTTGCACCGAGTGCTGTCGACCATCGACGATTTCACCCTGGCCACCGCAGCGGAACCGGTGCCGTGGTCCGACCAGCTGTTCACCGAACACGTCACCGACCTGTTCGACCGGTATCGGACCATCACCGGGCCGGCCGAGAACCTCGATGCGCTACAGGCCGCGCTCGCCGAGCGTTCGGCCGATCTGGCCGGGGTGCCGTTCCCAACGGCCCAACGCCACTACGACCTCGGCCCGTGGAACGTTGTTGTCAACGACGACGGCGATCGGTTGACCATCATCGATTGGGAGCTGACCCCGCTGCGGACACCGGGCCGTCCCGGACCGGCCGGGGCCGATCAGCTGTACTTCACCAAGTACTGGCTGCACCTCGCCATGGAGAGCACCTCGATCGATGACGAGCTCACCGCCTTCCCGTTCATCGCCGGACGACCGCAGGCCGCGGCGGCCGATGCCGTGGCCGAGTCGCTGACCCGCCTCCACCTGGATCGGCGGTTCGTGCCGCTGGTGACCACCCACGTCTGGCTCGAAAAAGCCCTGTACACCGCCGCCCGGCGGTCTGCCGCCGACGGGACACCCGGCGACGCCGGCAGCGCAACCCGCTACCTGACCACGCTGGCTGCTCGCCGGGACGAGCTCCTGACCTTCTGGACCTGAGTCGGCGTCCTGAGCGCCCGCATCAGCGGGTCAAACCCAGGGCGGCCAGCCGCGGCACAACGGCCGTCGGGGCAATCCCGAGCGCCATGATCCAGGACGCGGCCATGACCCGGCGGTGGGGCGGCAGATCGTCCCGGCTCACGGCGGCCTGAACACCGGCCCGGATCAGGGACCATCGATTGTCACCGGCGATCGGGTGGCCCCCGCCCCCGCCCTGGGCCGCCCGGCCCCGGAGCGAGGCGAGGCGCATCGCACTGTTGGTCAGAGACACGAAGCTGTCGGGTTCGGACGGGGTCTCCAGACCGAGCGCGGCGCCGTGGGCGATCAGCTGGAACCGGGTCTCGACCGTCCGCACCAGGATCGACCGCGCCCGAGTCAGGTCGAACCCCTGCCGGTGGTCGGCGTTCTCCCCGTGCACCCGATAGTGGCCGAGCGGCGCCTCGATGGCCGCCACCACTCCGGTCAGGGCGGACAGGTTCGAGAGGTAGTGGTCGGCCGAGATGCGGTACGGCGGTTCCGGGATGGGCATGAACCGGGCAAGCGCCGACCGACGGAACGCATTGCCGCTTGTCGGTTGCCACGGGATGTCGTCCGGGTTGCGCAACACCCGCTGCCGGAGATCGCCGGTTGGCAACGGCTGACCCGCAGCGGGGAAACTCCCGTCGATCTCCCGACCGTCGGCGTCGATCCACTGCAACCGGAACAGGCAGCGGGTGACATCGGCGTCGCCGTCGAACCGATCGGCGATCCGGGCCACTGCGGTCGGGACCAGACGGTCATCGGCATCCAGGAACAGGACGATCGGGCCGGTGGCCACCGACCACCCGGCATTCATCGCCGCTGCCTGACCGCCGTTCCGGTTGCGGATGATCACCAACTCCGGAAACGACTGCGCCAGCCGGTCCAGCACCGCGGCGGAACCGTCCGTCGAACCGTCGTCGACCACCACGACCTGGCAGGGAATCGTCTGTTCGACCGCGGACGTGACCGCATCGGCCAGGAACCGTTCGTAGTTGTAGTTGGTCACCACGATCGAGGCCACCGGCGGCGTCCGTTCCGCCCGCTCGGCGGGCGGGGGCACCGCAGCTCCGTCCGTCATCGGTCCGCCACCATCCGGCGGTACGTGTCCTCGATCTGGTCGACGATCCGGTCGACCGAGAATCGGTCCATCGACCGGAGGGCTCGCTCGGCGTGGTCACGGCGGCGATCCTCATCGGCCAGGAGCGCGATCATCGCTTTGGCCAGCGCATCGGGGTCACCCGGGGGGACGAGTGTGCCCCGGTCTTCGGCGAGGATCTCCGACAGTCCACCGACGTCCGAGGCGATCAGCGGGCACCCCGCCTCCATCGCCTCGATGGCCACAAGTCCGAACGGTTCCGGCCACAGCGACGGGACGATGCCGATCGTTGCCCTGGCCCACAGCGCCTTGACGACCGGATTCGGCACCGGGCCAAGCTCGTACGTGCCGTCCGGCAGGGCGAGCTCGGCGCTCATCCGCTCGCCGACGGTGACCAGCGGCGTCTGTTCGCCCCGGTCCCGCATCAGGGAGACGGCGTCGGCGAGGACGGCGACCCCTTTTTCGGGACGGATGTCGCCGACAAAGAGCATGAACGGCCTGTCCGACAACTCCTCCGGCAGCGGGGTCTCGGTGGCCGGCCGGCCCTGAACGGACGGGATCGGGTTGTAGATCACCGCGGACGACGGCTCGTCTGCCAGACCGCTGAGCCGCTCGGTCGCAGCCGACACCGAGATCCACCGGTCGGTCCGCCTGTCCTCGAGTCGGGCTCCGGCCCGAACCCCGAGCGCCACCGCAGCACCCCGGACAGCCCCGTAGTGATCGGTTGCGCAGCTGAGGCACCGTCGAAGTGCCGGCCCGTCGCACACCGCACCGTTCCGCCACATCGTCTTCTTTGCGCAGCCCCTGGTGTAGTAGTGGAGTGTGGTGACCAGCGGAACGTCGCCACCGACCAACGCCGGTTGGACGGACCGGCCGAGCCAGTCGTGGCCGTGGATGACATCGGGGCCAAAAGTCCGCACCACGGAGCGCAGGCCGGTCATGGCGATCGGGTCCGGGAACGGTGGGGCCCACTGTCGGTCGGCATGGGAGAAACGGGCGTTGATCTGCTGGGCCAGATGACCGACCGTGTAGACGGTCACCGGGCCGTCCTCGGTGCGTTCGGGCACGTCACCGGCGGTCGGCAGGGTGGCTACCGCCACGTCGTGGCCACGATCGGCCAGCGCATGAGCCAACGTTCGGACGTGGATCTCCACCCCGCCGATGTAGGGATGATAGAAGTCGGTTACGAACAGGATCCGCATGGCTGCCTGCTGGATTGGTCTGGCCGACTCGCAGCTTAGACCGCGCTGCGGTTCGGTGTGTTCGTCGCCGGACCGTCGGCCGGATTCTGATCGGACGCCGGAGCGGTGTCCTGCTTGCCGCGCCGCGTCCGGTCCCGGTCGGGTGCCAACGTGTCGCGATACAGGGCCTCGATGCGGTCGGTGATCCGGGACCACGTCTCACCACGACCGCCCGATCCGATGGGGGTGACGGTCGATGATGCGTCCGCGGTCTCGGTCAGGCACCGCAGGACGATCTCCGCAACCTCATGCTTGGTTGCCCGGGGCGGTACCGCCCTGGCCGAACCGGACGCGGCGATCTCCGCAAGCGCGCTGCGGTCGACGACCACCAGCGGCAGCCCGGCATCCAGCGCCTCATGGGCAACCATGCCGTGGGACTCATAGTCGCTGAGGACAACCGCCACCGATGCGGACGCAAACAGGTCGTCCAGCCGATCCCGGTGAGCTGACGGCACGCTGTCGAACGTCACCCGATCCTCGATCCCGAGCCGATCGACCAGACGGCGGAGCGTCTTTTCGTACGGCCCCTCGCCCAGGATCAGCAGCCTGGCCCGCGGCTCGCCAGCAAGGATCTTCGGCATCGCCTTGATGATCCGGTGATGACCCTTGTATCGAACCAGGCGACCGGCCGAGAGGATCACCCGGTCGTCCGGGTGGAACCCGCTGGTGAGCGGGTTGTCGGCCAGGGTGGAGGCGGTCGGCCCATCCGCTGCTGTTGCATCAGCAGCTGAGCCGTCGGCCTGCGGTACCGGGCGGTCGGTGCCGTTCGGGATGATCTGGATGCGGTCCGGCCCGATCCCCATGCGCTTGCTGAACAGGTCCGCCTCGAACTTCGAGACGCCGATCAGTGCGTCGGTTCGCACCAGGTAGCGGCGAAGGAGAGCGACCTGCAGCGGCCGCAGCAGATTCCGAAGCCGTGAGCTGTGACCCCCGCTGTGGAAGGTGAGCATGGTGGGAATGCCTTCGGCCTGGGCGACCCGCAGGGCGAGCGGGGCGATGGCCGTGTGGTAGCCCTGGACGTGGACCAGATCCCACGGCCTGGTCGGAATCCACTGCCGCATCCTGGGGGCGAAGTAGAGATCACTCGATCGGGGGTAGGCCCGGATCCGGACCACTTCGACGCCGTCGATCTCCTCGGTCCTGGGCAGCGAACCGTTGAGGTCCGTGGTGAGCACGGTGACCCGGTGACCGCGAGAGGCCAGTTCGGACGCGACCCGACCGGTGTGGATCTCGGTCCCACCGACGAACGGGGAGAACCGGGCGCTGACCATCAGGATGCGCAGGGCTTCTTCGGCCCTCGTGGTCTTGTCGTCGGACTCCGGAATCTCAGCCACCGTGACCGCCGGACTGCTGCTCGGAGATGATGGAGAACACGGCGTTGCAACCGGCGGGCTCGAGGTCGACCTCGTCGACCAACGCCCAGGTCCTGCGGTCGTAGACGGCGATGCGGGTCGGCTCGGCATGGGTGAAGCCGGTCCTGACCCAGCTGAGGGCGCCACGGACCTTTGTATGGCGGATCCGGGAGAACCCGACGACGGCGTGATCGCCGATGAACGTCAGGCCTCGACACCAGCCGAGCAGGCCGTCGTCCCGCTTGCCCGACAACGGCTGCTCACGCACGACCTCCAGTGTCTCGGTGTCGGCGGCGACGACATGGCCGTCGACGGTGGTGAAGTGGACGAGCCCGTCAAGGACCACGCCGTCGTGGCAACGCTCCCGCTCGATACCGATACGGCGGGAGACGTCCCCGACCTGCACCGCATCCCTCGTCTCGAACCGGTTGACCCACAATTTGCCGTCCGGCATGCGGAAGAGGTAGTTGGGGTGGGAGGCGTGCGGCTTGAGTTTGGTGTTGATCCGGTAGTCCCTTGTCTGATCGATCAACCCGGTGTGATCCCGACCGTCGACCCGCCACAGGCCGACAAGCTCCCCGTCCAGGCTGACCTCCATCACCGCGTCCTGCCCCGACACCGCAACACACACCGTGTCCGGTACCGAGCCGGCCTGACCGGTCGAGGACGCGGCGTCCAGCATCGGCCCCGGCACCGCATGGTGCACGTCATTGAACAGCGGGTGGCTGATGTGGTGCAGCAGCTCGAAGTCCGGATACCGGAAGATCATCGCCTCGGTCTGGCTGCAGGCGTACAGGAGATCGCCGACCAGTTGGGCCGACTTGAACAGGATGGGATCGTCCGGTCCGTACGTACCCGGCCGGGAGTGCCATTCGTGGGCGGGGGCGGGCGAACCGTCGGTCAACTCGATGGCAACGCCGTTTCCGTAGCCGTACCACTGGGTGTCCAGCTCACGCATGCCTGCGGGGTTTCGCTGCTTTCCGCCCAGGACATGCAGGGTGCCGAGCTCGGCGAACAGGTCTCCGGACGCGCCAAAAGCACCGGCTGCGCCGGAGGCAGCCGAGTCGGGCTGATCAGCGTGAGAGACGTGCATCCAGGGACACCCTTGACGTTCGGTAAAACCGGGGGAAACAGCGGGAAAACGCCCGACAATCCCGTACCTCCACGCTAACCGCAGCCATCGGCCGTTCCGTATCGGCCAACTAGCCCAATGTCGATCCGAGATTGGGTGAGATCGCTCAGCGATCGGCCTTCCGGCCCGTCCTACCGGCGGGCGGTGAACCGAAACGCTTCGTCCATCCGGTTCTCCCGGACGTCGGTCATGTGCTCCACGTAGGTGAGGATGCCTGCGTTGTAGTTGCCGTCCTGCCGACGATTGAACTGACCTTCAAAGTTGTAGTAGCCCGGCGTGCATTCCTTGTTCCGGTTGGTCTTGCCCCGATGGTCGATCACCTGCTGGACCCACCACTCCTCCATCTCCGGTGTCGGGTCGATGGAGTGCAACCCGTTGGACCGGACGTGGTCGATGCAGGCGGCGATGTGATCACCCTGGGTCTGGAGCATGTCGGTCAGGTTGAACTGGAACGGCGCCTGGTACCCACCCATGATGAACAGGTTCGGGAAGCCGCTGGAGTGGATGCCGAACACGGTCCGGATCCCGTCGGCGTACTTCTCGTTCAGGTCGAGACCATGCTCGCCGACGATGCGGTTGTAGATGCCGGTCTGCTGGACCTCGAACCCGGTTGCGTAGATAAGCAGGTCAACCTCGTACACGGTGCCGTCGAACGTCGGCCCGCTCTCGTCGATGAGCGTGACACCCTTTCCCTTGGTGTCGATCAGGTGGACGTTCGGCAGGTTGAAGGTCGGCAGATACTCGTTGTGGAAACACGGCCGCTTGCACATCAGCATGTACCACGGCTTGAGGGCCTCGGCCGTTTCGGGATCCTCGACCACCTCGTCGATACGGCGATGGATCCGCATCATGGCGTCGATGTTGGCGTTCTCCTGGCGGCGGATCTTCTCTTCCCGCGACAGGTCCTCGAACTTGCCGCCGCCGTAGACGAAGCCGCCCCGACCCATCCTGGCCAACGCCTTGGCCCGCCGCTTCGCCTGCCACCCTGGCTTGAGGGATTTCGCCCAGTCCTGATCGGTCTCCCAATCGTCCCGGATGTCGATGGACGAAGGTGTCCGCTGGAAGACGTACAACTCCTTCGCCACCTTGGCGACCTCGGGGATGATCTGGACGGCGGAGGCTCCGGTCCCGATGATGGCCACCCGCTTGTCCGCCAGGTTCGACAGGTCGGCACCGGTGTAGTCGTAGTCCCACCGGGAGGTGTGGAACGACGTGCCGGCAAAGGACGTCATCCCGTCGATCCTGGCCAGCTTCGGCTTGGCCAGCGTGCCGTTTGCGCAGACGACGAACTGGGCCTTCATCCGATCGCCCCGGTCGGTCTCGACGTGCCACAGCTCCTCGTCACCGTTCCACGTGGTGGAGGTAACCGTGGTCTGGAAGACCGCCAGGTCGTAGAGGTCGTACCGGTCGGCGATGGCCTGGCAATGGCGGAGGATCTCCGGTCCGCCTGCGTAGTGCCTGCTGGGGACGTAGCCCATCTCGTCCAGAAGCGGCAGGTAGTCGTAGGCGACGACATCACAGGCAACACCCGGGTAGCGATTCCAGTACCAGGTGCCGCCGACGTCCGCCCCACGCTCGACGATGCGGATGCTCTCGACGCCGCGCTGACGAAGACGGGCCGAAGTCAGCAGTGCCGAGAACCCACCACCAATGAAGAGCACCTCGACGGTGTCGGTGATTGGATCCCGATCGATGCTCTCGGTGGCGTGGGGGTCCTGCTCGTAGGTCGCCAGCTCACCTTCGGCGGGCACCCACTGGTCGGTGCCAGGCGGGCGGTAGTCGAGCCGAAGGTCCCGCTCGGCGGCAAACCGGTCTTTGATCTCGTCGTAGTAGGCCTGCGGCCGCTGCGGACGACGCTTGCGCTGTTCGGGTTTTTCGGTTGGCGCGTCGTCGGTTGTGGAGTCCTCAGCCATGACAGAAGCTTGTCACGGCTGCTGCCACACCAGAAATTGGGCTCTCGAAATCGACGCCCTACTTGAAGTCCGATTCGAGGAACTCCCGGTCGTTGCGCGGGCCTTCCTCCGGCCGGTCGTTCTCGTTGCCCCGCAACTCGACCCGGCGGATTTTGCCGGAGATGGTCTTCGGCAGATCGCTGAACTCCAACCGCCTCACCAACTTGTACCCGGAGACCCGCTCCCGCATGAACCCGAAGATCGAACCGGCGGTGTCGCCGTCCGGTTTGATATCGGCGGCGAGGATGACGTAGGCCTTCGGCACGTACCCCCGCAGTGGATCGGGAGACGGAACAACTGCGGCCTCGGCGACCGCCGGATGCTCGATCAGGACACTTTCCAACTCGAACGGGCTGATCCGGTAGCCGGACGCCTTGAAGACGTCGTCAGCCCGCCCGACGTAGGTGATGTACCCGTCCTCGTCCCGGCTGGCGACGTCACCGGTGTGGTAGTAGCCATCAGCGGTGACCTCGGCGGTCTTCGCGGGGTCGTCGATGTAGCTGGTCATCAGACCGACCGGTCGGTCGTCGCCGAGGGCAACACAGATCTCCCCCTCGTCGGCCGGGTTGCCGTCCGGGTCGAGCAGTTCGATGCGATAGCCGGGGAGTGGCCGACCCATCGATCCCGGCTTGAGCGTGGCGCCCGGCGTGTTGCCGATCTGGGCGGTGGTTTCGGTCTGGCCGTACCCGTCGCGGATGGTGAGCTCCCATGCGGCCTCGACCTGTTCGATGACCTCGGGGTTGAGCGGCTCGCCGGCGGAGATCAGCTCCCGGAGCTTCACCTGGTAGGCGGTCATGTCCTCCTGGATGAGGAACCGCCACACGGTCGGAGGGGCGCAGAGGGTGTTGACCCCGTTGTCGACCAGGACGTTCAATACGGTCGGGCCGTCGAACCGGGTGTAGTTGAACATGAAGATGCAGGCCTGGGCGTTGAATGGTGCAAAGAAACAGCTCCACGCGTGCTTGGCCCAGCCGGGTGAGCTGATCGTCCAGTGGACGTCACCCTTCTGCAGGCCGAGCCAGTACATGGTGGACAGGTGACCAACCGGGTAGCTGATCTGGGTGTGCTGTACCAGCTTTGGTTTTGCGGTCGTACCGGACGTGAAGTACTCCAGCAGCGGATCGGCGGGCGTTGTCGGCTCCGGTTGTAGGAACTTGGTTCCCGATCCGTCGCTGTCGGCGTAGTCGATCCAGCCCACCGGACCACCGCCGACCGCAATGCGGGTCACGCCGTCCAGGAGGGACTGGTCCAGTTCACCGAATGACGCAACACCGGTCTGGTTGGTCACCACCATCGTTGCGTTGCCCCGGGCCATCCGGTCCGCCAGATCGGCCCCAGCCAGGAGCGTGGTTGCCGGGATGACGACCGACCCGATCTTGATGGCGGCGAGCATCGTTTCCCACAGCGCCACCTCGTTGCCGAGCATCAGCAGGATCCGGTCGCCCCGCTTCGCGCCGTTGCCGACGAGGAAGTTGGCCACTCGGTTCGAGCGGACGGACAGCTCGGCGTAGCTGAGCTTCGATTCCGGCCCGGGGAGCCCGTCCGGGCCCTCGTCGATGATGTGCAGCGCAGGAGCGTCGTTCCCTTCGGCGATCCGGTCGAAGTAGTCGATGGCCCAGTTGAACTCGCCGAGTTCCGGCCACTCGAACCCGTCCATCGCACTGTCGTAGTCGGTTCGAAGCCCCTGGAGGGAGTCTCGAGCCTGGATGAAGACGTCTGCGTCTGACATCGGGCCAGTGTTTCAGACACAACCTGGATCGGCAACGAACCGCAGGACCTACCGGGCGGAGCCGAAACGGAACGGGAAGGATCCGGCCGCCACCGTTACCATGGGCCGGGTCGGCCTGCGGTGGCCGAAACAAACTCTGTTCGGAGGAATTCATGCCCGGTCTGCTGCCAAACGTCGATCCCGACGGTCTGCTCGAGTACTCGGTGGTGTACACCGACCGGGCGGTCAACCACATGTCCGTCTCGTTCCAGACGGTGATGACCGACATATCCCGGACGCTCGGCCAGGTCTACAACGCCGAGGCGGTGACGATCGTGCCCGGCAGCGGCACCTACGGCATGGAGGCCGTCGCCCGACAGTTCGCGACCGACCAGCACGTGCTGGTGATCCGCAACGGCTGGTTCAGCTACCGGTGGACCCAGATCTTCGAGGCCGGGTCGATCCCCGCCTCCCACACGGTGTTGAAGGCCCGGTCATCCGGCGCGTCTCAGGCCCCGTTCTCGCCAGCACCCATCGACGAGGTTGTGGCGGCGATCGAGGCGGAGAAGCCGTCCGTGGTGTTCGCTCCCCACGTGGAGACGTCCGCCGGCATGATGCTGCCCACCGACTATCTGTCGGCGGTTGCGGAGGCCACCCATGCGGTCGGCGGGATCTTTGTGCTGGACTGCATTGCGTCCGGCACGATCTGGGTCGACATGGCGGCCACCGGTGTCGACGTGTTGGTTTCCGCCCCGCAGAAAGGTTGGAGCGGTCCGCCGTGCGCCGGGCTGGTGATGCTGTCGGCCGCCGGGGTTGAACGGTTGGAGGCCACCACCAGCTCCAGCTTTTCCTGCGACCTACGGAAGTGGCGGGAGATCATGGCGGCCTACGAGACGGGCGGCCACGCCTACCACGCCACCATGCCAACCGACGCGCTGACGGTCTTCCGCAACGTGATGCAGGAGACCGAGGCGTTCGGCTTTGATGCGGTCGCCGCGGCCCAGGCCGACCTGGGTGCCCGGGTACGGGCCCTGCTGGAGAGCCGGGGGTTCACCAGCGTTGCCGCCGCCGGCTTCCAGGCGCCGGGCGTTGTGGTGTCCTACACCGACGCCGCCGACATCAAGACCGGGAAGCGCTTTGCCGACGCAGGGTTGCAGGTTGCGGGCGGCGTGCCGCTGATGGTCGACGAGCCGGACGACTTCTCGACGTTCCGGATCGGGCTGTTCGGTCTGGACAAGATCGGCCACATCGATCGAACGGTGGCCTCGCTGGAAGCCGCGCTGGACAGCTTCACCTAAACGGCCCGCACCCTCCCCCTCCCGCTCATCTCCGAAATCTGGGCACACAGCCCACAATTCTTGTGGGTGGGCGGCCCAAATTTCGTTGGGGTGGTTGGATCAGACGGGGAGCAGCGGAGGGACCGGCAGCCGGACGGCGTCGGCGACCACCCGGATCAGCTCGGCCTCCTCAACCGTGGTCTTGCCGTCGTGGAGGACCGCGGCGGTTGCCCCGTTGACAAACGCCTCTCGCCCCGGCTGGTCCAGGTCGGACAGCCGGTCGAGGGCTTGGTCCAACCGATCGAAGGTCAGCTGCTGCACCGGCGGAATACCAGCGGCCGGAGACCCGATGGCGGCCAGCGCGGCGTCGTACGCCGACTGCGCCTGGTCGCCGCCGGAGCTGTTGAACCACGCAACGATGGCCAGCACGGTCGCCGCCTCCTGCCGCAGTTCGTTCAACGATCGGTTGTGAACAGCGGAGCCGTCGTCGTGCTGATCCTCCAAGTGGCGGAGCATGACCCGGCGCAGCATCCAGCGGAACAGATCCTGATCCGGTCGGTTGCTCTCGATGTCTTCGATGGTGGCGGCCAGCGTGAGCTTGAACTCATAGGGCAGCTCGTGAATCGAGTGCAGGGCGATGTCGACGGCCGGCAGCTGGAGCGACCGGTGGAGGTCGGAGATGACCTTGCCTGCAGCATCCAGGTAGTCCGGGTCCAGGTTGAGCTCGGCGCCGGCCCGCGCCAACTGCGCAGGGCGGCTGGCCTCGTCCGAAGACACCAGCAGCCCGATCACGGCCGCCACCGCCCCCTGCCGGGTGTGGAGGAAGTTCTGGGTTGGCTCCGGGATCATGGCCAGCAGCTCTCTGGCGTGTTCGATGTGGGCGTCGGACGGCCCGGTGAACGATGGGGCCGAGAACCCGTTGGCAGGGCGACCGGCCGGTTGGGGTGGCGGTGGCTGCGTCTGACCGGTCGATTTGGGATGTGCTGTCGGTCGGGGCTGGCCGGGCTGGCGAGCTTGGCCGTCCAACCCGGCGATGATGACGGGATCCACGGGGAGGCCCAGGTTGGGCATTCCGGGAATGGCCACCTGACCGGGGAGCACCCCGCCCTGCGGCCGGGCCGACTGCCCGCTGCCCGGCGAAGACGCCCGTCCCTGCCGACTTCGCCCGATCCGAGCTTCGCGCTCGGCCTCCAGCGCGACCGGGTCGGGAAAGCTGCCGTCCCAGTCGGGAAGGAGCCGCTTGATCCGATCGTTCAGCGGCGGATGGGTGGCCATGCTCCGACCCTCGGCGGTGCTGAAAAGCAGGTGGCCGGCCTCGGTGGCATGAGCCGCCCTGACCCGGTTGTCCCGGCCCATGGCCCCGATCTTGATCAGGGCATCGCCGATGCCGGACGGGTCCCGGGTGTACTGCACGGCCGAGGCGTCGGCGAGATACTCGCGCTGCCGGGACACCGCCGCCTGCACCATGCGGGCGAACAGCGTGCCGACGGCGCCGATGGCCACCAACCCGATCCCGACGGCCAGCATGACCATGGCCGCGTTGTTCTCGTTGTCCCGTCTGCGAGGCGCCCACCACAGTTGGTGGAGCAGAATCCGGCCAAGCACGGTGATGATGGCAATGCCGTAGACCCAACCGATGATCCTGGTCTTGACCCGCATGTCGCCGTTGCGGATATGGGCGAACTCATGGGCGATGACACCTTGCAGCTCCCGCCGATTCAGCTGCTGCAGTGCTCCCCGGGTCACGCCGATTGCTGCGTTGTCCGCGGTCCAGCCGGCAGCGAAGGCGTTGATCCCCGGTTCCTGATCCAGGACGTAGACGGCCGGCACCGGCATACCGGAGGCGATGGCAATCTCCTCCACCACGTTGCTCAGCTGTTTCTCCCCCGGGTCCAGTGTGTTGAAGTCCACCGGACGTCCGCCCATGGACTCCGCGACATAGGACCCACCGCCGCCTCTGATCTGGCTGGACTTGACCAGCGAGGTTCCAACCACGACTGCGGTCGTAACGGGTGCGGCGACGGCGATGGCGCTGAGCGGCTGAAACTCACCGGAGCCGTAGTAGAACAGCGCGATGAACAGGACCGACACCACCGCGATGATGGCCGTCACGCCGGCCGCCAGAAGCAGGAACAGCCGGAACGTGTTCTGCTCGGCCTGTTGCTGATGGGTTTGGAAGTCCATGGATGCGTGGGCGATTCAGTGGAGCCCCGGGGTCAGCCGACCGCCGACCCCGGACCAGCACCTAGTCCCGAAGACCACCCTGCTGCGGTGGGAACGGGTTGGACGTGTCGTCGAAGTTGACGTTGATGTTCTCCCGCTTGTGGGCTTTCTCGTCGAGGTCGAGGTAGGCGCTGTCCTTGAACCCGAAGTTGTTGGCCAGCATCACCGGGGGGAACGTGGTCTTGTAGGTCTGGTAGTTGTTGACCTGGTCGTTGTAGTTCTGCCGTGCGTAGGCGATCTTGTTCTCGGTCGTGGTCAGCTCTTCGGAGAGCTGCATCATGTTCTCGTTCGCCTTGAGGTCCGGGTAGGCCTCGGACACGGCAAGCAGCCGACCGAGCGCTCCGCCGAGTGCACCCTCGGATTGGGCCAGCTTCTGCATGGCTTCGAGGTTCTCCGGATCGCCGGACACCTCGATCCTGGCCTGGGTTGCGGCGGCTCGGGCGGCCACCACTCCCTCAAGGGTCTCCTTCTCATGGCTCATATACCCCTTGGCCGTCTCGACCAGGTTGGGGATGAGGTCATGGCGCCGCTCCAGCTGCACATCGATCTGGGCGAATGCATTACGCACCCGCTCCCGCAGCCGCACCAGCTTGTTGTAGACGTTGACCAGGAAGAACCCGATCAGCACCACAAGAACGATCAAAACAATCAGGAAAATCATCGGTTTTGTCCTTTTCTGCCGGGTGGCCAGCATGCCATCCGGCGGCAACCACCTCCACCAAATCGCCGAGCTTTCCAAACGCGGTCCGTGCCGAAGGTGTACTGGTCCAACGCCGCCCCGATGTCAAAAGTTCCCGTACCAGTCCCGGGGTAGGGCGGCTGACCGCCGGGGAATCTGGCGCCCACCGGTCGATTCGTGCATGGTTGTTGCCATGCAGTTCGACCTTGAGCAGACCGATGCCCTTCTTTCCACCACCCGCGCCGTCAGAAAACGGCTAGACCTGGACCGGGAGGTTCCGGACGACGTCCTTCTGGAGTGCCTGCAGCTGGCGGTCCAGGCCCCGACCGGGTCGAACCGGCAGGGTTGGCGGTGGATGGTGGTTCGCGACGAGGAGAAGAAGGCCGGGCTGGCCGACATCTACCGTCGGGCAGGAGGCGACTACCTGGCGGAGGCGGCCAAGACAACCGAGGCGGGCTCACAGACCGGGCGGGTCATGGACTCGGCGAACTTCCTGGCCCAGAACCTGGAGAAGGTGCCGGTCATGGTCATCCCGATGATCATCGGCCGGTTGGAAGACGGCAGCACCAACTCCGCGGCGGGCCTGTTCGGCTCGATCATCCCTGCGATGTGGAGCTTTCAGCTGGCACTGCGAAGCCGCGGTCTCGGTAGCTGTTACACGACGCTTCACCTCGGGCTCGAAGCCGAAGCGGCCGAGCTGCTGGGTATCCCGGAGCACATGAGCCAGGCCGGGCTGCTGCCGGTGGCCTACACAAAAGGCACCGACTTCAAGGCCGCCACCCGGGACCCGGTCGAGCGCATCACCTACCTGGACACCTACAAGAACCCGATCCGCTAAGCGGCAACCCTTCGGGCTGCGACACATTTCCCGGGGCGCACCCGCACGACGCTGAACCTGCCAACCGGCCCCGGGAAACTCGCGGCCCGGCGGAGGCGCAGACGTACAGGCAGCCCGTCGGGTTCACGCCGGGTCAGCCGGCGTCGCTGCCGCGCTCTGCGGCCCGGGCCGGTGCCTTGCCGATCGTCACCGGCTGCTCGGTCGGGGACGCGGCGGCGGCTCGATCGAGCGCCACCGACAGTTCCGGTAGCGCCCGGTCGCTCGGGGTTGCCAGTTTGGCCACCCGCCGTTTGTGCATCGGGAGCGTGACCGCGTCCCGAACAAGACGGAGCACCTGGCCCGGTCCCGGATACCGTCCGTCGGCTGCGGCCCACCGGGCCTTGTGCAGCCGATACTCCACATGGACCCGCTCGTGGAGGGCCCGGTAGAACTCGGTGGGGAACGGACCGTCGAACAGCATCGCCAGATCGCTCGAGTCGACCCAGTGCCGGACCTGGCCGAGCTCCGCCTCGACCCGGTCGTAGAACGTGGTGCCGGGGAGTGGGTAGGCCACCGAAATGCCGATGTCGTCCGGTTTTGCCCGCCGGATCAGCTCCAGCGTCTTGTCGATGTCGGACTCCGTTTCGCCCGGATACCCGAACTGGATGAAAAAGGCGATCCGGTACCCCGAGGCGTGCACCCGGTCCGCGGCTTCGACGATCTGCTCGACCGTTGTGCCCTTCTCCATGGCGTCCAGAATCTTTTGGCTGCCGGACTCCGCGCCGATCCAGACCTCTTCACATCCGGCGGCACCCAAGGCCTCCGCGGTATCTCGACGGACGAGCAGATCCGGTCTGCTGAGACACTTGAACGGGAGCCGGACATCCTCGGCATCCACCAGCTCGGCGAAGCGCTGGATCCATCCCGGCTTCAACCCGAAGATGTCGTCGGCGAACCAGACGTGGTCCGGGCCGAACGTGTCCCTGAGGTGGACCAGTTCGGCCACCACGTTGTCCGCCGAGCGGGCGTTGTAACGCTGACCCCAGATCGGTTTTGAACACCAGTTGCAGTGGTACGGGCAGCCACGGGTGGTCACCGCGTTCAGTGAGAACCGACCGTGGTGGTCCAGCCAGATCGACCGGTAGGCGTCCACGTCGACAAGGTCACGGGCGGCGAACGGGATCTCGTCCAGCTGCTTCAGGTTGGGCCGGTCCGGTCCGGCGACCACCGCACCGTTCGGACCGGGGACCGACACCCCGGCAAGACCAGCCGGGTCCGTTCCGTCGGCCCGGGCGGCCAGCAGGTCGACCAGCGCCTCGTCCCCCTCGCCGGCGATGACCGCCGCGGCCCCGGCCTCCAGGTAGATCGCCGCGTTGTCGGACGCGTCTGACCCGGCGGCAACGGCGAACACCGACCGGGCCGCCGCATCACCGAGCATCTCCAGGGCCGCCTCCCGCATCCGGGACAGGCACATCTTCGACAGGTAGTTGAAGTTGTCCTCGAACAGGACGGCGGCGTCGGGAGTCTCGCGCTCCAGCAGCTCTCGCCAGCCGTCCGTCGAGCGGGCCAGCATGGCGTCGAAGACCACAACCTCGTGACCGTGCTCCTGCAGGAGCGCGGCTGCCACCAAGGTACCGAGGGGCGGATACGGTCGGTTCGCCTCGTCCAGCTTCGGATCGAAGTGCTGGAAGTAGGAGTGACCGAGCAGCACCTTCATCGGCCGTCCTCCCACTGGTGGTCCTTCCCGTGTCGGTGGTTCGCCCGGGTCTCAAACAGTAGCAGCGGCCGCTTGGCGATCTCCCGCCCGGCCCGTCGAGCACCGACCAGCGATCGGAGGGCGCCGACGGGGCCCCGCCGATCGTCGACCCGGGTGACCGCGGCCGGTCGGTGGGTCCGGACGAACCGTTGCAGGTCGGCCTCGGCGACGTAGCCGGGGCCGAAATGGGCTGCTGGAGCCACCCCGTGAGCGGCCACGGTCGCCGCGGCGAACTCCGCCACCATCGCCGCACCGGCGGCCGGGTCGGTGAACACCGGCGAATCGAGGACGGCGATCAGCCCTCCGGGCCGGACCACCCGCTGTGCCTCGTCCAGGGCCGACGACACATCCGGCGCGTAGTGGAGCGAGGCGTTGAACACCGCAAGATCGACCGAACCGGTGGCCAGGGGTAGTCGGTCCATCTCCGCCCGGACCAGGAACAGGTCCCGGTCGTGCCAACGGGCGGTGCCGAGACCGTCGCCCCCGTCGACGGTGACGTCCACCGCGGCTGCGGTCCAGCCGGCCCCGGCCAGCCGGGCCGCCAACCATCCGCAACCGGCGCCGAGGTCGACGACCGTGCCGTCGGTCGGGTCCAGCGCGGCCAGGAACCGGTCGAACGATGCGGCCCGCTCGGCCCACATCCCCTCGAGCTCGCCGGTCAGGTCGGCGTACGGCAGCGCCCGAACGGCTTCCGGCGACGGCGGCGTTCTGGCCTCGGCGGCTCTGACCGCGGCGTAGTCCCGGGCGAACGTGTCGACCGCCTCCCGCCGGGTGGCGTCGACCAAGTCCCAGACCCCGTCCACACAGGGGTGGTGGGCGCCGGTGTCATGGAACGCCCCGTCCCGCAGCTGCAACGGGCGGTCGGTACCGGGAGCGGTGACCCGGAACCCGGCGCCGGTGGCGACGGCGGCCGAGGTGGGGGCCGCCCGGTCGGCGGTCATGAGCCGCTCCCGTCACCGGCGGTGGCAGCCGTCGGAACAACCCGCCTTCTGCCGACGACGGCGATGTGGTGGTCTCCCATCGCCAGTCCGACCGCCGGGCTGCCCAGCAGCCGGTCGACCAACCCAAGCGCTCGGAGCAGGCGAGGTCGATTCTGGACAACGCGGCGCTGCTCGAACGTCGGCAGCGCAACCCCGATGGCTCTGGCATCGACCAGCTCGAGCCCGCCACCGAGGGCGGCGACCAGCCGGCCTGCGGAGTGGTACCGAACCGGCATCCCGGCGTACGGATCACCGAATGCCGTCGCCGTCCCGTCAGCCGCCTGCCGGGACCGGCGGCGTCGACGGAGCAGCGCACCGTTGCCGGTCACCACGCCCTGGAGCAGTTCCGGCGGACAGACCGGTGCCATCGTGACCAGGACCGCTACCCCGTCCGGGTCCAGGTTGGCCACAAGCCACCGACCGAATCGGGGCAGGTCCCGGCTGCAGTTCACCACCCCGAAGTTGGCGAGCACCAGATCGAACGGACCGGCCAGCGCCGCATCCCCGACCTGGTCGACAACCGCATCGGTCCCCTCTCCCGCACCGTCCAAACCCTCCGGACCCTCCGAACCGTGCGGGCGAGGGTCCGCTGCGGGCAGCGTGTCGAGGTCACGCTGGTACACGTCGGCCACACCTCGGGACCTGGTCCTGACCACCATCTCCCCGGAGGCGTCGATGGCAACCACCCGGTGACCGGCCGCGCTCAGCCGAGCGGCGTCGATGCCGGTTCCGCAGCCGATGTCCAGGACACGGGCCCCGGGCCCCACGTGCCGGTCGATGACCGCCGCCACCCGGTTCCGGTAGTGGACCCCGAGGGTCGACTGGGCCACGTCGTCGTAACCCGCCGCCAGCGGGTCGAACACGCCGGGCCGGAAGGGCGAGGTCACCGGTCGATCCGTTCCCGCCATGCGACCTCGATGCCGCCGGCGTTGCCGACCATGTGGCCCTTGCACACGTCCGGCGAGAACGACGACTCATCCGGTGCGCCGACCTCCGGGCGCCGGGACCGGACGGTGGCCAGCTTTTTTGTCTTGCGGGTCATCTCCCACCGCTCCAGCGGACCGAACATCGGCAACGCCAGGACGGCTTCGGCCGCCCGCTTGACGAACCCCGATCGGCCGATGTCGACCACCCGGCTCAGATCCCCGTCGACGGTGGCGTTCGGGAGCTGATCGAACATCCACCGGTTGCGGGTCCGCACCTCCCGGCAACGGTCGACGCCGGTCACCGGAACCATCTGGGCCAACTCTCGTGCGACGTAGATGGTCCGCTCGTCCATGACCAGCGCCGACTCGCTGACGATGTAGTTGGGGCAGAGTTCTATGTCGTCCCGCTCGGCCAGTCGCACCAGCACCAGCACAAGCAGCCGGGTCAGCCACAGCCGACCGGGCCTCGTGATGATGAAGTAGTCGGCGTCGTCATGGGGGGCGACCGAGTCCACCGCAAGCCCTCCGGTCACCGCAACGGCGACGACGTTCGGAAGACGACCGATCCGTACCCCCCAGCGCACGGCCTTCGGCCACATCGTCGCCGCCCGCGCCACCCGGTCGGCGTGGACCGCCAGCACCTCGTCCCGACCGGGTAGGAACAGCAGTCCGTCGTCCCGGCCCAGCCGTCCGGCGGCCACCAGCGCATCCGCTGCGGCAGTCAGCTCCTCCGGTGTGGCGGCGCGACCGATGAGGAACCGGTGCAGATCACCCATACCGATCGGCATGTCGAAGACGTCGGAGTAGGCCACGGTGGCCACCACCGCGTCCTCCAGGGTCGGCTTCTCCGTTGTGCCGTCAACCGGCACGGACTCAGTTTCCATATCGTTCCAATCGACCCGGTGGTTCCAGTCCACCCAGTGGTTCCAGTCCACCCGGTGGTTCCAATCGACCCCGGGATTCCAACCGCCGAAGTACCTGTCCAACCGCCGCCGCCGTCCCGGCCCACGTAAGGTCCTCCACAACGTCGGCCGCCGCCATCACCTGGGCAGCCCGGGCCGCCGAGTCACCCAGAAGATCGATCACCGCGGTCGCCGCCGCCCGCCGGTCGGTGACCGTCGCCGTCAGCCCCGGGAGGTGCTCCGCCAGCGACGGCATCGGGGTGGTGACCACCGCCGCGCCGGCGGCCAGCGCCTCCAAGGGTGGAAGACCGAACCCCTCGGCTTCCGTGAGAGACACAAAGACGTCGGCCCGCCGGAACAGGTCGGCCAACCGCTCGTCCGGCAGCGGTCCAAGGTCCCGCACGGCCGGATGGGTCGGTCTGACCGCTCGACGGCCGAACACCCGGGCCGGGCCGTCGTGGCCCGCAACCACCACCTGCACGTCCGGCCGGGTCGCCGCCACCGCAGCCAGGGTTCCCAGGACCTCGGTGGAATTCTTGCGGGGGATCGAACTGACAAGAGCGGTCACGACGGGTCGGTCAGGATCGAGCCCGAAGGACGCGGCGGTGTTCCCACCGTCCCGGTCATCGCCGTCATAGCCGTTTCGGGCATCGCTGCTTCGGGCATCGCTGCTTCGGGCATCGCCGTTTCGGGCACCGCCGTCGGCGGCCGGCCGGAAGACGTCGCTGACACCGGGCGGGACAACGGTGATCCTTTCCGGGTCGACCCCCAGCACGGTCTCCAGTTGCCCGGCAACATGGTTGGAGACGGTCAGCACCGCAGCGGCGTTCCGGCACAGGCGGGGCAGCAGGACCCGCTGCAGGGCGGCGAACACCGGGGACACGGTCTCCGGGTGGGTCAGCGGGAGGATGTCATGGATGACCACCGCATGGTTCGGGTGGCCGACCGGGCCGTTGTTTGCCGTACTGAGCAACACCCCGTCACCGCTACGGCCCACCAGCGTCCGCTGTTCCCACCATCGGGACGACAACGGGTCGGATCGTGGGGGCGCCAGAACGGTGATCGGTCCATTGGACCGGAGGTGGGCGGTGACCTCGTCGTGGAAGCGGGCGAACCCGCCAGGCCCGTTCACCGCGGCTCGGCCGTTGAGGTAGCGGACCGTCACAGTGCCGCCGCATGGGTCGCAATGGCGGAGATGAATTCGTCCACACCGAGCCGATCGGGATGCAGGGCCCGTGACCGGGGCGCTTCGGTCTCGACCAGCGCCTTGGCCAGGGCTTCCGCCCGGCCGTAGTCGTAGAAGATCCCGCTCTCGGCCAGGGCCCGCTGACCGATCAGGCCCCTGGCCCGGGGGACAACCGAGGTGAGGCCGTGGGCGTGAGCCTCCATCGGCACAAGGCCAAAGTCCTCGGCGCAGGTGATGGCGACCGCCCTGGCGTTGCGGTAGGCCCAGCGAAGGCGGGCGTCGTCCACCGACCCGACGGAGCGGACGTTCCGAGGCGCGTCGGCGAGCGACGACCGGTGCGGGCCGTCACCGATGTGGAGGAACTGCAGCTCCGGCAGCATTCTGGCCGCGTCGACCAGCACGTCCAGCCGCTTGTACCCGAGCGTCCGGCTGGGGCAGAGGATGAAGCCCGGTTCGAGGTTCGCGATCGGTTCGACCGGCCCGTCGAGCGACAGCGACGAGCACGGCGAGATGACGATCGGTTCCCGGTCGTAGATCCGTTCCACCTCGGCGGCGATGTCCGGGGAGTTGGCGATGATCAGAGACGCCTCGGCCATGGCCACCCGGTCGAGCGGGGCGAGTGCCGGCCGCATGACCGCCGCCCCGACGCCGACCAGCCCGCTCCAGCCGTTGACGTATCGGTCGGCGTCGTACAACCATCGGGCCGGGGTGTGGCAGTACACCACCTTGGCCCCGGTGGTCCGCACGTGGTGGGAGAACCCGGCGGAGCTGCAGATCACAACATCGGCGTCGATCCGGGTCGCCCGAAACGACGGCGACAGGAATGGGAGCGCAAGCCGGTGATCGTTGCGGAAACGGGGGACGCGGTTCAGTGGTCCGGTGCGGACGTCGACGTCGGCGAACTCGGCGAACGTCCCATCCGGTTTGTAGAGCGACGTGTACAGCGGAGCATCGGGGAACGCGCTGGTCAGGGCAAGCGCCACCCGTTCGCTCCCGCCCTTGATGGTCAGGAAATCGTGGACGATGGCGACGGACGGCGCGCTCATGAGGGTGCCACCGGTGGTTCTGCGGCAAGGACGGCGATCGCCGTGTGCACCGCCACCGTGACGCTCGGCTTGACCAGTTTCTGGTCGGCGGCGGACCAGACGGGGCCGTCGTCTGTGGTGTGGTAGCCGTCGCTGGGGACCAGCAGCGCACCGACTCGGACGGCGCAGCGATCCCCGGCAGCCAAAAGCGCGGCCGTCTCCATCTCCACCAGTCTTGCCGATTGTCGGAAGCGAGTGATGTCGGCCTTGCCGTGACGCAGCGGGGTGTCGGTGGAGACGGCGACCACCGGCGCCTCGCCGGTGGCTTCCACCAGGGCGGCAACCAGCCGGGCGTCGGCGTCCAGGGTCGCTCCCGGCTGGTGGGACCCGTACCGGACCGACGTCCCGTCCTCGGCGACCGCCGCGGAAACCGGGAGCGGTCCGGCGCCCCGCCGGTCGGTGTTCCCCACACCGTGCAGATCACCGGCGACGCCGACCGCAATGACGACGGACACGCCGAGATGGGCCAGGAACTCGATGGTGACCGCGGCGGTCGGTCCGCCGGGTCCGACCGTGGCCACCACCGCAACGTCGCCGTCCGATCCGGCCAGGGCGATCCGGCGAAACGGGGCGGGATCCCGGCGCCGTCGCCGTTTCGGCACGTGGGACTCGTCGAACACCACAACCGCCCGGGCCGGGAGCGGGAGGACCCGGTCGCCCAGCATGGCTGCTGCGCTGAGCACCGGCCGGTCTGCGGGCTCAGCCATCGAACCACGCTCCGACCGAACGCCCAACGGCGCCACGAATGGCGGACCGGATGCCGGGTGGCCGCCCGTTCGCCGCATACGCCCCGAGCTTGGCCGCGGTGGCCGCGTCGGCCAGGCGGCCGGTTCGCAGTGCCGCCCGTTTCGCCAGGGCGATACCCGAGCCCGGGGTGTCGGCCGCCAGGTTCGCCATCGGCGGCCGCATGTGGAGACCCCAGGTCCGCGCCGCGCCGGTGACCGGCCGGGTGGTCAACACCCACTCGGTGGTGATCGTTGCGGGGTCCCGCACCGCCAGCAGGTCGACGGTCAGATCCAGATCGGCAAGGTCGGGGCAGAGCCGTTTCGCCACGTCGGGCAGCGGTTCAAGGTGATCGTCGTAGACGGCCAACGCATCATCGAGCGGAACGATGTGTTCGGCCGGGCCCGCGGCCAGCTGCACCGGCACCTGGAAGAAGTCGCTGTCGTGATCGAAGTGCTGCCCGGCGGCTCCGGTGTTGGTGGCCCTGGCCTCACGGGGCAGCAGGTAGAAGCGTTCGTTCGCCACTAGATACCGAACGGCGTCCGGGAACCACTCGTCCTGGTCGAGCCGGTCGAAGGCGGCGTGGATGACGATCGCCGATCGCCGGTCCGGAGTCTCGGCCGACAGCCACCGCCGGTAATGACCCCACTGGTCGGCAGTCCAGGCCATCCCGTGGAACCACGGCACCTGCAGGTACCACCCGGCGGAGCCGTCCAGGATCGGGGAGAACGGCAGGTGGCGGTACCCGTCGAACCAGGGAGCCGCCAGGCACACCCCCGCCACCCGGTCATCCGCCGCCACGGCGGCCACCGCGGCGGCCGCCCCGCGGTGGAACGTCGGACCGACGATCAGGTCATCCTCCAGCAGCACGACCGACCCGAACCGTTCGGACAGGTCCCCGCAGCGGTGGAAATGGCCAACAAGACCGAGGTGGTCGTGGTGGGCGACCTCCTTGATGCCGTGATCCCAACGGAACCCCTCGGCCAGTGCCGTCACCGCCCGATTGTTCGCACCACCCCCGTCGACGGAGATCACCAGATCGACCGTTCCCTCGATCTCCGCTCTGTCCAGCGAGCGGAGCAGCCGGTCGAGCGACGACGGTCGGTCGTAGGCCATGACCACGATCGCCGGTGGATTCGGCTCGGCCTGTGACGGTTCGGTCATGCGCCTCCGGTGGTCGGGGCTGTCATGATAGAGCGTTGATCCGGTCGGCGCTGAGGGGTCTAAGTTCTTGGGGACGTGACTCAGCAGCTTGTGCCACGTCTCACCGGTTTCGGCCTCCAGGCCGAAACAGCACGCGAGACGCTCCGCGTCGAAGCCACTGGCGGGCAGGCGCCGGCGCACCTCCCCGTGGCCCGGAGAACCGTTGACCGGTGTCGGCCGGAACGCCGGGGCGCTGCTGGCGGCCAGGGTCATCGGTGCGCTCGGCAACCTTTTGCTGGCGGCGCTGGTCGCCGCCCGCCTCGGCAGCGCGGGGTTCGGTACGTTCGCCGCGCTCGTGGCCGGCGGGGCGGTGGCCAACCTGGCCATCACGTTCGGGGTCGACGTGGTGGTGGTTCGGGCGGTGGCGGACCGGCGGCCGGACGCGGCGGCCACGATCCGGCGGGCGCTGGTCCTGCAGCTCCTGGGTGCCGGTGTTGTCCTGGCCGCTGCCGGGGCGCTGGTGACCCTGCTCGGCTGGCCGTCGGTGATCCTCATCCCCGCTGCGACGCTTGTCCCGTTGGGGGTGACAACGGTGGCCGGGGCCGTGTTGCGGGGCGCTCAACGAATGGCCACGATCCCGTTGGCCGCACTGCTGACCTCGGTGGTGTCGCTTGTCCTGGCCGTCGCGCTGGTCGACGACCGGGTCGGGATGGCGGTTGCCGCCGTTGCGGCGGGTCACGCGGTGGGCGCCGTCGCCCTGGCGATCCCGGCAACCACGATTGTGCGATCGGGTAGGCGAGCAGTCGCCTCCGGAGCCGACGCGGCAGTCGATGCCGGCGGGTCCTGGCGGCTCGGTCGGCTGGTGGCCGAGTCCTGGGTGTTCGCCGCGGCAACGGTGGCAACGGCGGTGATGGTCCAGGGCGCGCTGATCGTCTACGAGGCGATGGGCGACGGGGATGCCGGCGGCCTTGCGGCCGGGATGCGGCTGACCGAGACCGCCCGGCTGGTTCCGGCGTCGGCCTTCGCCGCGCTGTTCCCCGCCATGTTCGACGGTGTGCACCGCTCCGCGGACTACCGGCGGTTGTACGCCGCGATGCTGGGCTACGCCGTTGTCGCCGCGGCGGCGATCGCCGCGCTGGCCCCGGTTCTCAGCGAGCAACTCTTCGACGACCCGCCAAACGGTGTGGTGATCATTCGGATCCTCGGTCTCGGGCTGGTGGCCACGGTGGTCCGACTGCGGTACTCATTCGAGCTGATCGCGGTCGGCCGGGAACGGCTGGTGCTGGCCGTCGCGGTTACCGGCGCGGCCGTCGCCCTGGTTGGTGCGGTGATCGGAGCGACCGCCGACCGGTTGGTGCTGGTGGCCGTTGTCCAGGTGGCCACGGCCGCCCTCAGCGCCGCCGCCCTGGCCGCCATCGCCAGCCGAGCGGGCGACCGGGGCGAGGGGTCGCATCCGTCGAACGATTCACCACCGGGAACGGAACGGTCGGCTCGGCAACCTCGAGGAACCGACAGAGCGGCCCCCAGCTGAACCCGTCCTCCTGGTTGAGCCACAGCGCCTCGTCCCGCCCGGCCGACCACTCCCGCAGCTCGGTGTAGTGACGGCGGTGGATCTCCCGGAGCCGGTCGGGTTCGAACCGGTCGAAGCCGTACACCGCCCGGTGGACCCGGTCTCCCAGCACCCGCGTTTCCCGGTCCAGCCGGTCCAGTCCGGGGCCGAACAGCCACTCCATGGAGACCAGCCAGGACTCGACCGGCCGCCAGGTCACGACAAACCGGGCGTCGGGGAACCGCTCGGCCAGCTCGGTCCGGAGGAACGGAATCGGGTTGTCGAAGAACGCCTGGTGGGCGGCGAGGAACCGGTCGTCCAACCCGTCGATCAGCCGGGCGGAGGAAGGGGCGGACGGGATGTCGAGGATGTCCATCGCCCGGTGCATCGCAGTTGTCCCGGTTCTGGCCAGGCCGAGTCCGAAGACCTTCCGATCGTCTACCTGTCCGGCGGTCACCGTGGTAAAAGTAACCATCGGCAACGGGAGATCCACGACGTCGAGCTCCGGGACCGAGGCTGGCCAAACCCGGTTCGCCCTTCCGGCGCTGGCGGTGTTGGTGGCCCTGGCGCCGTTCAACGTGGCGCCACCCGCCACGGACCAGCGCCTGCAGATCGCGCTCCGGCCGCTGATGCTCCTGCAGCTGGTGATCTGTGGTGCGGTGGTGGCCGCCGTCGCTCGGCGCGGCGGACCGCTCGGTGGGGCACGGACACCCCTCCTGGTCGGTGGTCTCCTGGTGGTCATGGTGGGCCTCTCCACAGCGCTGAGCGACCAGCGGTTGATCGGTCTTGGTGGTTTTGTCACCGCCGTTGCGCTGGTGACCACCGTTGTGGCAACGGTTCTGCTGCTCCGTTCTGAACCCGACATCGAACACGTCATCCGGTGGCTGGTTGGCGGGGCGGCCGCCGGCGCGTCGATCGGGCTTGCGGTCCTGATCAACGGCGGGGAGCCGTGGTTCACCGAACCGTTTGTCGGCAGGGTGACCCGCATCGACCTGACCCCTCGGCTCACCAGACCGTGGAGCCATGCCAACGTGGCGGCCATGGCCCTCGGGCCGGCGGCGGCGATGCTGTCCGTCCTGATCATGTCGGGCCGGACGCTGTGGCACCGGTTGGTTGATCGTGGCGTGCTGGTCGTGCTCGTGGTGTCCGCCGTGTTGACCTACAGCCGGGCCGGGGTTGCGGCGATCCTGATCGCCGTTGCCGTCGGGGCCGCCGTTCTGTGGTTCCGGACCGATACGGGACCCGGTCCGACGGTCCGGGAGGGAGCGTTTCTGATCGGCGTGATGGCCCTGGTGATGGCCGCGGCACCCGGCTGGGAACGCGGCGTGTTCATCAGGACCGGGGACGACTTCGCGGCGACGGTTGTGCCACCGGCGGACGTGGTCCTGGAACCGGGCGGGCGGATCGTCTCGGTCACCGTCACCAATCACAGCGACCGGACCTGGCAAGCCACCGGTGATGATCGGGTCGAACTCTCGGTGCGGCTCCTCCCCGACGGGGACGATCGAATCGCCGACGAGCAACGATGGCCGCTTCCGGACGACGTGCCCCCCGGGGTGACCGAGACGGTGACCGTTCCGATCGCCCAGACCGTGGCGGACGGCCGCTATCGAGCGCTGTGGGATCTGTTGATCGATCAGGAGGCCTATTTCCTGCAGTTCGCCGGGAGCTCGTCTGCGGCTGCGGGCATGCTGACCGTGGTGGACAGCCCGATCGACCCCGGACCGACCGAGCCGCTGGTCACCCCCCGGGTCAACCTGAACCGGCCGGAGCTCTGGCGGCTGGCGGTCGACGCGTTCGTCGATCGGCCGTTGCTCGGTGTCGGTCCGATGCAGCTTGGCGCGTTCGCCGACGACGACCTACCCGACGATCGTCGCTTCCCCGGCGGCCACGCCCACAACCTGGCCCTGGAGGGTCTGGCCACCTGGGGGTTGCTCGGCGCCGTCCCACTGCTGGTACTCCTGCTGGGCGGCGGGATCGGTGCCTGGCGTTCGGCAAGCCGAGGTGAGAACATCGGGCTGGTGGTCCTGGCGGGGCTGACCGCATCCGGTGTACACGCCGCCTTCGAATGGCAGATCAACGAGGTCAGCGTCGCACTGCCGTTGGCCGTGCTGGTCGGGATCGGTTGGTCACTGTCGGCCCACCGGGCCGGTGGGCGGCACAGCAGCATGACCCACACGGCCGAACAGGAAACGGTTGAACAGGCGGGAGGAGGCGGGACATGACACAAACCAGGTTTCACATCCCCTCGCTCGACGGACTGCGGGCGGTGTCAATCGCCATCGTTTTTGTGTCCCACGCCGGACTCACCGCCGTGCCGGGCGGCTTCGGGGTGACGGTCTTTTTCTTCCTCAGCGGCTACCTCATCACCACGCTTCTTCGCCGGGAGTTCGCCATCACCGGTGACATCAGCCTGCCCAAGTTCTACTGGCGGCGGGCATGGCGGATCTTCCCCCCGATGTACGCCGCGCTTGCGCTCGGTGTTGTGGTGTCGCTCATCGGTCTGACCCCCGGCACCCCGACCGTCCCGGCGGTGGCCGCCCAGGCGTTCCACCTCTCCAACTACGCAAGCCTGACCGAGTTGACGAACGGGATCCCGCTCGGCACTCACGTCTTCTGGTCGCTGGCGGTTGAGGAGCACTTCTACCTGATCTTCCCGATCTGTGCGCTGTTCCTGCTTCGCCGACTGTCCGGGCCGGCCCAGGCTGCGGCGCTCCTGGGCGTCTGCGGCGTTGTGCTGGTGTGGCGGATGATCCTGGTCGAGGTGTTCGACGCATCGGTCAACCGAACGTTCATCTCCACCGACACCAGGATCGATGCCATTCTCTTCGGCTGCGCCCTGGCCCTCCACTTCAACCCGATGCTGGACCGCGGCCCCCAGCTGACCGACCGGCAGGCCATCGGCGTTGCCGGGGTCTCCGTGGTGGTGATCGGCGTCTCGATGGTCATCCGGGACGATTTCTACCGCGAGACGATCCGCTACTCCGTCCAGTCGATCGCCCTGGCACCGCTGTTCTACGCGGCGATCCAGCGGCCGAACGCTCTCCCGTTCCGGGTGCTGAACCTTCGGCCGGTGATGTTCGTCGGGGTGCTCAGCTACTCGCTCTATCTGGTCCACCAGATCGTGATCCTTGCACTGATCAACCAGCGGCCGACACTCGGGGTGCCGGAGATGATGGTCCTGGCCGGAGCCATTTCGTTGGCCATCGCCTATGCGTTCCACGTGGTGATCGAAAAGCCGTCCACCAGGGCCAGAAAACGGTATGCGGCCCTACCAGAGAGGGCGGAGACCTCGGCCCCGGCGAGCCTCCCCTAGCGGCTTCGACGCGGGGCGTCTCGCTTGCAGTTTCGGCCTGGCGGCCGAAACTGGTGAGACGTGACACTCGAGTTCACGCCCCCTTTGGCGAGAACCTAATTGACGGGTCACCGCACGCCGCCCCACTCGAAATCGCTTCCACCGGCGGCGCGACCCGTGGGACAATCGGCGCCATGACAGACCGCTCATCGGCCGGTGATCGATCCCCGGACGCACCGCTGGCCGTCGCAAGAGGCCTGGTGAAGCGCTTCGGCGACTTCACCGCGGTGGACGGCATCGACTTCGAGGTGCGGCCCGGCGAGGCGTTCGGATTTCTCGGGCCGAACGGTGCGGGGAAAACCTCTGCAATGCGGATGCTCGGTTGCACCTCGCCGGTGTCCGAGGGGCACCTCCGGGTGTTCGGACTCAACCCGGAGGTCGACGGCCCGACCATTCGGGCCAGGCTCGGTGTTGTCTCCCAGATGGACAACCTCGACCTCGAGATGACCGTTGAGCAGAACCTGATCATCTACGGGCGGTATTTCGGGATCGGCCTGGCCGAGCTGTCGGCCAAGGTGGACGAGCTGCTGGCGTTCGGCCAGCTGAGCGACCGGCGCCACAGCAAGGTCAATCCGCTGAGCGGCGGTATGCGACGACGGCTCTCGATCTCCCGGGCCCTCATCAACGACCCGGATCTCATCCTCCTGGACGAACCGACAACCGGGCTCGACCCGCAGGCTCGCCAGCTGCTGTGGGAACGGCTGTGGACCCTCAAGTCCGAGGGGGTCAGCCTGGTCATCACCACCCATTACATGGACGAGGCGGAGCAATTGTGTGACCGCCTGGTCGTCATGGATCACGGCCGCATCGTCGACGAGGGCTCGCCGGCGGCGCTCATCGAACGCCACTGCCCCCGGGAGGCGGTGGAGCTGCGCTACCGGACCGAGGCCCAACAGGCGGAGGGGGAAGCGGCCGCCGCCCGGTTGGGGCTGCGGGCGGACAACCTCCGCGACCGGCTGGTGGTGTACACCGACGACGGTGACGGGCTGGTCCCCAAGCTGGAGGTGGAACCGGGGGCCGTCCAGTCCGTCCTGGTGCGGCGATCGACCCTTGAGGATGTGTTCCTGACCCTGACCGGCCGGAGCCTGGACGACTGATGACCGTCCACCACCCCACCCCGGCCTACGATCCACACCGCCCGGATCGGCCCACGATCAGCACTCGGCTCCGACCGCCGCTTCGCGTCGCCGAACGGGAGATCCGATTCTTCGCCACGACCTGGCGCGCCAGCTCGTTCACCATGTTCGTCGCCCCGGCCCTGTACCTGGTGGCCATGGGGTTCGGGCTCGGCGGTCTGATCGAGGCGCCGGACAGTCTGGACGGCCTGGCCTATCAGGACTTTGTGGCACCGGGACTCATGGTGGCGGCAGCCGCCCAGCTGGCTGCCGGGTCGGGCCTGTGGCCGATCATGGCCGGTCATCGATGGCTTGGGTTTCATCGGGCCATGGTGGCCACCCCGATCAGTCCGTCCTCGGTGGTCAGCGGGACGTTGTTGTGGATCACCGGCCGCTCAGTCGTCCAGTCTGTGGTGTTCCTGGTTGTCGCCTCCGCGCTTGGGGCGGTCGGCTCGTGGTGGGCGTTCCTGGCCCTTGTCGCCGCCGGATTGACCTCTGCTGCGTTCGCCGCACCGCTCATGGCCTACACGGCATCGGTCGATTCGGACCAGGCGTTTGATCCGATCATGCGGATCGTCGTCGGCCCGCTGTACCTGTTCTCCGGTGCGTTCTTCCCCACCGAGGCGCTCCCGGTCGGGTTGCTCTGGCTTGTCCGCCTCTTCCCGCTGTGGCACGGGATCGAGCTGGCCAGGACGGCAACCACCGGGCAGGCCGGCGACTGGCCGTGGCCGGCAAATCTAGGCGTTGTGCTGGTGTGGCTCATCGGCGGGTGGTACCTCGCCCGTCGCACGTTCACCACGAGGCTCGGCTCATGACCACCGTCGACCGGCCACCGGCATCCCGCCCCCAACCCCGCAGCGGACCGGGAGCGCTGCAAACGCTTGTCCGGTATCGAAGCCTGCGGGTCATCCAACGTAACTGCACCATCAGCAAGCAGTACTGGCTGGTGTTTGTGACGCGGCTGCTCGAACCGTTCCTGTTCCTGTTCTCCATCGGTGTTGGTGTCGGCGCGCTTGTCGAGGAGGTCAGCGGGCCGGACGGCCTGCCGATCAGCTACCGCTCGTTCGTGGCTCCGGCGATGCTGGTGGCCTCGGCGATGAACGCCGCCCTGTTCGCCACGGTCATCGACTTCTACTCCAAGTTCGAGTGGCAGGGCAGCTACGACTCGATGCTGGCCTCCCCCATCGGTGTCCGGGACATCATCCACGGCGAGCTGCTGTGGATCGTCGGCTACCTGGGCATCCAGAGCACCGCCTTTGCCATCACGATGTGGTTGATGGGCCTGGTGGTGTCCTGGTGGGCGGTCCTTCTGCCGGTTGCAGCGATGCTTGTGGCCTTCGGGTTCGGCGGTGTCGGGTTTGTCGGAGCCTCGTTCCTGCGTAGCTGGCTCGACTTCGAGTTCATGAGCCTGGTCGCGTTCCCGATGTTCCTGTTCTCCGCGAGCTTCTTCCCGCTCAGCCGGTATCCCGGCGTACTGGCCACCGTCGTGCAGCTCACGCCGCTGTACCAGGGGGTCGACCTGGCCAGAGACCTCACGTTCGGCACCGTCGGTTGGGACTCGGTGGTCCAGGTCCTGTACCTGTTCGCCATGGGGGCCGTCGGACTGGCCATCGCCGAGCGGCGCATCAGCACCAAGCTCCAGCCCTGAGTCCGGCGATCGGCCGGGAGCGGCCGGACCGGCCGGGTGTCAACCGATCCGCTCAGTCGATCTGGGCTTCGATCTCCGCCGTGTGTTCACCGAGGCCGGGTGCGGGGCCCTGGATGGCCATCGGGGATGCGGTGAAACGGATCGGCGGGCCGGGGTACAGCACGGAACGGCCGAGCCGTGGATGGTGGACCTCGGTGGGGAACCCCCGCTCCACGAAGTGGGGGTCCGTCATGACCTCGTCCGGTGACCAGATCACCCCGGCGGCCAACCCCCTGGTCTGGAACCCGACAAACGCCTCGTGGGCCGGCAACTTCGAGGCGATGAAGTGCATCGCCGCCCGGCCGGCCTGGAACACTTCACCGACCAGCGGATCCTCCTGGATCATCTCCAGTGTCAGCTTCTCGTAGTCGGAGCCCATCGCCAGGAGCGCGAACAGCGGGTACTCATCGGCCAGCTCCAGGTCGGTGAGCCAGTCGGCCAGCGCGGAGAACTCCCGCGGGGTACGGGGCGGGACGCCGGTGTTGAGATAGCGGCCGTCGGCGCATCGGACCTGGGTGGGCTCGGTCGGCCGGGGGGTTGCGTGCCGGCCGGTCTGTCGCTGCACGGTTTCCTGGGCGACCATCCAGGTGTAGGAGGCGAACTCGGTGGTGACATTTGCCGCGGCGATCATGCTGAGGTCGATGAACTGCCCACCGTGTCGGGGCCGTGCGAGCAGCGCGGTCAGCGTTGACAACACCGCAAAGTGGGCGGCGATCCGCAGACCCTGGTTGCCCCGGCCCCGCACCGGTGGGAGGTCGTGGTCGTCGTAGCCGCAGGACCACATCGGGCCGCCTCTGGCCAAAATCGTCAGGTCGACCATGTCGTCACCACCCCCGGCTTCTGATCGACCGAACGGGGTGATCGACACGTGGATCAGCTCGGCGTTCACCGCGGACGGATCGCCGGTCGGTGACTCGAGTCCGCCGTCCACCGCACCGTCGATCGACAGCCCCGTCAGATCGGCGTAGTCGATACCCAGCTCCGCCAGGTACCCCGGACGCTCGGCCTCGAGCAGGACGTCAGCCGTGGCGATGAGCTCCCGGAACAGCCGACGGCCCGGCCCGGTCTCCAGGTCGATGACGGCGCTCCGCTTCCCGGCGTTCTCCGACCACCACGCCAGGCTTGTCTCGTTGCTCGGCCGATCATCGGCGAACGGGCCGTCGTACCGCTGCTCGGCCCCGCCCGGTGGTTCGACGACGATCACGTCGGCCCCGGCGTCGGCCATCAGCCGCCCGGCGAACGAGGTGAACGGGTGGGCGATCTCCACGATCCGCAGCTGCTGCATCGGGCCCGGCCCGGGTGGTGGGGCCGGGGTGGGGTGGGAGACGGGCAGCGCCACTCAGATCACCCCCCGCCGTTCGAGGTCGTCGAGCTCCGCCGGAGACCGGCCGAGCAGTTCGCCGAAGACGTGACGGTTGTGCTGCCCGAGGGTTGGGGCGCTCCGCTCGATCACCCAGTTGGTCTTGGAGAACCGCACCGGTTGCCCGTCGACCCGGACGCCACCCATATCCGGGTGATCGACCATCGGCCACAGGCCCCGACTGCCGGTTGCGATGTCCCCGTCGATCCGCTCCCCCGGTCTGCGGACCGCGGCGGCCGGTACACCAACCGCCTGCAGCTCGTCCTCGACGGTCCAGCGGCTTCGTACGCCACACCAGCGGGCCAGGCCCTCGTCGAGCGCGTCCTGGTTTGCCAGGCGATAGTCCATCGTGTCGAAACCGGGATCGGTCAGGCCGAGCTCGGACGCGTCGACCCCGATCACCGACTTGAGGCTGAGCCAATCGTGGTCGTCACGGCAGGCGATGGCGACCCAGTTGTCGTCACCGAGGCAGCGGTACACCCCGTGCGGCGCCATCTCCGGAGTTGAGCTTCGGTTGCTGTCCGGGCGGTCCTCGGCCCGCAGTGGCCGGCCGTTCACCGACCAGTCAAGGAGGTCGGCACCGTGCAGGTTCGCGCCGGCTTCGGCACAGCTCATGTCCACCCACTGCCCCTCTCCGGTTCTGTCCCGGTGGAGCAACGCCATCATGATGCCCATCGCCATGTAGTAGCCACCGGTGTGGTCCATGTAGGAGTACCCCCACCCGGCCGGCGGCTGATCGACGAGCCCGGAACTGTGGGTCAACCCGGAGACCGCCTGGGCGATCGGACCCCACGACTTGTACTCCCGGTACGGGCCGGTCTGACCGAACCCGCAGTTGGAGACGTACACGATGTCCGGCCGGATCTCTCGGAGCTGTTCGTACCCGAGCCCCCAGCGCTCCATGACACCGGCGGCGAAGTTCTCGGCGACGACGTCGGAGATCGCCACCAGTTCGGCGACGAGTTCCCGGCCGTCGTCCTGCCGCAGGTCGATGGTGACACCCAGCTTCTCCACGTTGTGGTTGTTGAACCCGGAACCGAACTCGATCCCCCGACGGTCGTCCTTGAACGGCGGGGAGCCCCGCAGGATGTCCCACGTCCCCCGCCGCACCGGATCTTCGATGCGGATCACCTCGGCCCCGAAGCTGGCAAGCCAGCGGGTGGCCCCCGCCCCGGCAAGCTGACCGGTGAAGTCACAGATCCTGAGGTGGGAGAGGGCCTCCGAACTCATCGGCTGCCGTGGCCGGAGGTGGCCTCAAGCGCCTTTGCCGCACGAAGCAGCGCGATGTCCCCGAAGGGCCGACCGATGAGCTGGGCCCCGACCGGCAGGCCCGCCTCGGTGAAGCCGGCGGGCAGTGACATCGCCGGCACCCCGAACGACGTGATGCGACAACACGATCGCATCCACTCGATGTACGAGCCCATGGCCGTACCGTTGACCTCGGTCGGGTACTCCTGGTCGATGGGGAACGGGGACACCTGGGTCACCGGGGCGACCATCAGGTCGTAGCGGGTGAAGAACTCGATCGCCCGCTTCCACAGGACGTTGAGCTGGGCGTACGCCGCGGTGATCTCCGCCGAGGACAGCGCAAGGCCCCGCCGGATCTCGTCCTGGACGGTTTCCTTGAGCGAAGTGATCCCGTCTCCCAGCTCGGCCAAGCGGCTGAAGCTGAACGCCCGCAGGGTGACAAAGACCTCGTCCGCGCCGGACATGTCCGGCTCGTCCTCCACGACATCCCAACCGAGGATGGCCAGGTCGTCCCGGAATCGTTCCAGAACAGCAGCGACATCGGGTTCGACGGGGAGACCGCCGAGGGTGGCACTCCACGCCACCCGCATCGGCCGACCGTCCCGACCGGTGGTTGCCGGTGAAATCACCGGCGGGATCTCCAGCCGGTGGCTGAGCGGGTCCTCCAGGCTGGGTTGGGCCATGACCCGGAAGAGCAGCGCCAGGTCGTCGACGGTCCTGGCCATCGGGCCGTCGATCGGCATCGGGTTCCACAGGTTGCCGACACCGGTCCGGGGAATGACCCGCGGTGAGCTGCGGAACCCGACCACGTTGTTCCACGCTGCCGGGTTGCGGAGCGAGCCGCCGAAGTCGCTGCCGTCTGCGACCGTCACCATGCCGGTCCTGACCGCCACCGCGGCACCGCCCGATGAGCCGCCGCAGGTTCTGCTGTGGTCGTACGGATTGCGAGTTGTCCCGTACACGGGGTTGAAGGTGTGGGACCCGGCGCCGAACTCCGGCGTGTTCGTCTTGCCGAGGGCCACCGCGCCGGCCGCGGCCATCCGGGAGACCAGCAGGGCATCGGTCTTCGGTCGGTGCCCGGCGAACAGGGGGGACCCGTGGCTGGTGACGAAGTCCGCCGTCTCGACCAGATCCTTGTGGGCGGTGACCAGGCCGGCCAGCGGGCCGGGCCGTTCGCCCCTGGCCACCAGCTCATCCACCGCGTCGGCCTTTTGCTCCGCGACGTCGAAGTCCGTGCCGACCACCGCGTTGAGGGACGGATTCAGTGCCTCGATCCTGGCCAGGTGGGCCGCCAGCAGCTCCCGGGCGGACACCTCCCGACCGGTGATCATCCGGACCTGCTCGGTTGCAGGGAGATCGCAGAGTTCGTCTCCGATCGCGTGAAAATCGGTCCGGGCGATGTTCATCGGGTCAACTCTCGTCGCGGACCAGCAGGTGGTACAAGTCGGCGTAGAGTCCGTCGACCGCCAGCAGCTGCTCGTGGGTGCCGTGCTCGACCAGCCGGCCCTCGTCGATGACGAGGATCTGGTCCGCTTCGGTGATGGTTGACAGCCGGTGGGCGATCACCACCGCGGTCCGACCGGACAGGGCGGTGGCCAACGCCTCCTGGACGAGGGCTTCGTTCTCCGAGTCCAGGTGACTTGTGGCCTCGTCCAGGATCACCATGGCCGGGTCCTTCAGCAACATTCTGGCGATGGAGAGCCGCTGCTTCTCCCCGCCGGACATTCGGTACCCCCGCTCCCCGACGATGGTGTCCAGTCCGGCCGGAAGCCGGTTGACGACGTCGAGAATCTGGGCCGCCCGACAGGCGTCCAGCAGTTCTGCGTCTGTGGCGTCCGGTTTTGCGTAGCGGAGGTTGTCGGCGATCGACTCGTGGAAGAGGTGCGGATCCTGGACAACCACCCCGATCGCCCGCCGCAGCGAGGCCTGGGTCAGCTGGGCGACGTCGTGCCCGTCCACCAGGATCGCCCCGTCGGTCACGTCGTACAGTCGGGGAATCAACGAGGTCAGGGTTGTCTTGCCCGCGCCGGAGGGCCCGACCACCGCGACGAGCTGACCGGGCTCGATGACAAAGTCGAGCTTCTCCAGAACCAGCGATCCGTCGCGCTCGTCAACCGATGAGGACGGCGTCTCCAGGCCGGGGACGATCAACTCGTCGGAACGGGGATACCGGAAGTCGACGTTGCGAAACTCGATAACGCCCCGGGGATTGGTCAGCTCGACGGCGTCCGGGGCGTCGATCAGGGGGCTTGGCGAATCGAGGACCTCGAAGACCCGGTCGAAGGACACCAGGGCGGTCAGCACGTCGATCCTCGCATTTGTCAGGCCGGTGAGCGGTCGGTAGATCCGGCCGACAAGCAGGCCCATGGCCGCCAGCTCGCCAACGGTGAACGTCCCGTTGATGGCGAACAGGCCGCCGAGGCCGTAGACGAGCGCGGTGCCGATGGCCCCCAGCAGTGACAGTGCGGTCATGAAACCCCTGGTGAAGATGGCGGACCGGATGCCGATGTCCCGGACCCTTGCCGCCCGGCTGGAGAAGAGCGACAGCTCGTCGTCGCCCCGACCGAACAGCTTCACCAGCAGTGCGCCGGAGACGTTGAACCGTTCCGTCATCGTTGCGTTCATCGCCGCGTTGAGTTCCATCGACTCCCTGGTGATGGTCTGCTGAATCTGCCCGATCCGCCGGTACGGGTAGACAAAGAACGGCGTGAGAACCAGTGCCAGCAGGGTCAGTCGCCACTCCAGGACGAACATCGCAACCAGTGTGGTGGCCAGGGTGATGACGTTCGAAACCACGGTGCCGAGGGTGGCGGTGAGCGCCCGCTGGGCGCCGACGACGTCGTTGTTGAGCCGGTTGGTCAGGGTGCCGGTCTGGGTCCTGGTGAAGAACGCCAGCGGGAGCCGCTGGACGTGCTCAAAGAGGGCGACCCGCAGGTCGTAGATGACGCCCTCACCGATCCGGGACGACCAGTAGCGTTCTGCAAGTCCGATGATCCCCTGCAGGAGGGCCGCGCCGACTATCGCGGCGGCGAACACCGCAAGCAGACCCCGGTCCTCGTTGGGGATGGCCGAGTCGATGATTTGGCCGAACAGCAGGGCCGGGACAAGACCCAGGACCGCCTGGACGACCACCGTGATGAGAAAACCGGCAACCTGCGGCCGGTAGGGGCCGGCGAATCGCCAGACGCGGGCCGCCGATTCACGCTCGATCCGAGCGTCTTTGACCGCGGTTGCGTCCCTCGGCCACGGCGTTCGCGTACTCATCATTCGGTTCCAGGCTACGGCGGGTGCGCCTAGGCGAATCATCCCAACGGGCCACGCCTCGATTCAGCGGGCGGGCGGGCGGCGATATGTTGTACCCAACATCAATCATCACTGTTGTTGATGCGTAAAAGGTTGAGCTACATGCAGTCAGGACCGTCAGTTTCCCTCAACGTCCAGGCCGGTCGGATCGGCCGCGCCCTGCTGGCAACGGTGCTGGTTGCCACCCTCCTGACGGCCCTGGGCGGGGTCTCCCCCGCCGCGGCACAGGATCCGCCGCCAGACAATCCGGTTCTGGTGGTGACGGGCACCGGTGACGGCAACGACGCATCCGGGGCGGACGGGGTCTGTGCCACCAACTCGGGGAATTGCACCCTGCGGGCGGCGATCCAGCAGGCCAACTACAACCCGGGCACCGACCGGATCGAGTTCGGTATCTCCGGCAGCGGCACCAAGCGGATCAACATCGGCTCGACGCTTCAGATCAACGACCCAACCGGTGGTCTGACCATCGACGGGTACACGCAGAACGGGGCAAGCCCCAACACCGCAGCCAACGGCTCGAACGCAACGATCCGCATCGAGATCCAGGGCAGCGGTGACCTGACCATGATCCTGGTCGAATCCGCCGAGAACACCCTTCGTGGCCTTGCGGTCTTCGGCGGGGACTTCCCGATCGAGCTCCGGGGCGAAGGTTCGGACGGCAACCTCATCGTCGGCAACTTCATCGGCACCGACGCAGCGGCCCAGTCGAGCGGGACCGGTAGGACCGGCATCGAGCTGAACCTCGGCCCGGACCAGAACCGCGTCGGCACGCCGGCCCTGGCGGACCGCAACGTCATCGCGGGCTACACCAGCCAGGGCGTCCGGCTCAATCACGGCGAGACCAGCCAGAACCGGATCCAGAACAACGTCATCGGCCTCAGCCCGAACGGCACCACCGACATGGGCGGCGGCATCGGCATCGACGTCCAGTGGTGGACCTGGGGCAACCTGATCGGCGGCTACGGGCAGAACGAACGCAACGTGGTCGGCGGAAGCGGGTCCGGCATCGACCTGTCCCACAAGTCGACCGGCAACTTGATCCTCGGCAACCTGGTGGGGACCACCCTCGACGGGAACGGCGCCACGAACGCAACCCGCAACGGCCGGGGGCTCATCGTCAAGGACGACGCGGTCGGCAACTACTTCGGCGGGAACGTCGTGGCCGGGGCCGAGAACGACTACGCCATCTGGCACAAGCACAACTACAGCGCCGGCAACGTATTTGTCGAGAACCGGATCGGCGTCGGCCTCAACGGCTCGGACATCGGCAACGACGGGCACGGCATGGTCCTGCGGGGCCACGACGACCAGTACTACGGCAACATCTTCGCCAACATCGACGGCAGCCAGAACATCCTGATCTCCAACACCTCCATCCGGGATGCGGCAACGTTCGAGCCGGACGAGCAGACGGTCAACAACGCCATCCGGGTCGGCACGTACTACGGCAACTCCGACAGCAAACCGATCGAGTTCGGCACGCTCTGCTGCCCCCACCCGAACGAGGACACGCCGAACATCACCGGGCTCGGACCGGGCCAGATCAACGGGAACCAGACCTGCGCCAACTGCGAGGTCGAGGTGTACGTCTCGGGTTCGGTCAACGCAGACGGCACGCTTTCACCCGGGACCGGCACTACGGGCCTGACCTGGATCGGCACCGTCTTTGCCGACAACAGCGGTGTCTGGTCCATGGCGTCGCCGCTGCTCACCGTCGGCTCACGGGTTCGGGTCGCCGGCATCACCCCGAGCGGTGAGAGCTCCAACTTCTCCGGCCAACAGACGATCCCGTCGCAAGGTTCCGGCCTGACCCCCAACCCCGACCAGCCAACAACCCCGACCCCACCGCCGATCCCCGCCGAGCCTCCGATCTACCAGCCGGAGACCTTCGAGTGCAGCCACGCCGGTGGCACCCTGTCCTGGGATGACGTCGGCGCCGAGCAGTACTTCGTGTTCGCAACCGCGAACGGCACCGAGTCCTACCTCGGCGGCCACACCGGAACCAGCCTCAGCGTCGGATCCGCCGACTCCTACCGGGTTGAACACTGGGCCCGGGGGGTTGCCACCAATGCGCTGTGCGACGGTGACGGCCCGCCGAGTCCGTTCAGCTGTTCGCACGCCAACGGCACGCTCAGCTGGGACGACGAGGGGGCGAGTCAATACTTCGTCTTCGCCACCACCGGCGGTGCGGAGTCCTATCTGGGTGGTCAGACCGGAACCAGCGTCGCCGTCGCAGGAGCCGACTCCTACCGGGTCGAACACTGGCTCACCGGCCAAGCGACCAACGCCACCTGTGACGGGCCGGGACCGGCTCAACCCGACCCCTTCGACTGCTCCCACAGCAACGGGACACTCACCTGGGATGACGCAGGCGCAGCTCAGTACTTCGTCTTCGCCACGGTCAACGCCGGGGGCGGCGAGACCTATCTGGGCGGCCACACGGGAACCAGTCTTGCCGTCGCCGGAGCCGACTCCTACCGGGTCGAACACTGGCTCACCGGCCAGGCGACCAACGCCACCTGCGATGGTGACGGCCCGGCACAACCCGACCCGTTCGACTGCTCATTCAGCAACGGGACACTCTCCTGGGACGACGCAGGCGCAGCCCAGTACTTCGTCTTCGCCACCACGGACGGAACCGAGTCCTACCTCGGTGGTCAGACCGGAACGAGCCTTGCCGTGCCCGCCGCCGACTCCTACCGGGTCGAACACTGGCTCACCGGCCAGGCCACAAACGCCACCTGTAACGGTGACGGCCCGGCGCCGGCGTTCAGCTGCTCGGTCGCCGGTGGTGTCCTGACCTGGGACGACGCGGGTGCCGCCGAGTACTACGTGTTTGCCACGATCACCGCAGGTGGTGCCGAGACCTACCTGGGCGGCCACACCACCACCAACCTCAGCGTCGGACCGGCGGACTCCTACCGGGTCGAGCACTGGCTGGCCGGACCGGCCACAAACGCGATCTGCAGCCCCTAGCGGACTGCGGCGGATGAATCCCCGGCTTCCGGTTCTGCTCGGCGCCACCGTCGTGGTGGCCGGGCTTATGGTCGCCCTGGTCATCAGCCGCGGCGACGATCGGACCACGGCGTCATCGGCGGATCCGATCGAGGCGGTGTCGCTGAACCAGGGGGACGATTCGGCCGACACGGCCGAGCCGGGCAGCACGGACACCTCGACGGGCGGGGCGGTGATCAGCGCGCCGGCCCGCACGGAGGCGGGTCCGACAACCTCGGTGGCCCTCACGACGGACACGGTGGAAGCCGACGAGTTCGACCCCGACGTCGTCGAGTCCGAGGGTGCGCTGTCCGGCAACGACACCACCGGCCCCAACGATGGAAATGATGGCGCCACCGCCGCAAGCGGCAACAATGAAGGCGGAGGCGGCAATGATCAGGACGCAGGCGGCACCCAGAACGGGGGCAACGGCGACCAGGATCGTGCCGGTAACGCCGATACCGGGGACGCCGACGGTCCCGGGAACACCGACACCGCGGAGGATGCAGACACCGGCGATGACGCCGACACCACCGTGCCGACCATCCCGCCCGCCACCGACGGCACCTGCCGGGTCAACCTCGCCGCACTGGACGGTCGCTCCGGGGTGGTCGACCTGGGGACCGCCGGG
>JBCCGJ010000001.1:0-60668 GCA_039029335.1 Actinomycetota bacterium | reverse complement strand
GCGGGCCGGACATCGGCGAACTTGGCCCGGTGGGCCTTGGCCACCTGCTCCATGTCCCCCACATCGGTCACATATGTCACCGTCCGCACCACGTCGGCCATCGACGCTCCTGCCTGGCCGAGTGCATCCTCGATGATCTCCAGCGCCGCCACCGCCTGCTGATAGGTGTCGCAGCCGTCGATGTTCGGGTCCTGAGCACAGGTGCCGGCCACATGCACCTGGTTGCCGACCCGGACCGCCCGGCAGTAGCCGTAGAGGTCTTCGAACGGGCCACCGGATTGAATGTTCTGCCGCATGGGCGCAGCGTAGCGGTCCGGGCCCGCCGGCCGGGTCGACATCCTCGGACCCGGTCTTCCATCATGTGCCAATGACAGCAAGCTCGGAGCGGTTCGATCTGATCGTTGTGGGTCTTGGCGCCATGGGGGCGGCGGTGGCCCATCACGCGACCGCACTCGGCCTGCGGGTGCTGGGGATCGACCGTCACGATCCGCCCCACCATCTCGGGTCGACGACGGCGGAGACAAGAATCACCCGGCTGGCCGTCGGCGAAGGGCGACAGTACCTGCCGTTTGTCGCCAGATCACACGAGATCTGGCGGGACCTCGAGGATCGGACCGGCACCTCGCTGCTCCACCAGTGCGGCGGGTACATCATCACCGAGCAGACGCCGGTGGCCGGCCAGCGCTGGCACGACTTTGTCACCGAGACGGACCGGATCGCCAAAACCGGCGGCATCGACTTCGAGGTGTTCGAGCAGACGGCGGACACCGGGAACCGGCCCGGTCTTGACCGACTGCGGGGTCTGGCCGGGAAACGAATCGGCTTTGAACGCTCCGCCGGGTTGGTGATGGCCGAGCGGGCGGTGGCGATCCAGCTCCAGCTGGCCGAGGCGGCGGGCGCCGTCCTCAGACGGACTGAGCCGGTTACCGCCGTCACCCCGAACGACCGCGAGGTGAGCGTGACCACCGATGCGGGAACCTACCGGGCGGACCAGGTGGTGGTGGCCGCCGGGCCGTGGCTGGGCGACCTGACCGATGAACCGGATCGCAGCCGACTGACGGTCACCCGCCAGGTTGTCTACTGGTTCGAGGTCGATGACCCGGCGGCGTTCGGGACCGACCGGTTCCCGTTTGTGATGTGGGTCGGGGACACCGATGCGGACTACCTCGGGGTCTTCCCCATCCCGCCGGGCGGCACACCGGCACTGAAGGTGCTGGGCGAACAGTTCGCGGCGACGACCCACCCGGAGGATGTCGAGCGAACCGTGTCGGACGCCGAGATTCGGGACTTTTACGACCGCCACGTCGGCCCGAAGTTGGCGGGTGCCGGTCGCACCTGCCGCACGGCCTCGGTGTGCCTCTACACCAACACCCCGGACGACCACTTCCTGATCGACACCGCCCCGACGTCGGACCGGGTGCTGCTGATGTCACCGTGCAGCGGTCACGGCTTCAAACACTCCGCGGCACTTGGCGAAGCGGTGGCCCAGCGGTTGGCCACCGGTGACTCGACCCTCGATCTCACCCCGTTCGAGCGGGCCAGATTCGGGACCTAGCCCAATAGGGTTTTGGTGTGACCAACTCCGATGTGACCCCGACCCCACCGGCCGCAGACCAGCAGATACTGGACGATGCGCTGAGTCAGATCGACACGGCGCTGCGGAACGACATCCGCCGCCTGGGGACACAGCTGGGAGATGCGCTGGTCCGCCAGGACGGGCCAGACCTTTTGGAGCGGGTTGAGCAGGTCAGAACGCTGGCCCGATCGCTCCGCCGGGACGACGGCGACGCCACCGCGGAGCTGGCCGGCATCCTGGAGGACATTCCGATGATCGAGGCGATCCGCCTGGTCCGGGCTTTCACCATCTACTTCCATCTGGCCAACACCGCGGAGCAGGTCCACCGGGTGGACGACCTCCGCTCGTCGGCTCCGGCCAGCGGCAACCGATTCGTCGAGACGGTGGCGAAGATCCAGGCCGCCGGCGTGTCGGACTCGGAGATCGTGGCGGCGGCCCGCTCCGCCGAACTGCTGCCGGTCTTCACCGCCCACCCCACCGAGGCGTCCCGGCGTTCGATCCTGGACAAGCTTGCGGAGATCGCGGTCCTGATCGAGGAACGGGGCGAAAAGTCCGCAGACCGGAACAGGACCCGCCGCATCGACCGGCGGATCGATGAGCTGATCGACGCCATCTGGCAAACCGACGAGCTACGGCTCGAGCGGCCGGACCCGGTCGACGAGGCCCGGTCGATCCTGTACTACGTGACCCAGATCGTTGCCGATGGTGTACCGGAACTCCTGGACGACATCGACCACACCCTGCAGACCATCGGTGGTCGACCGAACGCGGACCGGGTCCCGATCCGGTTCGGGTCCTGGGTCGGCGGTGACCGCGACGGCAACCCGAACGTCACCCCGGAGACCACCCGGGAGGTGCTGGCACTGCAGCGGTCGCGGGCGCTGCGACTGCTGATCGCCGAGATGGAGGACCTGTCGTCCGAGCTCTCGGTCAGCACCGCGGTAACCCCCATCACCGATGAGCTTGCCGCACAGATCGAACAGGACCGGGAACGGTTTCACAGCCTGTCCACCCGGCTCCGGGTGCTCAGCCCCGACGAGCCGTACCGGCAGCGGATCACGGTGATCCATCAGCGCTTGTTGGAGACCGCTGAGACACCGGCCGGCCGCAGGGCGTACGGGTCGGTGGCCGAGCTGGAGGCGGACCTGGCGATGATGTCGAACTCGCTGGAAAAGAACAACGGCAGCCTGCTGGCCCGCGGTCGGCTTGCCCGGGTGCGGCGGATCGTTGCCCTTGTGGGGTTCCGGCTGATGACCCTGGACATCCGGGAGCACGCCGAACGCCACCACGCCGGCCTGGCCCAGCTGTTTGAACCGCTCGGCATCGACTACCCGAACCTCGACCGGGCGGAACGGACCGAGTTGCTGACCACGGAGCTGGCCAGCCGTCGGCCGCTCGCCCCGCCGACCGCGTCGGACGGGCCACCCGCTCTGTCGTTGATGAGCACGATCCGGACCGAGATGGACCGATCCGGTGACGAGATCATCCAGAGCTACATCGTCTCGATGACCCGGAACGTGGATGACGTTCTGGCGCCGGCCGTATTGGCCAGAGACGTCGGTCTGATCGACCTGTCGAACGGTGTCGCCCGGCTGGGGTTCGTCCCGCTGTTCGAGACCATCGACGACCTTCGGCGGATCGGGACCGTGCTCCGAGACCTGCTGTCGGTCGCCCCCTACCGGCGGCTGGTCGAGCTGCGGGGCGACGTGCAGGAGGTGATGGTCGGCTACTCGGACTCAAACAAGGACGGCGGCATCACCACCTCCCAGTGGGAGATCCACAAGGCGCTCCGTCAGGTGGCCGAGGTGTCGGCGGAAACCGGGATTCGCATCGTGGTGTTCCACGGCCGCGGCGGGTCCGTCGGCCGCGGCGGTGGGCCGACCAACGCGGCGATTCTCAGCCAACCCCCCGGCGTCGTCAGCGGTGGGGTGAAGATCACCGAGCAGGGCGAGGTCATCGCCGACAAGTACGGGCTGCCCAGCCTGGCCAGGAGAAACCTCGACCTGGCGATCTCCGCCGTATTGGAGGCATCGATCCTGCGCCGCAAACCGATCCACGATGCGGCAACCGTCGGCCGCTGGGACGAGATCATGGAGCTGATGTCCGAGTCGGCCTATGCGATGTACCGATCCCTCGTCGATGCGCCCGGCCTTGTCGAGTATTTCCAATGCTCCACACCGGTGGAGGAGCTCGGAGCGATGAACATCGGCTCCCGGCCCGCCAGGCGAAGCGGTGGCGGTCCCGGCGGCATCGAGGACCTGCGGGCCATCCCGTGGGTGTTCGGCTGGACCCAGTCCCGTCAGATCATCCCCGGCTGGTTCGGGGTCGGGACCGCGCTGGAGACCGCGCGGGAGAACGGGCACGAGGAGGAGTTGCAGGCGATGTACGCCGGCTGGCCGTTCTTCGCCACGTTCCTCTCGAACGTCGAGATGACCCTGACCAAGACCGACCTGGCCATCGCCCGCCACTACGTCAATCGGCTGGTGGAACCTGAGCTGCACCACTTCTTCGAAACCATCGCCGCCGAGTACGACCGGACGGTGGCAAACATCGGGTGGCTCAAGGGCGGGACGCTGCTCGACGACCTACCGCTGCTGAAGCGGACCCTTGCCGTGCGGGACACCTACCTGGATCCGATCAACGTGCTCCAGGCGGAGTTGCTGGCCCGGTCACGGGCCGAGACGGACGCACGCGAGGGTGACGGGGACGACCACGACAGGCATCTCCAGCGGGCACTGCTGCTGACCGTGAACGGCGTGGCCGCCGGCCTCCGGAACACGGGCTGACGCGGAGCAGCGCCCCGGGACGACGCAGCACGGTCGGGTCGTTCCGGGTCCGCCGGCTGCGCACCGGCCTGCCCGGTCAGGCGCCCCGGAGCACCACCAGGCGGTCGGTGGCCTGAAGGGGGCGCTCGGCGATCTCGTCCGCCCGCAGGGTCACCCCGTCGCGAACGACGGCCACCAGGGTCACTCTGGCCGGGATCGTCGGCTGATCGCCGGACAGGTCCGGACCGATCTCCACGAGGTCGAGGCCGGTCCCGGCGTCCAGCAGATCGTCCAGAACCTGCACTGCACCGGGGGCGTGGCAGCCGAGCCCCAGCATCCGACCGACCGCGGCGGTCGCGTCGATCACCTCGTTGGCCCCGCCCTGGCGGAGCAGGTGGAGGTTCTCCTGCTCGCGCCCGCCGGCCACGATGTGCACCTCGGGGTTGAGCTCCCGGGCGGTCAGGGTGATCAGCACCGCGGTGTCGTCCCGGTTCGGGGCCACGATGACCGATCGCGCATCCTCGATCGACGCCTGACGCAGGACCGCCCGTTGGGTGGCGTCGCCGTGAATCGCAACGTAACCGGCCTTGGTGGCCTCGTCGACCGCGTCCCGATCGGCGTCGACCGCCACGATCGACGCCTTGTCGATCCCTCGGCTGATCAGGTCCTCCGCGGCGCTGCGGCCGGTGGCCCCGAAGCCACAGATCAGATAGTGGTCGTTCACGTGGCGCCTCCAGCGTCTGGTGGTGAGCAGCCGTCGGGACTGTTCGGTCAGAACCTCGACGGTTGTACCGACAACCAGGATCAGGAACAGGATCCTGGCCGGGGTGATCAAGAAGATGGTGGCCAGCCGGGCGCCGCTGCTGATGGCGGTGATGTCGCCGTAGCCGGTGGTGGTCACGGTGACCGATGCGTAATAGAGCGCGTCGACAAAACCGATCTCGTCGCCGCTCACATCCTCATAACCGGAGCGGCCGAGGAGCACCACCAGTGCGACAAAAACGACAAGGCCCACCGCAAAACCAACCCGGCGGAGGACCGCGGTGAGGGGCGCCCGGGCCTCCCCCGGCAGCAGGACAAGGTCAACGCCCGGTTCCTCTCCGCGTTCTGGCGCCCGCCGCCGGTTGGCCTCCACCCGGTCATCCTACGAGAACAGCGGGTTTCGCTGTGTCATCCTTGTCCACGGTGACGGACCGGAACAGACAGACCCCAACGAGCCGGGAAACCGCAGCACCCCGGCCGACCGGGGCGGCCGCGGCCACCGACGCGCCGCTCGGCGGAGCCACCGACGGTGTCGGGTGGCTGCTGGCCGGTATGGCCTGCCTGGGACTTGTTGTTGTCGATCCGGTCGGCTGGGACCGCTTCGGGCCGCTCCGGTTTCTGGTCATCGCCGGGGTGGGCTTCTGGGCCATCGCCCGGTCGCTGGGAGCCGGAGGTTCGGCGACCCGCAACTCCCCTACCGGGCCGACCGAGCCCGCGGCCCCCACCGACCCCTGGTTCCGAGTGCCCGTGTTGCAGCGATCGGTGACACTGGCCGGGTTGTGGCCGGTGTTCCTCTGCTGGGCTGCGCTGTGCTCGATCCTCGCCGTTGACGGACTCCACGCCTGGATCGGCACGCCGGAGCGACGGTTCGGTTTTGTGACGTGGCTGCTGTGCGGCGGGCTGTACCTGGTGGCCCGGCGGCGGGGCGCAGCCGACAGACGGCGGATCGTGCGGGGCGTCGCCATCGGCGGCGCGTTGCTCGGTTTGTACACCGCACTGGAGTGGCTCGGCTCGGTTGTGGGGAGTGGGCCGTGGTGGCCGGCGGTCGACGTCCGGTTTGCCGGTGGTCGGGCCGGTGGGCCGTTCGGCCAGCCGGCGTTTCTCGGGGCGGCGGCGGTACTGGCCGGGCCGGTGGCCGCCGGACTGGCCGGGGAACGGTCCGAGCGGACCGGATGGCGGATCGTCGGCACCGTTGGGGCAGCCGCCTGCCTGGCCGCGGTGCTGGCCTCCCAGTCCCGGGCCGCGATCGTCGGGATCCTGGCGGCCGGGACGGTGTACGTGCTCGCAGGTCGGGGCCGGGCCCGCCGAGGCGATGTCGACCGGGCGGCCAAAGGGGCACCGGCCGACAGAACGGCTGACGCCTCACTGCCGACGCGAGCCGCCGTTTCGGTGATGGTCGGCCTGGTCGTCGCGGTGCTTGCGGTTCCCGCGCTGCGGGACCGGGTCACCGGCACCTTCGGCGACAACGGCGGGCTCGCCGGTCGACTGGACGAGTGGCGGGTCGGGCTCCGGGCGTTGGCCGAGGCACCGGTGGTCGGTTACGGCCCGGAGGGGTACCGAACGGTGTTCACCAGCCACGTCGATGATCGGTACGTCCTGCAGTGGGGGTGGGAGGTCATCACCGACCGAGCCCACAACGGTCTGCTCGACGTGGCGCTCACCACCGGCGTCCCCGGTGCCGTCCTCTTCGGTCTGCTGCTTGTGCTGGCCGGCCGGTCGGCGTTCTCCGCCATGCGATCGTCGGAACCGATTCGGATCGGGCTGGGGGTCGGGATCGTTGCGTACCTGGTGCAGCAGCAGTTCCTGTTTCCGCTCAGCGAACTGGACCCCCTGCTGTGGCTGTTCGTCGGTCTTCTGGCCGGCCGATCGCGGCCGACCGGGGCGCCGTTGCGGTGGCCGACCACCGCGTCGCAGCTGCGTCCCGTTGCAGCCGGCCTCGCCCTCGGGCTGGCGGTGGTGGTCTCCATCGGTGCAGCCCTCGATGTTGCGGCAAACGTCCTGATCGGTCGGGCCACCGCCGACGAAGCGACCGCCGACGGCGAGGCGGCGGATGCCGCGATACCCGAGGGGTTGCGGGCGGCAGCGGCCGACGCCGCTCGACTACGGCCGGACTCCGTCCGTTACCGGTTCATCGGGGCCAGAGCCGCCAGGGCAGAGGGCGACCTCGCCGGCGCGCTGGCCCTGGTTCGATCCGGGTTGGAGCGATCGCCTGCCGACCCGGCGTTGCTCGGCGAGGAGAGCAGGCTGCTGCTGGACATCGCCAGGGCCACCCCGGAGGGACGGGCCCGGGATGCGGCGATCACCGAGGCCAGGGTGGCACTCGAGGCGCTGGTCGAGCGGGCGCCATTCCACCCGGAACACCTGCAGCGACTTGGCGTGGCGAGGGCCATCGACGGCGACCTCCCCGCGGCCATCACCGCCATGGAGGAGGCGGCCCGGCTTGCCCCCGATCGGCCGGAACCGCAGCAGAACCTTGCTGAACTCCGTCGCCTTGCGGAAGACCCCTGACCCCGGACCGGGACGAAGATAACTGATTTTTGCTTGTAATTCCGAACCGAGGTGTTGGTTCGAACGTCTTATTGGGCAATGAAGGACGCTCTTGGCAACCAGGACCGAGCCCGAATCCAGGATGATAAGATCCTGACGAACGGGCGGACGGTCGACCTGCTCGAACGGTCGGTGGGAGGGCGCACCATGGACAATGAAGCCCCGGGAGCGGTTTTTGTCGCTTCCTTCGCAGAGTTCTACTCGATCCACTACCAGAAGATCGCCGCATCCCTGGCCATGAACTTCGGTGATGCCGAGCTGGGCCGCGAAGCAACCGACGAGGCGATGACCCGGGCGTTCCAGCGTTGGGGCACGGTCTCCGGCCACGACAACCCGGCGGGCTGGGTCTACCGGGTCGGCCTCAACTGGGGTCGTTCGTGGTTTCGTCGGGCCGGTCGTCGTCTGCCCTGGTTGGACCGCACCCAGACCGAACTGCCGGAGACCTCGGATCCCGCACTCCGGGACGCCCTCCGGCATCTGGACCACCGCCTCCGGGCCGTCGTGGTGTGCCGCTACTACCTGGACTGGTCGACAAAACAGACCGCGGCCGCCCTGGAGATCCCGACCGGCACGGTGAAGAGCAGACTCCACCAGGCCCTGAGCGAGCTTCGCTGCCAGCTGGAACCGGAAACATCCACCCCCACCGCAGGAACGGAAGGCTGACCCCGATGGACATCGAACAGCGTCTGAAGGATCACCTGGCCGAAAGCGGCCGACGAATCGGCATCGAACCGGACAACCCGTCGGTGGTCATGGATCCGACCCCGCCACGTTCGGGAAAAGTAGTGCAGTTCATGACCGCCGTGTTGCTGGTGGCCGTGGCCGGTGCCGGGTTCTGGATGCTGTCGGACGACGACGGTGGTACCACCGAGATCGCCGCCGGCGAAGCCGAGGACACCGATGACGGTGCGGCGGACGACGGGGATGAGTCATCCGGTGACACCTCCGGCGAAAGCGATTCGGGCACCGGTTCGGGAGACGGCGGCACTGCCGGATCCGCAGATCTGGACTTCACCGACATCACCTCCGATCTCAGCCCGAGCGGCAACGGCCCGGTGGTCGTCGAGAACGACGTGTACTACTTCCTGTCCACCGCCCCGGGACGGGTTCGGTTCGACTGGGAAACCGGCTCGGATGAGGAATTCTTCGAGCTGATGCGGCCAAACACCTTCTACATCTTCCAGGAGTCCTCCGGCTGGGAGGTCACCACCATCGAGGATCGGTTCGTCTCCGACTTCGACGTTCGTGAGGGTGTGCTGTACGTGGTCAGCACCGGTGGCGTCGCAACCGACCAGGCCGCGGTCGGCACCTCGACGGACCGCGGCCGGTCGTGGGACTGGCAGAACATGGACGGCCTCCCCAAGGTGGACCAGGTTCACATCCTCGCCACCGACGATCAGCCTCTTGTCTTCGCCTCCCGGTGGGGCTACGCCGACTTCGAGCAGGCGACGGAGCTGGCGGCGACGGCCGGGATCGAACTCTTCCCGATGTCGCTGTACAACGTCGACGGGAACGGTTTCACCTACGTGCCGCTGGACGGGGACGATCGCTGTGATTTCGTCCTCGGGCAACTTCTGCCGATGGTGATCGAGATGGACCTGTACCGCAGTGAGTACGGCGAGGAGATGAGCGATGCGGAGTTCGAGCAGATCCGGGCCGATGAACTCGGATGGGTCACCGAGGAGATCGAAGCCAACGGCTGCTCGGTGCCCGATAACGTCGACCAGCTGACCATAGGCGACCTGCCCGAGCTTCCCGAGCCGGTCACCAAGACCTGGGAGGGCCTCGGCATCGAGGTGCCCGAGGAGTGGAGTCCCTGGGCCGGCCTGTTCCGATTCGACGGTGCGAACCTTCAGGAACTCGACCTGCCGTTCGGTCCGAATCAGCAGGCCGGGTTCGTCCAGGCCAGGGACCGCCAACTGGTGATCTCGGTCTATGACGAATTCGACTACAACACCGAGGTCATCGAGGAACCGGACGGTGAAACCGCCTTCATCACCTCCGACGGGGAGACCTGGCGGGAGGAGTTCCACCCGTACCCGCAGTCCGACGATGACGTCTTCGAGCCCTGGTGGTACAACGACGGTGGCTACATGGCCCCGGTCGTCGGGGATAGAGGCTTCCGGATCTGGTACGACGAGATGGCCTTCGAGGAGAATGCGCCCGAGGAGGAGTGGGTCGAGCCGACACCGGACCTGCAGACACGTGTGGGTGATGGCCCGTGGGAGAGCGTCTCACCCGGAGACATCGTCGACGGCACCGACATCGGCGACCGTCACCTCTGGGATGTCCGTGGCTCCAGCCTCGGGGTGTTTGTCACCTTCGGCCCCCGTTGGGATCCGGTGACCGGGGAGCCCGCCGAGGACACCTCGATCACCTTCTACACGGCAAACGGCGTCGACTGGCAACCCTTCGACGTGGCCGGTCAACACATCCACTTCGTCGGCAACGGCAACGAGATGCTGTTGTTCAGCACCGACTGGCAACACGAGGACGGCCACTATTCCGTGACCGAGTCCTACCTGGTCCGACCAAAGGGGTAGGCGGTACTCTCGTCGGGTGCCTGACACCCCACAACCGACCAGCATCGAATCGGTCCCGGTCGACGACGGCGCCGTGACGGTCGCCCGCTGGGGTGACGGCACCGCCGGCATCATCCTGCTCCACGACGGGCTGGGGTCGATCCGCCAGTGGCGGTCCATCCCCGCCGAGGTCGCTGCGAAGACCGGTAAGACGGTGCTGGCCTACGACCGGCCCGGCCACGGGGACTCGACACCCGTCCCGACGGGCCCGTGGCCCGCGGATTGGCTGCACCGGGAGGCGGCCAGGTTCGGCCGGCTCTTGCCGAAGCTCGACCTGGTGCCGGAACCTCTGGTTGTCGGCCATTCCGACGGCGGCTCGATCGCCCTGCTCCACGCCGCGGCAGGCGGCCGGATGCGGGGGCTGCTGACCCTGGCCGCCCACAGCTGGGTTGAGCAGACCTGCTTCGACGGCATCGTCGGTATGCGAGCCAACACCGACTCGATCGTTCGGGGTCTCGGACGGGACCACCCCCATCCGGATGCGGTGTTCGAAGCGTGGAGCGGTGTCTGGGTGTCCGACGAGTTCCGCACCTGGGACATCCGGCCGATGCTGGCAACGGTCAGCTGCCCCACCGTGGTGGCCCAGGGGGTCGACGATGAGTACGCCGCATCGGCTCATGCGGTCGACACGGCGGCGGCGATCGGCGAGAACGCCGAGTACCTGCTGCTGGACGGCGTCGGCCATCTCCTGCATCATCAGGACCCCGATCTGGTTGTTCGGTTGATCGCCCAGATGGACGATCGATGGTCACCGTGAAGCCGGGACGTTTCACCAAAGGCTGGGAGTAAACATGCACGAGTCGTTCAACGCCGCGGTGTGGCTGGTCGATCGCCACGTCGACGACGTCAACGGGGACCGGACCGCGGTGATCTGCCAGGACCGGACCTACACCTACGCCGAGGTCCGGACCGAGGTTCACCGGATGGCGGCCGCGCTGCGGGCGTGGGGGTTGCGGCCCGAGGAGCGGGTGGCCCTGGCGATGCTCGACTCGATGGAGTTCGTCGCCACGTTCCTCGGTGCGATGCGGATCGGTGCCGTACCGGTGGCGATGAACCCGCTTCTGCCCGGGCGCGATCTGGCGGTAATCGCCGCAGACGCCCGGGCTCGGCTTGCCGTGGTGTCCGGTGCTCAGGCGGATCGGGTGGACGATCTGCGGGCGGGTGCGCCCGAGCTGACCGAGGTGCTCCTTACCGACGGTGCTGCGTGGGAGCGGTTCCAGGCGGCGGGCGAAGGCGGAGATGCCGGCGCCTACGACACCTGGTTCGAGTCCCCCGGGTTCTGGCTGTGCACCTCCGGCTCCACCGGGCAGCCGAAGCTGGCCGCCCACCGCCACGGGGACATCAAAGTCACCTGCGACACCTATGCCGCAAACATCCTGGGCACCACGTCGGAGGACCGGTTCTTCTCCGTCGGTCCGATGTTCCACGCCTACGGCCTCGGTAACTCGTTGACGTTTCCCTTCGCCGTCGGTGCGACTGCCATCCTGGAGCCGACCAGGCCGCCAACACCACAGCTGGTGGCCGACATCGTTACCACCCACCGCCCGACGCTGTTCTTCTGCATCCCGACGTTCTACGCCGCGCTGACCGCCAGTGACCTGGCCGACGACACGTTCGCGTCTGTCCGCTACGGGGTGTCGGCCGCCGAACCCCTGCCGGCCGAAACGTTCGATCGGTTCAAGGAACGGTTCGGGGTGACGATCCTGGACGGCATCGGCTCGACCGAACTGCTGCACATCTATCTCTCCAACAGCCCGGCCGCCACCAGGGCCGGGACCAGCGGGGTGCCGGTGCCCGGATACGACGTCCAGGTGGTGGACGAGGACGGCAATCCGCAACCGGCCGGCGAACCGGGCCAACTTCTGGTGAAGGGAGACTCGGTCACCACCGGCTACTGGTGCCGATCCGACACCAACAAATCGACCTTCGCCGGCGAGTGGATGCGGACCGGGGACCTGTACAACCGGGACGAGGACGGGTTCTACACCTACATGGGGCGGGTTGACGACATGCTCCGGGTCGGGGGTGAATGGGTGTCACCGGCTGAGGTGGAGGGCGTGCTGATCGAGCACGATGCGGTGCTGGAGGCGGCCATTGTCGGCGAACGGGACGAACAGGCGATTCTCCGACCGGTGGCCTACGTCATCCCGATGGAGGGCACCGACACCTCGGCGCTGGCCAACACCCTCACCGACTTCTGCCGCGACCGGCTCGCCGGGTTCAAACGCCCGAGGCGCTACGAGATCGTCTCCGATCTGCCAAAGACCGCAACCGGCAAGATCCAGCGGTTCAAGCTTCGTCAGAGCGGCTGACCTCGGAGGCCGGCGAGCGCCTCGGCGTCCGGTTCGGTCGACGGATCCGACGAGGCTCGTCGTGTTCCTGCGGTCGTTGGGCGATGATCGGCTCAACCGGCAGCGACGGCATCACGTCAGGGGTCACGGACGGCTCGGCGCGGTCGGATCCGGTCGGTTCGATGGGGCGGTTCTGGTGGCGGTCGAGCAGCACGTACCCGATGACCAACAGCACACCCGCCAGGTCGAGGAGCAGGATTGGGATCACGGTGTTGTTCCCGGTGTCGGCGGAGCCGGGGCTTTCCGGGCCATAACCTTAGATCGGCCGGTCCGTGGGCTGGATGAGGCTGGCGACTTTTTGTCAGTGCACCGGCTGGTGGGGGCGAGGCCGGTGAATCGTGGTGTCGGTGGCCACACCGGCCCGCGGGTCGATGACCCGGCCCAGTCCGGCCCAACCAAGCAGTCCGGCACCCCGGACCGACGCATCCGCCACGTTGTGGGGGACGAGGGTGACCCCGAGTGCGTCGGCCAGCAGCTGCCGCCACCACGGTGCGAGTGATCCGCCGCCGGCAAGCAGGGCCTCGGTGACCTCGACCCCGGCCTCGGTCAGCGCCCGTCGGCCATCGCCGATGGCGTCCGCCACACCCCGATACACGGCCCGGATCAGCTCCTCCCGGGTTGTCGAGGTCCGCAAACCGGTGACGCCCCCGGTGAGCGTTGCGTCGATGTGGGGGGTCCGCTCCCCCGTCAGGTACGGCTGGAACCGCACCGAGCGGCCGGTCGAACCGGTCTCCTCCGCCTGCTCCGCCCGCCCCGCCGATGTCATGATCGTCTCGAGCTCCTGGTCACCGACCGCAAAGATCGATCGGGCCCAGGCGTTGACGATCCCCACGTTCTGCATGGCCGCCATCGCATACCATTGCGACGGATCGTCCGGCCGGAGCGTGGCCGCCCGGAAGAGGTGCGTCCTCCCGGACCGGTCGATGCGCGGTTCGGCGACCGGTTGGGCGATCTGGCCACCGGTACCGATCGACACCTGGGTCTCCCCCGGTCCGATGCCCGCACCCAGAAGCGCGGCCGCGGTGTCCGCCGCCCCGACCGCAACCGGAAGTCCCGCCTGCAGGCCCAGCTTTGTCGCCGACTCGGCCAGAAGCAGACCGCCGACCGAGGCGGACGGCAGCACCGGCGGCAACCACGACGGGTTGACCCCGAACACCGCCGCAGCCTCCGCTGACCACCGATCAGCGGCCACATCCCACAGCAGCGTTGCCGATGCGTCAGACGGATCTGTTGCCAAAACCCCGGTCAGTTGGAACCGGACCCAGTCCTTCGGCTGCAGCATCATCGCGGTCCCTGCGGGGAGTGCGGACGGCCCGTTGTCCGATCCGGCCCGGTCGAGTGCGGCAACGGTCGGACCGGCCATACCGGCAACGACCGGGTTGGCGAGCCTCGACCCGGCATCGCCCCCGAACGCCGAATCCAGGTCGGCTCGGAGTTGATCGAGAATCGGCTCGGACCGCCGATCCGACCAGAGGATCGCCGGCCGCAACGCTCGGCCCCGGTCGTCGGCCAACACCACCCCGTGCATCTGCCCGGAGAGGCCGATGGCCATCACCCGTGGTGTCATGCCCGAATCCCGGCCGGCGGCCAGTGCGTCGGCCGCCGCCGTCCAGGTCGATATGAGCCACCGGGCCGGATCGGTTTCGGACCAACCCGGGTGCGGCTCCTCGATGGGGTGTTCCGACCGCCCGACCGCCACGAGGTCACCGTCGGCCGTCACCAGCCCCACCTTGGTTGAGCCGGTGCCGATGTCAATGCCGAGCGCAACGGGATCATCTGCCATTCCGCAGAACGGTATCCGATTGCTCCCCGCCGGATCGGTCCTCCGGTGGCGAGTTTCCGCTGATCCGGGGCTACTTCAGCAACTGCTGCGCCTTGGAGCGAAACTCAGCGACGTTGTCCTCTTTGATGCCCTCGTATCCCCGGACACCGTCCGGCAGTTCGGCCACCTCGACCGCCCGGTCCATGTTGCCCGCGGCTAAACCGTCGAGGACCTTGTCCACCATGGCCTCGTACTCGTCGATCAGCTCCCGCTCCAGTCTGCGGTGCCCCGTTCGGCCGAACGGATCGAGAACCGTCCCCCGCAACCGCTTCATCCTGGCGAGGGCGGCAAAGGCCATCTCGCCGGACCGCCCGAGGCCGATCTTGGAGTCATACCCCAGCCGGCGCATCGTCGGCGGGTGCAGCTTGTAGGTGATCGTCGCCCCGTCACCGAACTGTTCGGCCAACGCATCCTTGAACGAGGACGACCGGTGGAGCCGGGCGACCTCGTACTCGTCCTTGTAGGCCATCAACTTGTAGAGGTACCGGGCGACTGCTTCGGACAGCCGGGTGTCGTCCCCGACCGCCGACTCGGCGGCCCGGACCTGCGCCACCTTGGCCACGTAGCGCCTGGCGTAGGCTGCGTCCTGATAGTCGATCAGGTCCGGAACCCGGATTCCCAGCAACCGGGTCAGCTCTGCGGAGGGGTCCGCGACCTCGGCGATGAGCTTGTCCGCCACCTTCGACCGGCGTCGCTCGGCGCGGGCGGCCGCACGGCCCTTGCCATCTCCGGCTCCGGTCAATCCCATCGCCTCGATCCAGGACGGGTCCATGGCGATCTTCCGGCCGATGCGGAACGCCTGGATGTTCGACTCGACGGCAACACCGTTCAGCTCGATGGCCCGCTCGATGGCGTCCGCCGAGATCGGGATCACACCCTGCTGATACCCGGCCCCCAGCACGATCACGTTGGCCGGCATGTGGGACCGGAACAGGGAGTCGGAGACAGTGCCCGCATCGAAGTAGACATTCCTGTCCGCAGCCGTCGTTGCGTCGATCCTGGCCTGGAGCGCCGCCCACTCCGGGAACGCGGCGCTGGTGTCCCGCACCATCGAACCGGTCGGCACCTTGCTGGAGGAGACGATGGCAACCGTACGGTTCGGGTCGGTCTTCTCCAGGTTTACGTCACTGGTACCGGTCAGCACGTCGAACACCAGGTAGGCGTCGGCCTCGCCGGTGGACACCTTGTTGGCGATGCCGTCGTTGACCAACGCGCCGTCAGCGGTCGTCGCGGCACTGTCGCCATCACCGGTTCGCCGAATCTTCAGGTTGGAGATGACCGAACCGCCCTTCTGGGAAAGGCCGGTCTGGTCGAGCCCATCGGCCCGCTTCCCATCCAACAGCGCCGCCGTCGCCAACAACTGGTTGACGGTCACCACGCCGGTGCCGCCGATACCCATCATGAGGACGTCACCCTCATCGATGCGATCGGGCTCCGGGAGATCGTCCCGGCCGATCGGGTCGAACGGGACCGTCGCCTTCTTGACCGCGTTCGGATCGGGGATGACCTCGACAAAAGCCGGGCAGTCCCCTTCAACACACGTGTAGTCCTTGTTGCAGGACGACTGATGAATCCGGGTCTTGCGGCCGAACTCGGTCTCGACCGGCTGGACCGAGAGGCAGCTGGACTTCACACCGCAGTCCCCGCACCCCTCACAAACCGCCTCGTTGATGAAGATCCGCATCGCCGGGTCGGCGATCTTGCCCCGCTTACGGTCCCGCCGGAGTTCGGCGGCGCAGGCCTGGTCGTAGATCAGCACGGTGCAGCCGCGGACATCCCGCAGGAGGCGCTGGGCCTCATCCATGCGGGAGCGGTGCCAAATGTCGGTACCCAGGGCGAAGTTGGCGTCGGACGGGTACTTCTTCGGGTCGTCGGTGACCACCATGATCTTGGCCACACCCTCTGCGTGGATCGACCGGGTCAGCTCGGGGACCTGCATCTGGCCGTCGACGTCCTGCCCACCGGTCATCGCCACGGCGCCGTTGTAGAGGATTTTGTAGGTGATGTTTGTCCCCGCCGCCACCGCTTGACGAAGAGCCAGGCTGCCGGAGTGATGGTAGGTCCCGTCACCGATGTTCTGGAACCGATGCTCCAGCGTCACAAACGGCGCCGCCCCGACCCAGGCGATCCCCTCACCACCCATCTGGCTGGTGCCTTTTGTGTTGCGGTCCGGTGTGGTGCCCGCCATGCCATGACAGCCGATACCGCCACCGGCCTCGGACCCTTCGGGAACCCAGGTTGAAGTGTTGTGCGGGCAGCCGGAGCAGAACCCGGCGGCCCGGTTTGCCGAGGTTCCGGCCTTCGAGCCGATCAGGGGGATCATCACCCGCTCCCGCTCGGCCGGGGCCACCGCCGCCTCACCGAACTGTTCGACAAGGAACGGCCGGAGCAGCTTGGTGATGCCGTCCGCGTCCATCTCGCCGTAACCGGGGAACCACAGCGACCCGTCGGCGTGCCGTTTGCCGAGGATCCGCGGCGCGTTCGGCATGCCGTACAGCGCCTCCCGAGCCAGGGTTTCGATGAACGCCCGCTTCTCCTCGACGATGACGATGGTGTCCAGGCCCTCGGCGAAGCGGCGGAGGCCACGCTCCTCAAGGGGCCAGACGACGGCCGGCTTGAAGATCCGCACCCCACGGCTGCGAAGCGCCCCCTCGTCGAGGCCGAGCTTGTCCAGCGCCGCCCGCACGTCGTAGTAGGTCTTGCCGGCGGCGACGATGCCCAGCTTCGCATCCGAGGTGTCGACGGTTTGCTTGTTCAGGTCGTTGTGGGCGATGAAGTGTTTTGCGGCCTCGATGCGGCCCTCGTACACCTCCCGCTCCATGGCCACCGCAAGCGGGCCGAACAGCCGATCCTCCTGGCTGTGGGCCCACGGCTTACCGTTCCACTCCCAAGCCGGGCGTGAGGGGCGGACCCGGCCGGGACCGACCCTGATGGTCGAGTAGCCGTCCGCCACGTTGGTGACGATCTTGATGGAGGACCACAGGCCGCTGTAGCGGGAGAGCGCATACCCCCAGCGGCCGAAGTCGGCCACCTCCTGGACACTGCCGGGGTAGAAGATCGGGGTCTCGAAGTGGACCAGGATGAACTCGGACTCGGCGGTGAGCGTTGAGGACTTGGAGGCCGGGTCGTCGCCCGCCACCAGGAGCACGCCGCCGTTCGGGTCGACACCGGAGACGTTGGCGTGGCGGATGGCGTCACCGGAGCGGTCGACGCCGGGGGCCTTGCCATACCACATGCCAAGCACCCCGTCGTAGCGGCCCTCCCAGTTGTAGTTGGCCAGCTGACTGCCCCACACGGCGGTGGCACCGAGGTCCTCGTTGAGGCCGGGGATGAACGTGACGTTGTTGGCGTCCAACTCCGCCTTGTTGCCGAGGAACAGGCTGTCCATCCCCCCAAGGGGAGACCCCCGGTAGCCGGACACCATGGCGGCGTTGTTCAAACCGTCCCGCCGGTCGGCCCGGAGTTGGTCGAGGAGGACCCGCAGCAGCGCTTGGACGCCGGACATGGCGACGTCGCCCTCGTCCATCCCGAAGCGGTCCTCGAGTTTGAAGTCAACCAGTGACATGACAACTCCCTCTTCACCTGCCGGCGAGCCGGCGACGGGGCCCGACACTGCCCCGAGGCCAGCCAGTTTTCCACGGACGGCGGCACCCGGGCGAACTGGCGGTGCCGGGCGACCGTGATCGAGGGCCGCGGGGACCGGTCCCCATGGTCGCTCGGACCGAGCCGTTGGAGAATGGCTCGAACCAGTTCGATCGCGGGGCACCGGGGCGTATGACCGACGAAGTGAAAGCAGACACCCACGACCTTCAGGCCTTCGTTGATGGCGGCCTGAACTACGTCACCCGGCTGGAGGCGATCCTGGACACCGTACGGTTTCGCCGGTCGACGGTGATGGCCGCGGTCGGCGCCGACGTGGGGGTGGATGCCACCGTCCCCTTCGCCGAGCTGCTGGCCGAGGCGACGGTCAACAACCGCTACGTCGACACGATCCTGGTTGCGCTGCACACCCATCGGTTCGCCGGCGGAGCGGTCACCGTTGACACCGACCGGATCGATGCCGCGCTCGCCGTCGCCGGACTCGACCTGACCGGTGACGATCTGTCGGCGGCACGGGATCAACAGCTGGCGGACCGTCAGCCGACCGGACCGGTCGGGGACGATGCGCTCCGGTTGCTCGGCGGGTGGATGCAGGCCAACGGCGTCAACTCGCTGAGCGCCGATCAGCTGACCGGCATGGTTCTGACCGGTGCGGCGCCGGTCGGCAGCGGCTCCGACGGCGACGAGCGGGCTCCGCTACCGGTCGAAGTCCGTCAGGCCGCCCGATACCTATATCAGAACCCCGATCTGTTCCTCCGGGTGGCTCGGATGAGTGGGCCGAATCCCAGCTTCAGCGTCAGCGTGTCCCGCAACGACATCGAAACCACCGTGATCGTCAACGAGGGGCTGCGGGTGCTGTCGAACCAGGAGTATTTCCAGGCGGTCGACGCGGACGGCAACGGGCGGATCACCTACGGCGAAGTCGCTGCGGCCGAGGACGCCCTCCCTCCGGACGTCTTCGCTGCACTGCTTGGTGTGAACTACGCGGGGCGCGACCCACTGCGGACGATCCAGGAGCAGAACGTGCCAATCATCGAGTTGGCGGCCGAGGCGGAGAACCAGGGCCTGTCCGACGGCCCCGGCCTGACCGGCTCGTACCACGACGGGGTCTCCTACACCGATGTGGTCGGGGCGGTGATCAACCGGCACGCCTTTGCCAACGATCCAGACGGCGCCTACCGCTTCGTCACACAACTGCCCACCTCCTTCGACGACCTGTCCGGCAAATCCTCCGGTTTCGACATCCGTCTCGCCGAGGACGACGCCCTCCGGGCACTGGCCGGTGCCGCACTAGGCGGGGCGGACGGATTCGTCGAGCAGACGCTGGTCGTCTCGTACCTCCCGGAGTCCGAAGGCGGAGTCCGAAACCTGCTCATCACCGCGTACTACGCGGAGATCGCAAAGCGGATGAACCACCGGCTGAACGCCCATCTGGTCGACCCGTCCGACCCGACGGCCGTCGGCCACTCCGGCGCCCACTGGGCGATGATGGCGCCCCACGCCTCGAACGGCGTACGGCCCGTCATCACCGCCGACCTGTCCGCGTTCGGCCTGGAGCCGAGCCTCGGGGACCGACAGGCCGCGGCGGACGGCAACCAGTACATCTTCGGCACGATCGGCCCGACGTACGCCGCGTTCCTCGACGCGTTCCCGCCCGGTCGGGAGATCACCGAGGGTCGCATTGCGGCGTTTGTCAATCCGGCCCGTCGGTACGGCGGAACCGGGCACTCGATCTTCCGGCCGGGTCAGGCGGACATGCGGGACGGGTTTGTCTACTACGCCGCAGCGATCGAGGAGGACGATCCGGTTCGCCGTCAGGAGCTTGTCTTCACCGGCAACCTGCTGCTGGCCACCTTCGAGCAGGCCGGCGCCCAGCACTGGATCGAACAGATAACCGACCTCGACTGGTCCGATGACGGCTGGCGGGCACTCGCCCAGGGCGGGACCTGGCTGGTGGGCGGGGACGAGGCCATCGCCACGGATCAGATGATCCTCCCGCTGGGAATCAGAACCGGCACAGAACACGACGACTACGAGGAATTCCGGTTGGCCCGTGACGTACCGGCCCGGCCCGGTGACAACAGCGCCATCATCGGGGTCCCGCTGGTCGCGTTCGACCCGACCGCCGATGACAAACAGACAGTGGCGTTCCCGGACTTCACCGTTGGTCTGGACGGATCGGACGCCGACGTTGTCACCGCCGCGCTTGGGGGCTGGGACAACCCGCCGCCGGGCGCGATGGAGGCGCTGCCAACCTCGGTCGAGGACTGGGCCACCGGCGGCGACGGCAACTACCTGACCACCGCAGGCGGCGTTGTCGAGGAGGGCCGGGGCACCGACGACGGCGTCAATCTGACCGGAACCGGCGCTATACGCTGGAACGACTGGGAGGAACGCCAGTGGTACATCGCCAACCTGTTTCATCAGTTTCACACCGATCCGGCGCTGTTCGACAACCTGGGAGACTTCACCGCGGATCGCTCGGACATTCACGGCGATGCGGCGTTGACGGCCTTTCTCCCCGAGGACGCGCTCTTCGAACTCGACGGCGGTGGGCAACGATGATCCTGGCTTCGGTCGCTGCGGCGCTGACCGCCGCCGCCTGCACAAACGGCGACGATGACTTCGCCGACGGGCGAGAGGTCGCCACCATCTGGCTCGTCACCCCGACGCCGTTCTCCGAGGACAACGGTCAAGCCCAACTCGATCGCATCGCCGAGGTCTTCGACTGGCCCCACACCCGATCACTCGACGACACCTTCCTCACCGGACCGGTCGACGGAACCGGTTGGAACCGGCGGGGCTACACCAGTCCGAACGGCGACGGCGGTGTGATCATCGACAACCTCGACAAAACCTGGAGCTACGCCACCGACGACTATCACACGGACCAGTTCTGCCATGACTGCACGCCGCTGCCGTTTGACAGGGACGAAGCGCTGCGACGTGCGACGGTGGTGCTGGAAGCGGTCGGGCTCGACCCGTCCGACTACTCGTTCCGAACCGTTGCCGTGTCGGGCGACGGCGGGCCGGATGTCAGCCTCACGGTGCTGGCCAGTCTGGTTGTCGGCGGCGTGAGCACGGACATCACCTGGTCGGTGAACTACCGCAACAGCGACGGCGCCCTGGCCCTTGCCGGTGGGCACTTCGTGAGCGCCGTCGAGCTCGGTGATGTTCCCCTCCTCAAGCCGCAGGAGGCCCTCGAAGGTGTGGGGCGGGAGGCCACCGCCGACGTGGTAGGTCGTACGGAACTGATCCTGGAGAGCCGGTACGACCGGGAGTCCAATCAACGCCTCCTGGTTCCGGCCTATGCGGTGCCGGTCACCGACGACCTCGACGTCACCGTCACCATCGCCGCAACCAGGGCCCAGGACCTTCCATCCCCGGACCAGGTGAACGACCTCATCGACGATCGCAGCGACAGCACCGGGGGCTGACCGCCGCACCGCCGGCCGGTCTGGACCCATCGACGGAAATTCCCGGCGGGCGAGGTGTTCACGGGACAGACTCGGGGGTTATGAGTCAGGACAAACCGCCCGTGACCGTTCGGACAATGCGGGCCGAGGAGTACCCGACGATGCGGGCCGTTTCGATCGAGGCGTTCGACGACGCCGACATCGGCGTGCTGCTGGATGCCCTCCGGGAGTCGTGGTGCTGGCGGGACGAGCTGTCGTTTGTGGCCGAGCTGGACGGTGAGATCGTCGGCCATGTGCTGTACACCTCGGCGATCGTCGACGCCCCGGCGGCGTTGGTGGACGTGCTGGTGCTGAGTCCCATCGGGGTCCGTCGGGATCTGCACGGCCGAGGCATCGGCGGTCGGTTGATCACCGAGACGCTGCCGCTTCTGCGGGACCGCCCGGAACCGGTGGTGTTCCTCGAGGGAAGCCCGGCCTACTACCCCCGGTTCGGGTTCCGTCCGGGGGCGGAGCTGGGGTTTGTGAAACCGTCGGACCGCATCCCCGACCCGGCCTTTCAGGTGCGGCCGCTCGGCGACCTCCCCGACGGTCTGTCGGGCCGCCTGGTCTACCCGGACGCCTTCTGGCGGACGGACTCGGTCGGCCTGCGCTGACCCGCGGACGACGCTCCCTATCGCCCGTACAGACCCGCCGCCCGGCAGGCCCGCGACACATCGCCCGACAGACCCGGGACCCGCCATACAACACCCGCCACAGGCCCGGCCGGGTTATCCGATTGAGCCGAACAGACGGTGCAGCACGTCGTAGGAGCCGATGGTCAGCGTGCCGTCCAGGTCGAGCGAGACGGACGCCCCGATGTACGCATCGAGCTGGTCGTCGATACCGATAGCCCCCAGGGCCACCGCGCCATCCGCCTCGATACGGGACGCCACCGCCCGGAGGTGGTCAGCGAGGAACCCGTCCCGGTTGTTGTTCGCCGTAGCGGCATCCATCGGGTGACCGTCGGAGATGATGACCAGCACCCGGCGTCGCTCCGGTCGGCGGACAAGACGACGATGGGCCCAGATCAGCGCTTCACCGTCGATGCCCTCCCGATAATGGTCGGTCCGTAACATGGCCGCGATTCCGAACCGGGCCTGGCGCCACGTCCGCTCGAAGTCCTTGTAGATGACATGCTGAACCTCGTTGAGCCTGCCGGGATTCGCCTGCGACCCCTGGGCCCGCCAGTCGGCCGCCGCTCGGCCGCCGGCCCACGCCCCGGTGGTGAACCCGAGTACTTCGCTCACCACACCGGCTGCTTCGAGGGACCGGACCAGGGTGTCCACCAGAACGGCCACCGACTCGTACCGCTGGGCCCGCATCGAACCCGAGGTGTCGATAAGAAACGTCACGGCTGCGTCGCCGGTGGGTTGGGACCGGGGATGACGGTGGACCAGCCGGTTTGTCGGGTCGGCCACCACCTGGGCAAGCCGAGCGGGGTCCAGGACGCCGTCCTCGGTTGCGCCGAGCCAGCCGTCATCCCGCCACGTGGCGAACAGTGCTCGCAGTCGCTGGGTCAGCCGGGTGACGCTCACGGCCTGATCGGCCCGATGCCCCTCCAGATCGGCCCGGAGCCCGCGAAGCGCCTCCGCCCGGTAGAGGGCCTCCGCCGAGACCTCCCGGTCATAGGCGGTGGTGAACACCCGGTAGTCGGCGTCCGGCTCCGCCGGATCCCGGGCGTCCTCGGCGTGTGCGGCCAACTCCTCGATCAGGTCCCAGTCCAATGACGCCAGCAGCGTGTTGGCCGTGACGGCCTCCGGCGCATCCTCGAGCGCCTCTGCCGCGTCCTCCACCATCTCGGCCAACAACCGGGCGATCTCGGCCGCCGGGACGGCAAAGAGCTCCTGGGAGTGGGCGGTAGTGGTCAGTTGACCCAGACCGTGGCCGACCAGGCGGGCCAGGTTGGCCCGGGTGCCTTCGATGATCTCGTCAACCGCTTCCGTTGTCGGCCGCTTGAGCAGGCGAGCCCGCAGCATGTGGGTGATCGTGTAGACCAGCAGACCGACACCGGTTTCGGCGATGCGGTTTGCTCTGGCCTGGTCGCTCCACCGGTCGAACGCCTCTGTCGTATTGGCCACAACGCCGGTCAGCGTGGGATCGACCAGACTCTCGCAGCGGAACTGCTCAGCGATGTCGAAGACGATTCGCTCCAACAACGGCTCCGGGCTGAGCCGGCGGTGCAGCTCCGGATCGCTGTGGCGAACCCGCAGACCGAGGCCGTCGACGATGCCTCGCCTGTCCTCCGGCGCCACCGCCTCACCAGCGACCGTAAGGGCCAGATAGGGGACGACCACCACAACCGGCCGATCGCCGACCGTGACCCGCTTGCCCCGAAGCTCCGCCCGAGGATCGCCGGCCACCGCCCGAAGGCCGGCGGCGGCCAGTCGGTCCGTTCGCCGGCTTGATGCCTCGGCAGCCACGAGTCCTCCGGTCCCGGTCACCGTACCGCGGCCGGCGTCAGCCGAACGCCCGCTGCAGGTACTCCTCGACCACCGGCCGCTCGGCGTCGTCGCACTTGTTGGCGAAGGTGAGGCGGAACGCGGTGTCGACATCGCCGAAGGTGACGGTGTTCTCCGCCCAGCTGATCACGGTCCGGGGGGACATGACGGTGGAGAGGTCACCGGCGGCGAACCCGGTCCTGGTCATCGCGGCGACCGCCACCATCTTGGCCACCAGTTCCGCGGCGTCTGCCCGCTCGGCGAAGGCCGGGACCTGGCCGAGGACAACCGTCTGCTCCGCCGCCGGGTCAAGGTAGTCCAGCCTGGCCACCACGCTCCATCGGTCGAGCTGCGCCTGGTTGAGAATCTGTGCCCCCCGGTACAGCCCGGTGGCGTCACCAAGACCGACGGTGTTCGCCGTTGCAAAAATCCTGAATTGAGGGTGGGGGGTGATGACCCGGTTCTGGTCCAGCAGGGTGAACCGGCCGTCCCGTTCCAGCAGCCGCTGGATGACAAACATGACATCCGGCCGGCCGGCGTCATACTCGTCGAAGACCAGGGCGACCGGGCGCTGCAAGGCCCACGGCAGCAGACCCTCGGCGAACTCCGTGACCTGGACCCCGTCCCGGACGACGATGGCATCCCGCCCGACCAGCTCCATCCGGGAGATCTGGCCGTCCAGGTTGATCCGTAGGCACGGCCAGTTGAGCCTGGCCGCCACCTGTTCGATGTGGGTCGACTTGCCCGAGCCGTGAGCCCCCTGCACCAGAACCCGTCGGTTGTGCTCGAAGCCCGACAGGACGGCCAGGGTGGTTTCCCGGTCGAAGTGGTAGGCCGGGTCCACCGCCGGCACATGATCGGCCAGCTCCCCGGCGTCACCGAGGACCGAGACCTTGAGGTCGGTCTCCAACCCGAACAACTCGGACGCTGCAGTCAACTCACTCATGAACACCAACGGTTACACCGCATTCGCAGACCGAGCGATGACACAACCGAGCGGTGCGAATGCGTAGGTAGGCGCCCTCCGAGCGCCTACACATAGTCCTTGTACTTGTCCAGATAACGGACCGGCTTTGACAGGGCGTCCTTGCGGAACGGGTCCCCCAACTCCTGGGTGCACATGATCTCGATGACGGTGGTTTTGCCTTCGTTCATCTGGGCGTCAATGGCGTCCGTGAGGGCGGCACCGACGTTGTCCAGCTTGTCCACCCGGACCCCTTCTGCGCCCATTGACCTGGCGATCTCGCTGTAGTTCTCGCCGCCCTCCAGCTCACCGGCGACAAACCGACGGCCGTAGAAGTCCACCTGGTTTTTCTTCTCCGCACCCCACTGCCGGTTGTGGAACACCACCGCTGTGACCGGGATGTCGTGGCGGACCGCGGTCATCAGCTCCGACATGGACATGGCCCAGGCGCCGTCGCCGGCGTAGGCCACGGCCGGGCGATCCGGGGCGGCGCACTTTGCGCCGATGATGGTTGGCAGGGCGTACCCGCAGTTGCCCCAGCTCATCGGGGCCAGGAAGCTGCGGCCCTCCTCGAAACGGAGGTAGGAGTTGGCGACCGAGTTGATGTTGCCGATGTCGGTGGAGACCATGACCCGGGCCGGCATGGCCTTCTCCAGCTCCCGGAGGACCTGTCGGGGATGGAGCCAGTCACCGGGCATATCGGCCGCCTCGGCGATGGCGTCCAGCGAGAAATCGTCCTTCTCGTGGATCCACTCGTCCAGCTCGGCTTCCCAAATCTGCTTCTCGTCGGCCGTCTTAGCCGCCCGGGCTTCGCGGGTGGCATCACAGCGCAGCTCCCGACCCTCCAGCCGCTTGGTCAGCGCGACCGCAGCCGCTCCTGCGTCCCCGCAGATCCCCACGGAGATCTTCTTGACCAGGCCGAGCATCTTGTGATCCGCGTCGACCTGGATGATCTTGGCGTCCTTCGGCCAGTAGTCCATGTCGTGCTGGGGCAGGGTGCCGAACGGCCCGAGCCGGGTACCGAGGGCCAGCACAACGTCGGCCTGGCTGATCAGCTTCATCGCCGCCTTCGACCCCTGGTAGCCGAGCGGACCGCACCACTGGGGGTGGCTTGCGGGGAACGAATCGTTGTGGAGGTAGCTGTTGACCACCGGGCAGCCGAGCCGCTCGGCGAGGGCCACACACTCGTCAAGGGCGTCACCCATGACAACGCCACCGCCGCTGAGCAGGACCGGGAACTCCGCCTCGGCCAGCATGTCCGCCGCGGCGTTGAGGCTGTCCTCACCGCCGGGCCCCCGATCAAGCCGCATCGGCTCCGGGATCTCAACGTCGATGTCGCCGTAGAACCGGTCCCGGGGGATGTTCAGCTGGGTGGGGCCCATCTCCGACATCGCCCGGTCGAAGCAGCGGGCGGTGAGCTCCGCCATGCGGTTCTCGTTGTTGACGTGACCCTGGTACTTGACGAACTCCTGGAACATCGGGAGCTGGTTGGCCTCCTGGAACCCGCCGAGGCCGATGCCCATGGTGCCCGTCTCCGGCGTGACAATGACAACCGGGGTATGGGCCCAGAACGCAGCGGCGATCGCCGTGACGCAGTTGGAGATGCCAGGACCGTTCTGGCCGATGACCATGCCGTGGCGGCCGGAGACCCGGGCGTACCCGTCGGCCATGTGAGCCGCACCCTGCTCATGGACAACCGGAATGAGTCGGATGCCGGCCGGAGCGAAGATGTCCATGGCGTCCATGAAGGCCGACCCCATGATGCCGAACGCATCCGTCACGCCATTGGCGACAAGGGTTTCTACGAAGGCTTCACTGGGTGTCATTCGGGTCATGGCTAAGACCCTATAACTGGACAGTAAGAGTGTCTACCCGAGCCCGGAGGGCTCAAGTGTCACAGCCCGGAGGGCTCAAGTGTCACAGCCCGGAGGGCTCAACCGTCACAGCCGTAGGGCTCAACGGTCCCAGCGAACGGGCTCAATCCCGGCCACCCGCCGTGTCCAGGCCGGCAGCGCGGATTCCCCGGCAGAGCAGCTCGATGAGCTGGTCGAACGAGTCGTCGAGGTCCTGCTCCAACGGATGCCCGTCCCCGGCCTCCAGGTGGCTGAACCCGTGGAACGCGCTGCGCATGGTCCTGGCAACATGGACCTCCTGATCCTCAGAGAGGTCGAACCCGGCGAGCGACATCTGGAGCGTCCGGATGACCCGGTCGACCGCAGCCTCCAACTCCGGATCTCCGGCGCACGGGTACCGGTCGGTGGCGGCGTACAACCCGGGGTGTTCGGCCACCATCTTGCGCCAGGCCAGGCCGACGGCCCGGACCGCGTCCTCTCGGGCCACGCCGACGGCCGACTCGGTCAGCCGCTGAGCCAGCATCTCCCGGCCCTGCAGTCCCAGCGAGCGGATCAGGTCGTCGTAGCTCTCCACATGGCGATAGAGAGCGGGCTGAGACGTGCCCAGACGTTTTGCCACCGTGGTAAGGGTGAGCGCGTCGATACCCTCGTCATCGGCGATCATCGCCGCGGTTTTGATCACCAGCTCCGAACTGAGCGGTTCGGTGGTCATCCTGCGTTGACGGGTAACATCCGTCCAAACACCGGCTGGGCGATCGATCTACTCACTTAGTCGTTCTAACAGATCTGTTAGACCCAACTCAAATCGGGTCGATGAATCGACCCGGTCGGCGTGCCGGAGTGGCCTAGGCGGACGTCGACTGGTACCCGTGTTCGCCGTTCTTCTCGGCGACGATGGCCTCCACTGCGGCCTCGTGCTCGCCGAGCGATCCGGCGCCGGAGCCCGGCTCACGGTAGTTGACCTTGCCGATCCACTCCTCGACCACCGCCTCAGGAACCGAGATCCCGAGGAATCCGTAGACCTCCTCGAACGCCTCCCGGGGGTGCTTGGTGATCTCCTCGTACCGGACCCGAAGGAGCGGGGCGTCGAATGCCGGGTCGTTGAGGAACCGGTCCGTCAGCTCGATGTGGCGGAGCCACTGATAAGCGTAGACCTCCGGCATCGGCCGGGTGGCCGCCAGCTCCTCCATTCCGGTGAAGCGCGGCCCCCAGATCCTGGCCTGGCTGTTCCCCGGGCGGAGCAGCCCGCCGTGGTTCCACGCCGCCCTGGCCACGTAGTACCCCACGTCGGCCAGCGGCATCGACTTGATCCGGGTGAACTCCTGAGCCGGCGGTGGATGCTCCGACCGCTTGATCGTCGACGGCACAACGTCCATTGCGTGACGGACCAGGTAGATGTACTTCGCCTCCGGCAGCACCGCCTGGACGTACTCCGGGCGGAGACAGTTGTGGCAGGTCTTGTCCAGCACCATCGGGCTGCCGGTCTTCTCCGACAGCTTGATGAAGGAGTTGCGGATGTATCGGGCGCTCTTCCGGGTCAGCTTCTCGACCGGGATCTCATCCGTGGGGTGGTTCCGGTTGCCGTACCGCCACATGTAGGTCATCTCGTTGTACGGCCACGTGGCCACATCGGGGTGGCTGCAGATCATGTCCCGATACATCTGGGTGCCGGAGCGCGGTGCCCCGAACAGGATGATCGGTTGCACCTCACCTCGGGAGATCGCATCGTTGTACGTCAACGGTTCACTGTTCGGCATTCGTGCCCTCCGCCTTCTTCTTCTGGTCCATCGCCGGGCGCCGCCTCATCGCGGTCCTCTGGCGATTTTCGGTCTGCCAAGCAGGTAGTAGATCGCCTGTACACCAACAAACGTCGTGGCCAACTCCAACAGCGCAAAACCGACGCCGACCGCCAGGAACCCGGAAATCGTTGAGAACAGACCGGCGCCGTAGAACACCTGGGCCCGGATGTCCTGTCTGGTCTTCGACCACCGGTTGCCAAGACCGAGGGCCGCGCCGAGCAGCGGTGAACCGAGCAGGATGCCGGCGGTGCCGAAGTTCCAGTACATCTCACCGAAGAAGCCCGGAGGGATGCCGCTGGCGGACAGCCCGAAGGCCCGACGCTGTTTGTAGATCTGCTGACCGATGATCGGACCGGCGCTGATCAGCGGCTTTGAGGGCCACAACGAACGAGGGATCGGGGCAACCACAAACGCCGCGATGGTCGACCCGTAGCGGAAGTCCAGGTCCTCCGGCACCCGCTGGATCAGATGTGACGCCTTGCTGAAGTCGGCGAAATTGCGGTTGAGGGCGATGTTGTCCGAGAACTCGGTGACAACCGAGACGCCGAGCACCGAGCCCGGATCCAACGAGTCGTCCGATCGGAGGTCGGTCATGGTGTTGAAGATCAGCAGCAGCGCAAGCGCCGGGACCAGGACAACCCGCCAGTTCAGCTTGCGCTCGTACCGGGCGAGCATGACCACGGTGGCCAGGATGGGCACGATGGTGTCACTCCGGCTGCTGGAGTAGAAGGGCAGCAACAGGTTGACCAGGAGAAACACCGACACCAGCGCGATCTCGCCCCTGCGGAGCTTTCTCCCCTTCGACAGCAGCGCGGCCAGGAGGAACAGGTACCCCACCACCCCGAGGCTGGAGAGGTAACGAACCTCGCCGAGGGTCCGAAGGGAGGAATCGTTGCCGACGTCGATGGTGTTGATCGAGGTTCGCTTTGTCGAGAGGCTGGAGAAGTCGAATCCGCCGGTTCCCTGAATGAACAGGATCAGACTGAGGAAACTCATCATGGCAAAGAAGCTGGTGACGCCGTAGAGGCGTCGGCGGCTTACCTGCAACTCTCCCAGGTTCACGGCCACGCTCTGCCGCTTGCCGGTGACCCCCACGTAGGACAGCGCCATCATCGTCAACCCGACGCTGACCAGCAGCGCCGGGTAGAGGAAGTACTCCGGCTCCTCGCCGAGGAGGAAAAAGCTGTCGATCAGTTCCTCGCTGGGATTTCCGGCGTAGACGTAGAACAAGGTCAGCGTGTAGCCGATGCCAACCGAGATGATGGCGAAGGTCCACATCCCCAGCTCACGATGCCGCCGCCACAGCAACGGGATCGATGCGGCCGCAAGGGGCAACCCACCCACAACCAGGAAGAGTGCCTTCTCATCACCGATGAGGTAGAGGGCGCCGCCGACAAGAGCCAGGACAAGCGCGGCGAACGGGATGACGGAGACAAGACCGTCGAGGAGGTTGCCCCGCGACCGGGTGACCGGTGCGGAGAACGTCGTCGGTATGTCTATGACCGCCATGGACAGAACTCAGCCGATGGTCAACACGCCGTCGACGACGTCTCCGGTGACAACCACCTGGGCGTCGGAGTATCGGGAGCCCGCTTCGCCGAGGAAGATCGTCTCATCGATGACCTCCCCGTTGGAGATCTCCATCGTTTCTCCTTCGCAGGTCGGCGGATCGCCCTCGCCGGCGGCCTCACACAGGAGGAACGTGCCGTTCGACTCGAACACCCAGCCACCGATCGTGATGTTCTCCTCGGTACGGCCCGCGAGATCCGGGACGGACTGTTCCGGACGGGGGACGGCGGTGGTCTCGTTCAGGCTCTCGGCTACAACACCGTCACCGTCGGCAACCTCCTCGGAGGCCTTGCCGACGGCGTCACCCTCGTCGTCGGAGTCACTGCAGGCGGTCACGAGGAGCAGACAGCTCAGCACCACAGGTACCAGTTTCCAAATTCTCATTCCGTCCCTCCAGGTGGTTGCGGAAGTGGAGCACCGATCCAGTGTCATATCGGTATCAACGGTAGGACTTTAAGGTCGAAACCTGACCGCGCGAACCCTCATTGTTCCACTACTTCCGGGGCGTTGATCGGCGGCCTGGCTGCGGTATCGGCGGCGGTCTTTCCCGCCGGATGCGAAACACCGAGCAGGTCCGCATACAGCGTGGTCCACTTCGGGAGCACAACCGGCTGACCGAACAGCCGGGCCGCAGCCTCGGTTGCCCGATTACGGTCGGCGTCGCCGAGGTCGCCGTCCTGGCGCCGTGCGGTGGCCTGAGCGGCCTCGGCCACCAGTTCGGCGGCAAGGGCCTCGTGATCACCCACCGGGGCAACCGTCCCGACCTTCTCGTCCTCGACGAGGCGGGCCAGCGCGCTGTCCGCCTCGACCACGGCCATGATCCTGGTCCCCATCTCGAGGTACATGAGCGTCTTGGACGGGAATGCGGACTGGACAAGGCCGGGCACCAGCGAGACCAGCGCAAGGTCGGCGTCGGCGATGGCGTCCATGGCGATCGGGAGCGGGCTGTGGGGCCAGAACTGTACGGACCTGCCCACCTCGTCACCGGCCATCGACCGCAGCTCTGACTCCATGGCGCCGGCACCCATAAAACAGAGCTCAAGGCTCTCGTCGGCTTCTCGGGCGGCCAGGAAGCCCGTCATGACCGTGTCGAGCCCCTGGAACCGGCCGAGGTTGCCGGCGAACAGCACCCGGAAGCGGTCTTTGTCGCCCCGGGCGAACTCGTCGGGCAGCGGCGCCGCCTGGCCCACCTCCTCGATCGTGAAGTTGTTGAGGATCTCGACGTTGCGGTTGTGATGGCCTCGAGCGGCCAGGGTGGCCGCCATGTCGTCGGAGAGGACGATGACCGTTGTGGCCGAACGAACCGTGATCATGTCCAACCGGCGGGCCACCGAGGTGAGGAACCCCTCGGTGGAGAGGCCGGAGGCGACGGCGATTTCCGGATACAGGTCCATGCAGTGGTAGACGAGCTTCGCCCCGGAGAGCCTTGCTGCGATCGTCCCGCACAGCCCCATGAGCACCGGCGGGACGGTGGACACGGAGATGGCGTCGTACGTGCCGCGCCGCCTGACGCAGTGAGCGATGAGCAGCAGGCCGTACACGAACCCGCCGAGGAGCCGGCCAAGACTGGACCCCGCTCCGGGGATTCCGGCCCGGTGGACGGTCAGCCCGGCTTCGGTCGCCCGCTTCGGCAGCGGAGGACCGTCGTAGACCCCGTTGTACCCGGGTTGGGTGGAGAACACCGTGACGTCGAAGCCGTCCCGGTCCAGATGCTCGCCGATGATTCGCAGCATCTGGGAGTAGGTGGTCACATCCGGGTAGTAGAACCGGTGGGCCAGCAGGACACGGGGACGCGAACCGTCTGCTGCCGCGGGGACACTCCGGGCGGTTGCCGGTTCGCTTGTTGCTGTGTCGATCGTGGGGTCGGTGGTCATCGGCGGCGGCCTAGTTGTCGTTGTCCATGATGTCGATCTGACCGATCCCGTCGGCCACGATGGCGTTGACGGGAGGACCAACCAGCTCGACGGTCAGGAATTCGTCGTCCTCGACCGCGGTGTCACCGAGGATCTGAATGCCTCGGAACAGCTCGGTCTTGCCGGGGGCGAACGACAGGATCTGGCTCCGGGGGGTGTAGTCCCCGGCCACCGCGGTGGCGGTGCCGTCGACGGTGGTGTATTCGATCTGGACCGTCTGGGTTGACGGTGCGCTGAGGCTGAACCGGACCTGTGCCCACTTGTACCCGGCGTTGAGTTCGGTGACCGTCACGTCGCCGATTGACACCGCAGGCAGATCGTCGGTCTGAATGGTGATCACACCGGTTGTGTCGCCGAGGGTCAGTCCTGCGGACGGCGCGGACGCGACCAGCGAGAAGTCCTCGTCCGGCTCGATGTTGTCATCACCGTTGATCGTGATGTCGACGGTCTGGGAGGACGAACCGATGGGGAACGTCACCGTCTGTCCGCTGATGGCGACGAAGTCCCCGTCGGCAACGGTGGCCGTGCCGTCAACCGTGTCGACCACAACGGTGACCGGGGCGATGGCCGGTTCCGACAGGGTCAGTGTCACGGAAACGACGCTGGTGTTCGGGCTGTTGCCCTCTGCGATGACCTGGTCGCCGACGTTGACGATCAGCACTTCGTCGTCGGTGATGGTGATGTCGCCGGTGCCGTCGAGGATGTCAAGGCCGACGCTCGGGTTGGACGCCACCAGGTTGAACACCTCGTCACCCTCGAGGACGGTGTCCCCGGTGACATCGATCGTGACCTGCTGGACGGTGTCGCCGATGCCGAAGTTCACCGTCTGAGTGACCGCGGTGTAGTCGGATCCGGCGACCGCGGTGTCGTCGGCGGTCGCCACATCGACCGTCACCGGTGCAACCGCCGGGGCCGTGAGGTTCACGTCGACCGTCACGCTCGCTGTGCCGGCGTCACCTTCGGTGATGGTGGCGTCGGCGACGATAACCGACAGGGTCGGCTGCGCATCGTCGTTGGTGATGGTCACGTCCGCTGTGCCGTCGACGACGTTGAGGCTGACCGACGGGTTCGACACCGTGACCTGGAAGTCCTCGTCGAACTCGAAGTCGTCGTCGCCGATGATGTTGATGTCCACCGACTTGGACGACTCACCGGCCGCGAAGGTCACGGTCTGGTCTGCGATCGGGGTGAAGTCCGAGTTTGCGGCGGTCGCCGTGCCGTCGACCGTGCTCAGGTCGACGCTGACCGGGATGACCGCATTCTGCGACAGGTTGACCTGGACGGTCGCCGCCGTGTTCTGACCGGCGTCGCCCTCGGCAACGGTCACATCGACCAGGTTGACATCGATCGTCGGCGGCACGTCGTCGTTGGTGATGGTGATGTCGCCGGTGTCGTCCGCCAGCAGCAGGCCGGTTGACGGGTTCGAGGCGATCAGAGTGAACGTCTCGTCCAACTCGATGTTGGTGTCGCCGGTGATGTCGATGGCAACCTGCTTGGTCACATCGCCGATCGCAAAGCTGACCTGCTGGGTGACGGGGGTGTAGTCGCTGTCCGCCGTTGTGGCCGTGCCGTCGGCGGTGGCGACGTCAACCGTCATGGGGACCACGGCGGCCGAGGCCAACGTCAGGTCCACCAGCGCCGTTGTGGTACCGCTGTCCCCTTCGGTGACGGTTGCGTCTCCGACGGTCAGCGCCACGCCGGAGTTGTCGTCGTCCAGGACCGTGATCTCACCGACGCCGTCGGCGATGACCCCGTTGACCGGGTTGCTCAGGTTGACGATGAACACCTCGTCGAGTTCTGGCTGCGTATCACCGAACACCTTGAACCCCCGGGTGAGGGTGGTGGTGTTGTTGACGAACTTCAGCTCGCCGCTCCGTGCCTCGTAGTCGCCGTCGGCCAGAGTCGCCGTGCCGTCGGCCGTTGCGTAGTCCACGGTGAAGGTGTTGGTGCCCGGCGGGGCACTCAGGGTGAAGGTCATCTGGGCCCACCGGAAGCCGGCGTTGATCTCGGTCAGGGTCACGTCCCCGGCGGTGATGGTGATGGCATCGTCGGTCTGGATCGTGACGTCGCCGGTGTCGTCCACCAGAGCCAGGCCGATGGTCGGGTTGGACGCGACCAGCGTGAACATCTCGTCGACCTCGGCCGCGGTATCACCGTTAATGACGATGTCAACGGTCTTTGTGAGCTCGTTCGTCTGGAAGGTGTACGTCTGCCCGACCACCGCGTTGTAGTCTCCGTCCGCAACGGTTGCGGTGCCGTCAACGGTGTCGACGGTCACGGTGACCGGGAGTGACGGCAGCATGTCCAGCGTCAGCGGGACCGAGGCAATCGTCGTGCCCGATTCACCTTCGACCACCATGACGTCGCCGACGGTAAGGGCCGACGTGCCCGGCGGGACGTCGTCGTTGGTGATGGTCACCTCGCCGACACCGTCCTCGATGATCAGGCCGCTCGATGGGTTACTGGCCACCAGGGTGAACGCCTCGTCCGCCTCGATGTTGGTGTCACCGGTGACGTTGATGTTGACGTTCTTGGTCTGTTCACCGACGGCGAACGCCACCACTTCGGTCACCGAGCTGTAGTCCACGTCGGCCGTGGTTGCGGTGCCGTCCACGGTTGACACGCTGACCGTCAGCGGGCTGAGAGCCGGAATGTCCAGCGTCAGCGGGACCGCTGCGACGGTCGAGCCGGCGTCGCCCTCGGTGACGGTCACGTCGCCCAGGTTCAGATCGATGCCGGTGTTGTCGTCGTCGAGAATGGTGATCGCACCGACACCGTCGGCGATCGAGCCGTTGACCGGGTTGGACAGCACAACGCTGAAGACCTCATCGGCCTCCGGGGTCTGATCACCGAAGACCTTGAACCCTCTGGTCAGCGTTGTGGTGTTGTTGGCGAACCGCAGGTCGCCGCTCCGGGTTTCGTAGTCGCCGCTGGCCGCGGTGGCGGTGCCGTCCTGGGTGGTGTAATCCACGGTGAACGTGTCAGAGCCGGGGGCCGCGCTCAGGGTGAAGGAGACCTGGGCCCACTTGAAGCCCGCATCGATCTCGGTCATCGTCACGTCGGCGACCGAGATGGTCACCCCGTCGTCGGTGACGATGGTGATCACGCCGGTGTCATCACCGAGCGAGAGCTCTGCGGACGGGTTGGACGCCACCAGGTTGAAGGTCTCGTTGAGCTCCTGGGTGGTGTCGCCGTTGATCGTGATGTCGACGGTGGCGTTGACCTCGTTCGCCGGGAAGTTCACCAGCTGGGAGGAGATCGCCACGTAGTCGTTGTCGGCCGTTGTGGCCGTGTCGTCGACGGTGCTGACCTCGACAGAGACCGGAACCGGGGACGGCTTGTTCAGGGTGACCGGGACGGACACAACAACCGTGCCGCTCTCGCCCTCGACCTCCTGGGCGTCACCGACGGACACCTGCAGGTTGGCCACATCGTCGTTGAGGACGTTGACCACGCCGGTGCCGTCGGTCAGCACCGCACCACCGGTGGGGTTGGAGGCCACAACGGTGAACGTCTCGTCCGTCTCCTCGTCGCCGTCACCGTTGACGGTGACCTGGACCTGCTTGAACTGCTCGCCGGTGGCGAAGCTCACCGTCTGGCCGCTGATGGCCACGTAATCGCCGTCGGCCGTGGTTGCGGTCCCGTCCGCGGTGTCGATCGTGACGTCGACCGGACCCGGAGCGGGGAACGAGAGGCTGAGATCAACGGTGGCCACGGTTGTGGTGGCGTCCGGCCCCTCGACCACCGAGGCGTCGCCGACGATCAGCCCGAACGTACCGGTTGTGTCGTCGTTGGTCACGGTGATGACGCCGGTGTCATCATCGATCGCCAAACCGGCGGACGGGTTGGATGCCACCACCGAGAGTTCCTCGTCGGTCTCAAATGTGGTGTCGCCGTTGATGAAGACGTTGACCGCCTTCGACTGTTCGCCGATGGCAAACGTCAGGGTCTCACCGACTGCGGTGTAGTCGTTGTCGGCGATGGTGGCGGAACCGTCGACGGTTGAGACCACAACGGTCAGTTCCTGTGTCGGTGACCGGTCGAGGTCCACCAGGACGGCGGCGGTGGTGGTACCGGTGTCACCTTCCGTCACCGTCACGTCGGAGACCGTCAGCCTCGGCTGATCGTCGTGGAGGATGGTGACGGTCCCGGTGCCGTCGGTCAGGGCAAGACCGAGCGACGGGTTGCTGGCCACCAGGTCGAACGTTTCGTCCGGCTCCACCGCGGTGTCACCGTTGATGGTGATGTCGACGGTCTTCGATTGATCGTTCGGGTTGAACGTCACGGTCTGCAGCGGGAGCGCCACGTAGTCGGAGCCTGCGGTTGCGGTGCCGTCCGCCGTCTCCACGTCGACCGTCAGCGGGTTCACCGCCGGTGAGTCGAGGTTCAGGGTGACCGTGACGATGCTGGTACCGGCGTCACCCTCGGCGATCGACACGTCCCCGACGGTCAGGCCGATGGTTGCGGTGTCGTCGTCGAGGATGGTGATCTGACCGATGCCGTCACCGATCTGGGCGTTCACCACGTTGGACAGCTCGACGGTCAGGACCTCGTTGGCCTCTGCGTCGGTATCGCCGAAGATCCGGATGCCCCGGGTGATCGAGGTGACCCCGACCCCGAAGCGGAGCTCCTGGGACCTGGCCTCGTAGTCGCCGTCGGCCACGGTGGCCGTGCCGTCAACGGTTGTGTAGTCCACAACGACGGTGTCGGCGTTTGTGGCGGGCGCCGCGGTCAGGGTGAACGGCACCTGAGCCCAGCGGAAACCGGCGTCGATCTCGGTAAGGGTCACATCACCCACCGAAATCATGATGGCGTCGTCGGTTTGGATGGTGATTTCACCGGTGTCATCGGTGATGGTCAGACCGGAGCTGGGATTCGAGGCGATGAGGTTGAACGCCTCGTCCAGTTCGTTGTTCGTGTCACCGGTGACGTCGACGTCGACGACCTGCGAGGTGACACCGGAGCCGAAGGTCACGGTCTGACCGGTGATCTGGGTGTAGTCGCCGTCGGCCAGGGTGGCCGTGCCGTCGCCGGTGGACACGTCGACCGAGACCGGGAAGACCGGCGGCTGGTCCAGGACCAGGTTGACGCTGGCGGTTGTGGTGCCGCTGTCACCCTCGACCACCGTCACGTCGGTGACGGTCAGGCCGACCAGCGGGGCGGCGTCGTTGTTGAGGATGACCACCTCACCAACGCCGTCGAGGATCGCCAGACCCACACTGGGGTTCGAGGCGACAAGGGTCAGCGTCTCGTCGAACTCGGCGGCGTCGTCGCCGTTGACGATGACCGTGACCTGCTTGGTCTGCTCGCCGATGGCGAAGTTGACCGTCTCGGCAACGGCGACGTAGTCACTGTCGGCAATGGTCGCCGTGCCGTCCGAGGACACGATGTCCAGGCTGACCGCCGAGGTCGCCGGTTCGGTGAGCGTGACGTCGACCACGGCGTTGACCGTTGAACCGGCGTCCGGCTCGACGACGGTGGCGCCGCCGACCACAACGGACAGCGAGCCGATGAACGTGTCGTCGTTGGTGATCGTCACCTCGCCCGCACCGTCGAGGACGTTGAGGTCACCGGTGACCGTCCCAACAACAAGAGAGAAGCTCTCGTCGGTCTCAAAGTCGTCGTCGCCGTTGACGGTGACGGTGACGTCCTGGGTCTGTTCGCCGTCGCTGAAGACCAAGGTCTGGGTCGGCACGGCCACGTAGTCCGATCCGGCAACCGTGGCCGAACCGTCGACGGAAGCGACATCGACGGTCATCGTGCCGATGGCCGGCTGGCTGAGCGACACGGTGACCGTTGCGTCGACCGTGGTGGTCGCCGCACCTTCGGCGACGGTTGCATCACCGACGCTCACATCGATCAGGTCGTCGTTGAACACCGTGATCAGGCCGGTGTTGTCGGCGAAGTTGATCGCGGTCGTTGAACTGTTGGAGGCGACAAGGGCGAAGGTCTCGTCGGCCTCGGGGTCGGTGTCGCCGTTGACGTTGAGGGTCACGGTCTGGCTCTGGTCGCCCTGGGCGAATGAGACGGTCTGAGCCGGGTTGATCGCCTGGTAGTCCGTGCCGGAGACCGCCGTACCGTTGAGCGTTTCCACGTCAACGGTGAAGGCGTCCGCCGCCGGGTCCTGCAGGCTCAGGGTGACGTCAACGGTTGTTGTACCGCTGTCACCCTCGACCACGGTTGCGTCACCGACGGTCAGGGGGTTGCCGACGACATCGTCGTCCAGGATGGTGACCACACCGGTTCCCGTGCCGATCTGGGCGTTCACCGGGTTGCTGAGGAGCACGTTGAAGATCTCGTTCTCCTCCTCGTTCAGGTCACCGACGATGGTGAACCCGCGGGTCCTGGTGGTGGCCAGCGGCGGGAACCGAACATCACCGATACGTTCCAGATAGTCATTGTCGGCCAGGGTGGCGGTGCCGTCCTGGGTGGCGTAGTCCACACTGACGCTGACCGATGACGGTTTGCTGAGCGTGAAGGTCACAATGGCGTTCTTGGTACCGGCGTCCCGCTCGGTGATGGCGATGCCGCTGACCGACACGAGCACGTTGTCGTCGTCGGTGATGGTGACCTCACCGGGCTGGGTGTCGACGAGGAGCCCGCCGGTCGGGTTGGAGCCGGTCACGAAGAAGTTCTCGTCGTCCTCGGCGATGTCGTCCCCGACGACCTGGAAGACTGCGGTCCCGGTGGTGTCGCCCAGGTTGAACGACACCGTCTGGGTGGCGGTCACGTAGTCGGGGTTGGCTGCCCCGGCTTCTGCGGTCCCGTCGGAGGTGGTCAGATCGACGCTCATCGGCCCGGTCGCCGGGCTGGACAGGTTGACGGTCACCGTCACGTCGGTGTTGCCGCCCGCGGCGTCACCCTCGGCGATGGTCACGTCCTGCACCGAGGCGATGACCGCGCCGTCATCGTCGACGACGGTGATGGTGCCGGTGTCGTCGCTGAAGCCGATCTTGCCAACCGGGTTTGAGGCGACCACCGTGAGCTGCTCGTTGATCTCCGGCGTGTCGTCACCGTTGATGGTGATGTCGATGGTCTTCGCCTGCTCACCGGTCGTGAAGGTCACGGTCTGGTTCAGGGCGACGTAGTCCCCGTCCAGCTCGGTTGCGCTGCCGTCGACGGTGGCCAACGTGAACGAGGCAGTGTCGACGGCCGGGATATCGAGGGTCAGGTCGACGGTGGCGGTTGTCGTGGTGGCGCTTGCCCCCTCCGGGTCGACGGTGACGTCGCCGACGGTCAGCATGGGCGGCGGCGTGTCATCGTCCAGGATGGTGATCGTGGCGGTGCCCTGACCGATCAGGGTGTTGATCGGATTGGACAGCACAACTTCGAAGAACTCGTCCGGCTCCACGTTGGTGTCGCCGATGTACTGGATCCCTCGGGTCAGCACCGTCACGCCCGGCGCAAAGCGGACCTCGCCGGACTTGGCGATGTAGTCCACGTCGGCCACGGTGGCGGTGCCGTCCTGGGTGGCGTAGTCGATGACAACGGTCTGGAAGCTCGGGCCGTTCAGGGTGAACGTCGCCAGCAGGTTGTTGGCCCCGGAGTCGGTCTCGGTGACGGTCACATCGGAGACGGAGACGGTGATGGGATCGTCATCGACAATGGTGATCACACCGATGTTCTTGGCGAACGACACGTTGCTACCGAGCAGGTTGGTGCCGACCAGTTCGAAGGTCTCGTCGACCTCGGCCAGACTGTCGGCCACGATGTCTATGGAGATGACCTTGGACTGCTCACCGACGGCGAACGCCACCTGCTGATCGGTGATGGCGGTGTAGTCGGCACCTGCGGTTGCGGTCTCCGGCGTGGCCGGTCCGGTGGACACGTCGAGGGTGACCGGCACCTGGGCCGGTGCGGACAGGGACACGGTCACGTTGGCCGTGCCGTTCGCTCCGGTGCCCTCCGGATCGACGGTGACGTCGCTGATGGAGACGTCGATCGCCGAGGGGACGTCGTCGTTGGTGATGGTGACCACGCCGGTGGCGTCACCGAGGACAAGACCACCGGTGGGACTCGAGGCGGTGACCGAGAACGACTCGTCCGGTTCGATCGCGGTGTCACCGTTGACGGTGATGTCGACGGACTGGGTCGACTCGCCGATGTTGAAGGTCACGGTCTGCTGGCCGGGGTCGACGTAGTCGGTCCCGGCGGTTGCGCTGATGTCGGCGGTGTCGACCAGAACGGTCATCTGCTGATCCGCCGGATCGGAGAGTGTGACGTCGACCGAGACGATCGCCGTTCCGCTGTCGCCCTCGGCGATCGTTGCGTCGCCGACGGAGACGGTGATGACCTCGTCGTTGGTGATGGTGGCGGTTGCGCTGCCGTCACCGATGGTGAGACCGGCGGACGGGTTGGTCAGGTTGACGGTGAAGTCCTCGTCGTCCTCGAACTGCTCGTCACCGATGACCGGGATGGACACCTGCTTGGCCGTCTGGCCCGGGGCGAAGGTGACAACCTGGCCGGAGACCGCGGTGTAGTCCGAATCGGCGGTGGTGGCGGTGCCGTCGGCCGTGCCGACCTCAACGGTCACCGTCTCCGGGGCGGCGGCGCTGAGGGTCACGTCGAGCAGCAGGGCCGATGTGCCTGCGTCACCCTCGACGATCGAACCGTCGGCGATGGAGACCGAGACGGAGTCGTCGTTGGTGATGGTCACCTCACCGGTCCCGTCACCGATGGTGGCGGTGCCCACCACGTTGGAGGCCTGGACGAGGAAGACCTCATCGGCCTCGGCGACGTCATCACCGTTGACCGTGATGGTCACCTGCTTCGCCGACTCGGTGTCGAGGAAGGTCACAACTTGGGAACTGGCCACGTAGTCGGAGTCCGCGGTGGTTGCGGTGTCGTCTGCGGTGGCGATGGTGACGTCGATCTGGCCGACGGCCGGCTGGGTGAGCGTGACGTCGACCGTCACGGTGTCCGTGGTGCCGTCCGCGCCCTCGACGACGGTGGCGTCGCCGACCACGATCGCAACGGAGTCATCGTCGAAGATGTCGATCGTGCCGGTCCCGTGCGCAATGGTCAGACCGCCGGTCGGGGCGGAGGCAACCAGCGTGAGGTCCTCGTTCGACTCGGCCGTGTCATCACCGAGAACGTCGACGGTGACGGTCTTGGTCTGCTCACCGATGGCGAAGCTGACCACCTGGGCGGTGACCGCGGTGTAGTCGGAGTCCGCGGTGGTTGCGGTGCCGTCCGCCGTGTCGACGGTGACGGATACCGGGGCAACGGCCGGAGAGGACAGGCTGACCTCGACCGAGACCGGGGTGGTGCCACCGAGGGCCCCTTCAAGGGTCTCGGCGTCGCCGATCGAGACGCTCGGTGCGTCGTCGTTTGTGATCGTGATGTTCCCGCTGCCGTCGTTGATGGTCACACCAGCGGTGGGGTTGGAGAGCTCGGCAGTGAAGACCTCGTCGCCCTCGGGGGTGTCGTCACCGTTCACGGTGAAGGAGACGGACTTGGTGTCCTCACCGATGGCAAACGAAACGGTCTGCGTTGACGCCTGGTAGTCCCCGTCGGCCAGGGTTGCGGTGCCGTCCGCCGAGGACACCGTGACGTCGAACGGGACGGATGCAGGCGAGGCCAGGGTCACATCAACGGTTGCGGTGACGGTGGACCCGGCGTTTCCTTCGGTGACCGAGGTGTCGCCGATGGACACCGAGTTGGCGTCGTCGCCGGTGATCGTGATCAGGCCGCTTCCGTCTGCGATGGAGAGACCTGCCGACGTGCCGGTGACCTCGAGGGTGAAGGTCTCGTCACCCTCGATGAAGCCGTCACCGATGACGTCGATCGAGACCTGCTTGGTCTGCTCACCGACACCGAAGGTGAGCGTGTCGCTGTATGGGGTGTAGTCATTGTCGGCTGTGGTGGCCGAGCCGTCGAGGGTGGCCAGGTCCGCCGTCACAACAACGGTCGGGGGGAACGGCAGTGAGACGTCCACCAGAGCGGCCGTGGTGCCGCTGTCGCCCTCGGTCACGGTTGCATCACCGACCGTCAGCTCCAGGACGTCCTCGTCGGTGATGGTCACCTGGCCGAGACCGTCGTCGATCAGTACACCGGTTGTCGGATTGGCCAGCTCGACCAGGAACGTCTCGTTCGACTCGGTGTTGAAGTCCCCCGTCACGTCGAACAGGACGGTCTGGGTGGTCTCACCGGCGGCGAAGGTGACGACCTGGCTGGTCACCTGGGTGTAGTCGGAGTCGGCCAGGGTGGCGCTGCCGTCGCTGGTCGAGATCTCGACGGTCACTTCCGACGGCGGAGCCTGGGAGAGGGTCACGTCGACCGAGGCCTGATTGCTGTCACCGGGGTTCCCCTCGGCAACGGTTGCATCACCGACCGAGGCGTAGACCTCGTAGAACGGGTTCGGGGAGTGGGTGCCGTCCAGGATGTCGGACAGGTCGCCGATGCAGGCCAGGCCGGCGTTGAAGATCTCGGTCGGGCTGGTGGCGAACGGTTCGTGGATGCCGTCGTCGTTTGCGTTGCCCTTCTCAGCGCCGATGATGGCGTGGGTGTCGGAGAGGCCGACCGCGATGCCGGCGTGGAAGTAGCGAGCGTTGCCTTCCGGATCGATCCTGGCCGTTTCCTTCCACAGCCCGTTGGTGTCCTGCGTCCAGTAGTGGGTGGCGCCCCGCTCGAAGTCGAGCGAGGAGTCGTAGGACGAACCCACGGCGATGACCCCGTTGTCCAACTCGACGTGGCGGCCGAAGTGGGTGCCGTCGTCGTTGTTCGGAGCAGCGAACGGATGATCACCGGCGTTGACCGACGGGTAGGGGAAGATCTGCTGTTCCTCGGTCCAGACGCCGTTGTTCTCCCGGAAGATCCAACCCTGGGGGATCTGGGTGTCGAAGTCGTGGTAGCTGGTCATGACCAGCAGGTCCCCGTCGATGTCCACGCCGTAGCCCGCCCGGTTCTTGATCGGCTCGGGGTTGCTGACGTCCAGCTCGACCGGGGCGCCCCAGGTGGTGCCGGTCCGCTTGTACAGCAGCGCACCGCCGGCGTTGGTCTGTGGACCGTTGATGCCGATGTCGTCCAGGTGGTGGCCGACGACCGCCCAGTCGCCGTCGATGGCAACGTCGTTGCCTGCCCGGTCGTTCACGTTTGCGTTCGGGTCGAGCAGCTTGGCCTCCTGGGCCCACACGCCGTTCGTCTTGCGGAACACGTACGCCGCACCGGCGTTGCTACCGCCCTCATCGTCCTGCTGGGCACCGACGATGACCGACGAGGTGGCGGCGTCGACCTCGAGGTTGTAGCCCAGGTCGTCGGCCGGGTCGGCGTCCGATGCGGTAAGCCGTGCCGTCTCGGCCCAGGGGCCGGTGGGGGTCGTACGCTCGAAGATGTAGACGGCGCCCGCCTGGGCGGCGGCACCGACCGTCTCGTGCCAGGCGCCGATGGCGATGATGTCCCCGTCGATGTCGGCGCTGAAGCCGAAGTTGAAGGACGCCCCCTGCACCGAGGGGAGCAGCTTCTGACCCTCGAGCCAGCTGCCGTCGGGCTGGCGGTCATAGACATAGGCCGCGCCGGCGTTGATCGGGCCGGTCGGTTCGTCGCCGAGCCACGCGGTGATGACCGCGGTGTCCCCGTCGATGCCGACCGAGGAGCCGAACCAGTCGTTCTCGGCCACGTCGGCGGGGAAGAACAGCGCGCAGTCGTCTCCTGCATGGGCGGCCGCCGGTCGCGGTGTCGTGACCACCAAAACGGACGCAAGCATCGCCAACACCAGTAGCGAACGCAAAAGGGCACGCGAACTTCCGCCGAGTAGAGTCACGGTATGGGAGAGTAACGCGCCGAATCGGCCAAAAAGGCCGCAACGGGCAATACTCCCTGCCAAGAAGGTTCGGCGGCATTACCCCGCTTCCCAGGCGGGATTTTGACCAGTTTGAACCGGTCGGCGTCGGCGCTTGGATGAGCCGGAGGATCGGTGTGGTCGCAGCCGATGGTTGCAGCCGTGACCTACAGTCCATGCAAGCGCGAACCACGCCCCGATTCCCACCGGCCGAACCCCGCTTTTCGGGGGGTTTTTACGTTCACAACCCGTTTACGGAGTGTCATGACCCAGACCGTTTTGTTTAATGCGCTCGCCGCACGACCCGGTGGTGGCGCCATGGTTTGGGAGGCGTTGGCGGCGGGCGGACGGGGTCACGGCAGCGATCTGAAGCTGATCGCCCTCACCTCCCATGGGCAGGTTTGCTCAATGATCAAAGAGGCGAATCCGGCGATCGAGGTGCGGGAGTTGGCCGCCGGGAGTGGCATCAGGAGCTTCACCCAGGAGCAGGCCCTCATCGATGAGGCGCTCGGCCCGGATCCGAACCGGGTGGTGGTCTCCCAGAACCGGATGACCCGGGGCTCGGCGGGTCCGCAGGTTGTGCTGCACATCAACCTCAGCCGCTACCAGCCGGGCAGCGGGGCCCGGGGTTGGAAGCAGCGACCGGCGGAATTGATCAGGGACCGGGCGGCCAAGGCTGCGCTGACCGGCGCCGCGGCGAACATCTTCGAGTCGAACTTTCTGCTCGACGCGGCGATCGGTCGGTACCCCAACCTCTCGATCAACAATCCGTCGGTGGCCCATGTCGGACTGGCCGACGGGTGGGCGCTGCCGGTGGATGCGCCGGTTGCCGACCACGACAAGCGGCGAGGCAGGCTGCTGGCAATCACCAGCCCGCAACCCCACAAGGACAACGACACCCTGGTTCGGGTCCTGGCCGACCTCAACCGGGCCGAGCCCGGATCGTGGACCCTGGCCATCTGCAGCGGCCGGGAGGCTGCGGCGTTTCAACCCCAGCTCGACCTTGCCGAGTCGTTGGGAGTCCGTGACTCGATCGAGCTGCTCGGGTTCCTCGACCGGCCCGGCCTGGCCGCCGAGCTGGACCGGACCGTCGCCGTGGTCAGCGCAAGCAAGGTGGAGAGCTTCTGCAGTGTGGCCCTGGAGTCGATGGCCAGGGGGGTGCCCGCGGTGGTCACGAACCTGGCGTCGATGCCGGAGAGCGTTGGTCCCGACGGCCTGCTGGTAGGTGAGGGGGACGTTGACGGGTTCGTCCGCACGGTCCAGACGCTGGACCGCGATCCGGCCGCCTGGGCGGACCGAAGCGCCGAGGCCCGGCGATGGGCGGCCACGATGACCTGGGATCGATTCGGGCTCAAAGTCATGAACATCGTCGAAGACGCAGCGGGGACGGTCGGCCGGTAGTGCGGATCCATCACGGGGACACGGTGGTCGATGTGCTGCCGCTTGCAGCCTGTGAGCCGGACCGCTCCCTCCTGCCGGACGAGGATCGGGCGAGGCACGCCCGCTTTGTCGATGCAGCTACGGCGGACTCCTACCTCCGCCGACAGTCGGCGCTGCGCCGCCGCCTCGGCGAGGAGTTGGGAATCGACCCGGCGGCCGTTGCGCTGACAACGGCCGGCAACCTCAAACCGATTCTTGCGACCACAGCGGAATCGGACGACAACAATGTCGGGGCCGAGCCCGGCCCCACCGTGCACTTCAACCTGTCGGCCTCCGGACCGCTCATGGTGTTGGCCGTGGACCGCACCGGCCCGGTCGGTGTCGACATCGAGTGCCACGAGATCCACGACGGCCTCACGGCATCGTCGCTCACCCCGGCGCTCCATCCCCGGGAGCTCGAACAGCTGGCCGGGGACGACCTCGACGACATCCTGCAGTGCTGGGTGTTCAAGGAGGCGTGGATCAAATGGACCGGGGAGGGTATGCGAGCAGACCTGAAGAACCTGCGGCTGTGGTGGCCGGGACTGACCAACGCGTTCACGTTCGACGGTGCGGCGGTCCGGCTCGATCGGATCGGTGCAGGCGGCGATCACGATCCGTCGCTCCCTGCAGCGTGGGTCGGCCTGGTGAAGGCCGACGTCACGGCAGTCGGGGGTCCCCTCGACCGCGGGATCTGATCACCAGGACGACGGCGGCGAGCGCCATGACCGCAGCCGCCACTCCGGCGGCGATGACCCCGACCGCCACGGTGTTGTTCGACCGATCGCCGCCGAGGCGCTGAAGGGGACCGGCACCGAGCGGTTCCGCAGGGGCCGGCGCCCGATCACCCGCGTCGAGCACAACGGTGACCGACGGGTCCACCTCGATTGCGGCGTCGTCGAGCAACCCGGCAAGCGGGAGGACACACGCGCCGCCACTGTTGCGCAGACCGAGCTCGGCCCGTTCCGCCCCCATCGCCGCCCACCGCTCGGACAGCCCGACCGAGATGCCGGCCTGGGCATTCTCGCCGACGTCGTCCGGAGCGATCCGGCCGAGCCGACCCCACTCCCCCGCCGGTGCGCCGAAGATGTGGACGGCTCCCCCGCCCGGTGCACCGACCCCGTCCGCCGATGCACCGACAATCACGATCCCGTTCGCCACCGCCAGGTGTCGGCCGAACTGTGTGGCCGGTGCGGTCCGTGCGGTCGGTGTGCGGCCACCGTTGCTGTCACTGTCGACACTGCCCTCGACACCGTTGCTGTCGCCGTTGCTGTCACGGTCGGCCTCGCCGACGATCGGCTCCGCCAGCTCGATCCTGACCTCCTCCCGCCAGCCGGCATCCCCGTGACGGAACACCCACAGGACGCTGCGATCGCCCGGGTTCTGGGACCAGCCGGTCATGGCCAGGAGGTCATCGTCGACGTCCACGGCGATGCCGGCCCGGTCCCGGGCCATCGGCGCACTGCCGGTCAGCTCGAGCGGGCCGACGATCCCGTCGTCGGTTCGTTCATAGAGGAGGGCACCACCCGCATTGTTGACGGTTCGATTGCCGACCTGATCGTCGAGGTGGTGACCGACGATCATCCATCGGCCGGAGATGGCGACGTCGTGGCCCGCCCGATCCCCGGGCCGGGCCGTCGGGTCGACCAGCTTTTTGGTCTGGGTCCAGCTGCCGGTCTCCGTCCGCTCGAACAGGTAGGCCGAACCGGCGTCCACAAGCGGTGCGGCGTCGCCCGCAGTGTCGGCGTCGGGCAGCTCGACGTCATCGGTGTGGGCGCCGACGATGATCGTGCCCGATGCGGCGTCGACCTCCAGGCTGTAGCCGAACCGGTCGTCCGACTCGGCGTCGGCCGCCACCAACCGGGCCGACCAGACCCATGGTTGGTCCGCCCCGGCCCGTTCGAACACGTGGACCGCTCCGGCTTCTGTAACGGTGTCGCCGCCCCGCTCGGTCGAGGCGGCAACGGCACCAACCGCCAGAACGTCCCCGTCGAGGTCGACGCTGAACCCGAAGTTGGCCCGGGGCTCCGGTGGTTCGGCCACCAGCCGCTGCACCTCCGACGCCGCACCGTCCGGTCCGATGGTGAACACGGTGACCGAGCCCGCGTCCCGCAGCCCCTGCTCGTCGGCCAGCCACGACCCGACGGCGAGGTCGTCACCGTCGATGCCGATGGCCGTCCCGAACCGATCGTTAACCCGGACGTCGGCCGGCACAAACAGCGGGCAGGCGACCCGCGGCGGAACGCCGCTCCGATTCACCGCCGGGACGCCGCTCCGATTCACCGCCGGAACGCCGCTCCGATTCACCACCGGGACGCCGCTCCAAGTCACCGCCGGAACGCCGCTCCGATTCACCGCCGGAACGCCGGCCCCGGCTGCGAGGGCCGGGCCACCGGCAGCGGCGACGACCAACGATGCCAGGGCGGCGATCACCAGCGCGACAACGGACTGCGTCAGCGCTCGGCGGATCACTCGGCGATTCCGGGTGTCCCGCCGTCGGTGGTTGGTGGCAGCGGCGCACGATCCCAGCGGCCCATCTCATAGAAGGCCAGGGATGCGCCGAACAGTTGCCCGAGTGAGGCGGCGGCGGTGAACACTCCGAGGGTCATCAGCACGTCCAAGTCCAGCACATATGCCAGGACAAAACCGGTTCCCACCATCACAAATCGACTGACCTCGACCAGGAGATGGGTTTGTTGCCTGCCGAGGATCGAGAAGATGGCCATCAGCGGCCCCGCCATCGTACGTATATAGAACAGTGGCGCCATGATGCGGAGGTAGTCCGCAGACTCCGCCCAGCGCTCGCCGAAGACGATGGGGATCATTGTCGGTGCCAGGACAAAGGCAACCCCGACGATCAACGCACCGATGACCGCCTGGGACCTGACGAAGTTGAACGCCAACCGGACCAGTCCGGACCGACCGTCCCGGCGGAGCTGGGCCGCCTCTCCGGAGAAGACCCGGGTGGTGGCCTCCTGGAACAGCAGCAGCGGCTGACCGAGCGCTCGGGTGATGAGGCCGTAGAACCCGACGACGGTTGCACTGAAGATTGCGGCAAGGGCCAGCGGCGGCATGCCCCGGGAGACGGCGTTCAGCATGGCGCTCGGTCCGGACAGCAGGGGGAACCGGCGGTACTCCCGCAGTGCGTCGACCGTCCGGACATCCTTGGTGGCCGGGGGCACCTTGAGCCGCTTACCCAGCCGCCACGAGGCGAATCCGAACCCGGCACCGTGGCCGAGCGCGAGGCCAAGACCGCCGAGTCCCACGACGCCCGCTCCAACGTTGACCACCGATGCCGCAATGCCCCGGCTCAGGTTGTTCTCCGCAAGGGCCCGGTAGTCCTTGGCCCGCACTGCCCAGCCCTGGTACAGCTGCCTCATGCCGAGGGCCAAAATGCCGATCGGAGCAAGCCAGAGCAGCGTGGCCAGGTCCGGGGTTCCGAACCAGCCCGCGATGGTGTTCCTTCCCACAGCGACGATGAGAAGGACCGCCCCGGCAAACCCCAGCAGGACCCGAAGCCCCGCACCGAAAACCGCCCGCCCCTCGCCTTCGTCGGCCGGAACGACGATCGCCTCGAACAACCGCCCCGTAGAAAGAACCGCCACCATCGTCAGCATCGCCGCATACACCTCGAAGGCCCCGAAGTCCTCCTCGGAGTACAGGCGGGTGAGCAGAGGTGTGACCGCCACCACAACCAGCTGGGCAATCGCCGCGCCACCGGCCTGCATACCAACGCCGCGCACAAGGCGATTTGACCTAAGTCGGTCTATTTTCCCCCGTGTTGGTTGTGGCTGCACTCGCCCTCCTGACACCATTGACTATCGACTTTGCGGGGCGGGACCACCGAGAGAATCGGGTAACGGCCGAAGGTCGACGCAGTCTCAACCTGTCGAACCTCTCACCACGGCCCTCGGCGACACGCCGGCTCCGGTGGACACGAGAAGCTCGTCAATAGAATACGGGGCACGAGGCGTAAGTCCTGACAAGAACGGTCAGGTCGGGCAGACGTTTGATCTCGGCTCCAACCATGGAGGGCATCATGACCGATAGTTCCGCGGACAACCTCAGAGAGGTCGACTTCTCGACCGGCGTCAGCCAGAGTCCTGCGGCGTCCACTCCCTGGTCCCTGCTGGCGGCCCACGTCGTCAACGGCGTTGTCATCGTCCCCGGCATCGCCACCGTGCTGGAGATGCTGGCCGATTCGCCGGAGCCACACCTCGGCGGCGTCGATTTCCAGTCGATGATCCGGGCCGACGAGGCCGGCGGCTTTGTCGCCCGGGTGGTCGCCGACAACCCGATCAGCCTCACCGACGCGGAGGGGTCCGTCCTCGCCTCGGCAAAACCCACCAGCGAAGCGCCGTCCCCGCTCGCCGAGGCCGACCTCGGCGGCGGACGAACCGTCTCCGCGGACGAGATCTACGGCGGGCTCGACGCGGTCGGCAACAACTACGGCGATGCGCTCAAGGTGATCAGCTCGGCCGTCATCGCCGACAGCGCGCTCTCCGCCCAGTGGGGCATCGGTGCGGACGTCGTCGAGCAGGGTGGGGCCAACGTGCTGACCGCAGCCGTGGACGGTGCGTTCCATGTGCTGGGCGCGGCCGCCGGATTCGACGCGGCGTTCCTGCTCGGCCGGATCGAGCTGATCGGCTTCCCTGCCGGGGTGGCCGACGTGACGGCCGCGGCGGGGACGATCACCGCAACCAACGTCGATCGCACACCCTCCACGCTCACCGCTGACGTTGACGTCGCCGACGAGGCGGGCAACACCATCGCCTTCCTCCGGGGCGTGCATCTGCAGCGCTTCGGTGCTCCGGCCGACACCGCGACCATCGGTGTTGCCGCCACCTTCTCCACCGATCCGCTTGAGCAGATCATCCGCTACTGGTCCGCCGAGTTCGGCAACTCCATAGCGCTGCGGCCCGCGGGCTACGGCCAGCTGTTCCAGGAACTGCTGACCGGCGGGGATGCGTTCAACGCCGACGCCGACGTCCACGTCGGGCTGGTCAAGGTCGACGACTGGATGAAGGAGCGGGAGACCACCGAGATTCCGGACGAGTTCGACACCACGGTCCTGCCCACCGGTCAGGCTGTCGCCCAGCTCAACCAGTACGAGACGGATTACCTCTACAACGAGATCTTTGTCGACACCGTCTACGCCCGGCACGGGATCGACATCGGCGACGGGGCAACCGTGGTCGACGTGGGGGCCAACATGGGTATGTTCGCCATGTTCGCCGCCAGCCGGGCCAAGAACGTGAAGGTGGTGGCCGTCGAGCCGTCACCGGTCATGGCTCCGATCCTCGCCGCCAACATGGCGGCCCACGTGCACGAGTCCCACCTGGTCCAGGCCGGCATGGCCGAGCACAACGGCGAGGCGGAACTGACCTTCTATCCCAAGTCCTCGGTGTTCTCCACGTTCGACCCGGAGGTCGAGACGGAGCGGGAGTCCATCCTGGCCATCGTGGAGAACACGGTCCGGGCCAGCGGCAACTACTCCGAGGAGCTGGTTGCCGAGGTTGTAGAGGAGTTCATGGCCGACCGGGTCGAAGCCGTGGCCCAGGTCTGTGAGCTGGTCTCCCTGGGTGAAGTCATCGATCGCCACAACCTGACCGAGATCGATCTCCTCAAGGTCGATGCCGAGAAGAGCGAGCGGGGCATCCTGCGGGGTATCCGGGACGAGGACTGGCCGAAGATCCGCCAGCTCATCGTCGAGGTCCACTGGGAGGAACCCCACGGCATCGACGACGTGACCGAGCTGCTGGAGGCACACGGTTACGAGTGCACCTCGGACGAGGAGAACCTGCTGGTCGGCTCCGGCCTCTACACCATCTACGCCAAGGCCAAGGACTACCAGGCCCCGGCCAGCACCGCCTCCGCAGAGGACGCAGAGCAGCTGGCCGCGCTGGCCAAGAATGTGGACCTCTTCATCGATGCGGTCGGCTCCCATCTCGGCCGGACAAACCGCCCGTCGCTGTTTGTGGTGTGCCCGCCTTCGGAGGAGACCCCGGCGGTCATGGCCGAACACCGGCGGCTGACCGCGGCCCTCAGTGAACTCAACACGGTTGTCCTGGACGCCCAGCAGATCATCCACGACTACGGCATCACCGAACTCCGGGATCCGGTCGCCGACCGCCTCGGCCATGTGCCCTACACCCCGGACTTCTTCGCCGCCCTCGGCACCCACCTCGTCCGGTTCCTCCTGGCGTCAACCAGGACGCCCCGCAAGCTGCTGGTCCTGGACTGCGACAACACCGTCTGGAAAGGCGTTGTCGGCGAGGACGGCGTCGACGGTCTGGTCATCGACGAACCGGCCCGGGTGGTGCAGCAGCTGGCCAAGGACGCCATCGGCCGCGGCATGGTGGTGGCCCTCGCCTCCAAGAACGACGAGGCCATCGTCCGCGAGGCGTTCGCCGCCGTGCCGGACATGATCCTCACCTGGGACGACATCACCGCCCACCGGATCAACTGGGACCCGAAGTCGCAGAACATCCGGGACATCGCAACCCAGATCGGCATCGGTTCGGACTCCGCCGTCTTCCTCGACGACTCCCCGCTGGAGTGCGGCGAAGTGCGGTCCCGGGCCCCCGAGGTTCTGACCATCTGCGTCGAGGACCGCGATCGCCTCGACGACCGGTTCGCCCGGCACCTGTGGGAGCTGGACCAGTTCGGACAGCTAACCGCCGAGGACGAGAAGCGGGCCAAGATGTACTCCGAGGAGGCCCGCCGCCAGGAGCTGCAGTCCGGCAGCGGTGACTTCGCCGACTTCATCGCCCAGCTGGAACTGTCGATCGACGTCCAACCCCTCGGCGAGGAGTCCGTCCCCCGGGCCGCCCAGATGACCCAGCGGACCAACCAGTTCAACACCACAACCGTTCGCCGGACCGAGGCGGAGATGCGATCACTGCTGGCCGGCGACGCCGGCGGCACCACGGTGAAGGTCTCCGACCGATTCGGGGACTACGGCATCGTCGGGTTGATGACCCATTCGGTCGACAACCCCGGGGCCGACGGCACGCTCACCGCCGACAGCTTTCTCATGAGCTGTCGGGCCCTCGGCCGGGGTGTCGAGCATCAGATGATCCGCACCCTCGGCGAGCGGGCATCCGAAGCCGGAGCGGCCACCGTTGCCCTCCCCTACCTCCGCAGTGACCGCAACGAACCCGTCCGCAAGTTCCTGGACGGGCTGGTCACGGACGGCGTCGCCGCCTTCGACGGCGACACCTACACGATGGCCGCGGACGCCGCCGCCGGGCTGGTGTTTGTCCCGGTGGAGCCGGACGCGGTCGATGACGGGGCCGCCCGCAACACCGCCGCGGTCCCCGTCAACTCCGAACGGTCCGAGACGATCGCCATGACCCGCCGGACCGGCGCGGCGATCATGGAGCTGATCCGGGAGCAGTTCGAGAAGAACCGCCCCGAGGACACGCCACTGGCGCCACCGGAGAACGACGTCCAGATCCAGCTTGTGGAAGTGTGGCGCAAGGTCCTCGGTTACAAGACCCTTGGCATCGACGACAACTTCTTCGAGTTCGGCGGCACCTCCCTCCTGGCGGTTGAACTCATCTCGGCCATCCAGGCCACCGAGTCCGTTCCCGATTTCAAGCTGGTCGACCTGTTCGACCGGCCGACCATCCGGCGGCTCACCGGTCAGGACGAAGGCCAGCGGCAGGAAGAGTCCCGGTCCCGAGGCGCCCAGCGTCGACAGATGCCGGCCCGCCGGACCAGGCGGGGCTGACGGCTCGGCCGACACCGCCCGCACCCGCTGCGGGCTCACCAAAAACACCGTTCACAGAACAGCCAGGAAACGACATGGAATCCGAGAGTCAGTACTCCGACTTCGACATCGCCATCATCGGGATGGCAGGCAGGTTCCCCAAGGCCAAGAACCTTGACGAGTACTGGCGGAACCTGGTTGACGGCACCGACGGGGTCACCTGGTTCACCAGGGAGGAACTGCAGGAGTCCGGTGTTGACCCGGAACTCCTCGACGACCCGAACTTCGTCCCCGCCGCTCCGGTGCTGGACGACGCCGACCGGTTCGACGCCGAGTTCTTCGGCTACTCCCCGAAAGAGGCGAAGAGTATCGACCCTCAGCAGCGGCAGCTCCTGGAGACCGGCTGGCTCGCCCTGGAGAACGCCGGCTACGACCCGGCAACGTTCGACGGTCGCATCGGGGTGTTCGCCGGGACGGCGATGAACACCTACTTCCTTGACACCGGTCTGTCCGGGGAGTTCTACCGGGACTACCTGCCCACGCTGCTGGGCTCGGACAAGGACTTTCTGGCCACCCGGCTCTCCTACAAGCTGGGGCTGCAGGGACCGGCGCTGACCATCCAGACTGCCTGCTCAACCTCGCTGGTGGCCATCCACTACGCCATCCAGAGCCTGCTCTCGGGCGAGTCGGACATGACACTCGTGGCCGCCGCCGCAGTCCGGGCGCCGTTGAAGACCGGTCACCTGTACGAGGAGGCCAGTGTCTTCACCAGGGACGGCCGCTGCCGGGCGTTCGACGCCGATGCCACCGGCACCATCTTCGGCAGCGGGGTCGGCGGGGTCATCCTGAAGCAGGCGGTGAAGGCCGAGGCCGACGGGGACAACATCCGGGCCATCATCCGCGGCTCGGCGGTCAACAACGACGGCAACGAGAAGTCGGACTTCACGGCCCCCAGCGTCAGCATGCAGGCCGCGGCCATCACCGAGGCCATGGGCGCAGCCGACGTCACCGCCGACAGCATCGACTACGTGGAGGCCCACGGCACCGGCACCTACCTGGGTGACCCCATCGAGGTTGCCGCGCTGACCCAGGCCTATCAGGCCGATACCGACAAGACCGGGTTCGCCAAGATCGGATCGGTGAAGAGCAACGTGGGCCACCTGGACGCCGCAGCCGGTATGGCGTCGCTGATCAAGGTGGTGCTCAGCCTGGAGAACGAGGTCCTGCCGAAGACCCTCCACTTCGAGAAACCGAACCCCCAGATCGACTTTGCCTCCACTCCGTTTGTCCCTGCCGCGATCAACACGCCGTGGCCTCGGGGCGAACGACCTCGCCGAGCGGGCATCACCTCGCTCGGTATGGGCGGCACGAACGCCCACATCATCGTTGAGGAAGGCCAGCCGACCGCCGCGCCCAGCCCGGCGTCGGAGAACGTCGTTCCTGCGCTGGTGCTGACCGGCCGGACAAAGGGTGCCATCGACGACCTTTCGGCCGAACTGGCCGAGTACCTGACGGACAACCCGGACGTGTCGTTGCTCGATGTGGCGCACTCGCTGGACACCCGGGCGCCGCAGCAGGAGAAGCGCATGGTCCACGGCGCGGACCGGGCCGGGCTGATCGACGCGCTCCGCACGAAGGGCAGCCCGCTGGTCGCCGAGCTGACCGGCGCCCCAGCGGCTTCAGCCGAGAAACCGGCGGAGGCGGTGTTCCTGTTCACCGGGCAGGGTTCACAGCGGGCCGGGATGGGCCTCGGGCTCTATCGGACCTCCGACGTGTTCCGGGACGCGGTGGACCGCTGCGCCGAGCTGTTCCGCTCCCACCTCGACACCGACATCCGGGCCGAGATGTGGCCCGGCTATGCGGACCCGGCCGCCGAGCCGGACGAGGACACGGTCAAGGCGGCCCAGGCCCGGCTGGCCGAGACGTGGCTGACCCAGCCGACGCTGTTCACCATCGAGTACGCCCTGGCCCAGTGGTGGCTCGCCGAAGGTGTGACCCCGGTGGCGATGCTCGGCCACTCCATCGGCGAGCTGACCGCCGCGGCGGTGGCCGAGGTGATGAGTCTGGAGCACACGATCCGGCTGGTCTCGGTCCGGGCCCAGTCCATGTTCGACTGCGAGCCGGGCTCGATGGTTGCCGTCGAAGCGGACGAGGAAACCATCAAACCGCTGCTCGGCAATGGGGTTGAGCTGGCGGTGCAGAACGGGAAGACCTCGCTTGTCCTGGCCGGACCGGACCAGGCCATCGAACGGCTCACCGCCGATCTTGACCAGCGGGACATCGCCTACCGGGCGCTGCGGACCTCCCACGCCTTCCACACCGCGTCGATGGAACCGGCGGCGGAGAAGGTTGCCGAGGCGGCGGCCGGTATCACCATGGCCGCACCGAAGATCCCGATCATCTCCAACATCAGCGGTACCTGGTACAGCGACGACGATCGCAACAACCCCCGCTACTGGGCGGACCAGGTCCGCTCAGCGGTGCGGTTCTCCGACGGGCTGGCCACCCTCCTGGACGCCGCCCCGGCTGGCTCTGCGACCCGAGCGTTCCTCGAACTGGGACCGGCGGCAACGCTGACCGGCCTGGTCACCGCTCACCCCAAGCGGAGCGGTCACCATCAGGTCCGCTCCACCCTCCCGCCCCGGACCGGTCAGGTCGACGACCTGATCCACGCCGTCTCCACCCGGACCTGGCTCGGTGTGCTGGGTCTGCCCGCCATCAGCGGCGGCGTTTCCGCTGGGGACGGGGCGGGCGGCACGCTGCTTCGGTCCCTCCCCGGCTATCCGTTCGGAGGCAAAGCCCACTGGTTCAAGGCGGCGAATCGCCAGGCCGCCACCGGCGGCGGCCTGTCCGGGTTGGACCTCCGCTCCCCCTCGCCGAGCGACTGGATCCACGTCGAGAGTTTCGCCCCGGCGTTCGGCGCCGCAGCCCCGGGCGGGACGGCAACGTTGGCCGTCGGCAACGGGTCTGACGCGGTGACCGGCTGGGTCGATGCGCTCGGCCCGGTGACCGGGGCAACCGCCCCTGTCGGCCGCTGGACGGCGGATGGGTTCAAGGAACTGCTCTCGAATATGGAGTCCGGCGGCGGCCTGCCCGGTCGGATCGTGTATCACTGGGCAGCCGACGATCCGACGGACCAGACCGTTGAGCTGCTGGCCATCGGCCGGGCGCTGACCGCCTTCGACTACGCCGAAACCATCGACGTTGTTGTTGTCACCAACAACCTGATCGACCCGCTCCAGGACCCCGGTGCCGACCGGGACGGCGGAGCCACCGCCACCGGGGCGTTGGCCCTCGGTCCGGTCCGGGTGATCAACGCCGAGATGGAGACCATCTCGGCCCGACTGATCGACGTCGGCCCCGGCGCCACAGCCGAGCTGTTCACCGGAGCGCTTGCCGCCGACGGGGACGTCCACGTCCTGGCCAACAACCATCGCTGGACCCCGCAGTATCTGCGGACCACCCTGCCCCCGGAGGACGTCGCATCGATCAGGCCGAAGAAGATCGCCATCGTCGGTGGGTTCGGCGGCATCGGTCTCGAGCTCGCCCGGCACTTCATCACCCGGGGGGACTCGGTCACGTTGACCAGCTCCCGTCCGGTCGGCGACGAGCACCAGCAAGCTCTTGCTGAGCTTGCCGACGACGGCCGAGCTCACACCGCAGAGTTGCGGTTCGGCGACCAGGCCGACGTCGACGCTGCGCTTGCCGGTGCGGCGTCGGAGATGGGCGGCCTGGACACGATCATCCACCTGGGTGGTGTGCTGGACAATGCACTGCTGGCCCAGAAGGATCCGGACAGCGCCCGCCCGGTGCTGTACCCCAAGATCGAAGGCTCGCTACAGCTCCTCACCGCGGCCGAGCACCACGACGCCGAGCTGGTCCTGTTCTCCTCGATCGCCGCCACCCACCCCGAAGCCGGCCAGGTGGACTACTCCTCGGCGACCGCGTTCCAGCAGGCGTTGGCCAGGGACCACGGCCGGGTGCGGGCCATCGCCTATCCGGCGTGGACCGGGACCGGCATGACAAACCAGCTCAGCGCCGACGGTCAGGCCAAGGCCGCGGTCAGCGGCGTCGAGCCGGCCCCGGCCATCGAGGCGCTCGACCGATTCCTGGGGTCGGATCTTCCGGCGGTCATCGTCTCCCCTATTCCCCTTGAACACCTCGGCCTGGCCCGCAAAGCGCCGGTCGGTGCCCGCTCGACACCCCACCAGGACTCGGCCGATGCCGTCTCCGGTGAAGGGCTCACCCCGACCGAGCGCAAGGTCGCGGCCATCTGGAACCAACTGCTGGGCCACGATGAGATCGCCTCGACGGACCAGTTCCCGGACCTCGGTGGCACGTCGCTGATGGCGGTGAAGATGTTCACCCAGATCGATCGCCAGTTCGGGATCGAGCTCCCGGTCGAGACGGTGCTGGAGTACCCGACGCTCGGCGACCTGGCCGCGCTGCTCGAGGCCCACGGTGTCGGCGTGACGGAGGACGAGGCACCTGCAGCAGGCGGAGCCGGCGGTTCCGCAGCCACCGCTGCCGCCAACGGCTCGACGAACGGAAGCGCCTCCAACGGCACCGGTGCGGCGACCAACGGGTCGGCCCGCAAGATCGTTGTCCCGTCCACCAAACCGAAGATCAAAGTCCGGGTCCGACCGGCCGACGGTCCACCGGTCTACCTGGTCCACGCCCACGGCGGCACGGTCCTGTCGTACGAGCGGCTGGCCCGCCATCTCCGCAAGGACATCGACGTTGTCGGGTTCCAGTCCCAGGGCATCGACGGTGTCGCCGACCCGCTGACCACCATCGAGGACATGGCGGACCTGTACCTGGCAGAGGTGCGGGAGCATCAGCCGGAGGGCCCCTATCACCTCGGCGGGTTCTGCATGGGCGGCACCATCGCCTGGGAGATGGCGGCCAAGCTGCTCGACCAGGGCGAAGAAGTCTCGAACGTGTTTATGATCCAGGCCTTCAGCCGGGAGTATCCGGAGTACCGGCCGGACGCCAAACCCAGCTGGATCGCCCGGATGACCCGGGACCAGCTGAGCCTGGCCCGCCTGGACGACGAGGGCGGCGAGATCGCCGACGTCGACACCAAGGCCAAAGCGAACGCCATCGTCCGCGGTGTCAGAGCCAAGGCCTACACCACGCTCATGCGGCTGGCCGAGCCGGTCTCCACCGGCAGACGGACCACCCTGAATCGAATCGGCCGCATCAACGACAATGCGTTCTGGAACTACGCACCACGAACGCTGGACGTCGATGTGGTGTACCTACCGGCCACCATTCAGCCGGAGGGGGCGATCGACGATCCCACCCTCGGCTTCAGCCGGTTCCACACGGGCCAGTCGGTGATCCGCCGGGTCGGCGGCCACTTCCAAGGCCGGTTCGTCGAGATGGATCTGCCGGCCATCGCCGCGGAACTGAACAACAACATCGACGAGTAGCCGCGGCCAAAACGCCGACGGGTCGTTCGGCCTGTGAGCGGGGGCCAAATTTGGTCCAAATTTGGATCGATAACTCACAAATCCCTTTGGTCAAGGGGGTTTTGTGTCGATGCTCGGGGCAGATAAGTGCCTACGCCCCGAGCTGAGAAGAACCGCTAAAGTGCCAAATATGCGCCCAAACACCCCAAAGTACGGCGGGAGGGGTTGACCAGTGTTTCCGATTAAAGGACCGGTCCTTGCAGTTGTCGCACACCCTGACGACGAGTCGTTGGGCTGTGGCGGCACGCTGTGGCAGGCCGCAGAGGCCGGCTACGAGGTTGGCTGCTGCATACTGTCGGCCAACGCCGCTGCCAGGACCCGTCGACCGCAGGACAACGAACTCGAAGAGGACACGATCGTTGCGCTCAAGCACCTCGGTGTTGAGCGCATCTACTCCGGGACGTTCCCCAACATCAAATTCAACACCGTGCCCCATCTGGAGATGGTCCAGTTCGTGGAGTCTGCGGTACGGGACCTCAGGCCGGACGTCATCATCACCCACCACCCAAGTGATCTGAACATCGATCATCAGCACACCGCTCACGCCGCCCTGGCCGCGGCCCGGCTCCCCCAGCGCGACAGCGATGCGTCGTACGTCAGCCAGGTGCTGCTGATGGAGACCCTGTCGGCAACGGACTGGTCCTACCGTCAGCTCGGCCCCACCTTTGTGCCGGAGTGTTTTGTGGAACTCGGCGAGGAGGGTCTGGAGGCCAAGCTCCAGGCGGTCCGGGCCTACCGAGGTGTCATGCGGCCCTACCCCCATCCCCGCAGCGAGGAGGCCATTCGGGCCCAGGCCACGCTGCGAGGGGCGGAGTCCCACCTCTACTACGCCGAGGCGTTTGAGGTTGCGTTCTCCCGGAACCGGGTGTCGCCCCGATGAAGCGCCTGACCGACATCGCGGTCTCCGGAACCGGGCTTCTGGTGACCTCCCCGATCCTTCTGCTTGCGATGCTGCTTGTGTGGCTGGAGGATCGCCACAGCCCGATCTTCCGCCAGCAACGGGTCGGCAAGGATGGCGAGCCGTTCGAAATCCTGAAGCTGCGTTCGATGCCGGTCAGCACCCCCGACGTCGAAAGTGCCGATGCCGCAGAGGTCAAACTGACCAGAATGGGACCGATCATCCGTCGCACCAACGTTGACGAACTCCCCCAGCTGCTGTGCATCCTCCGCGGCGACATGTCCATCGTCGGGCCCCGTCCCGCACTGCCGTCCCAGACCGGACTGCTGGACATGCGTGAGGCCAACGGTGCCGCGGCGCTGAAGCCGGGGCTGACCGGCCTTGCCCAGCTCCGCTCCTACGACGGCATGAGCCCGGAGGAGAAGGCGGCCCACGACGGCGAGTACGCCGCACAGAACAACCCGCTGTATGACCTCGGACTGATCTTCAAGACCGGGCGGTACCTCCTCAGCCCGCCACCGCAGTACTAGTGCAGCGGTCGGTACCCGGCATGAAGTTCGGCTTTGTCACCTGCGTCCAGCTTGGCATGGACTGCATCGAGGAGATCTACGAAATCGGTGGCTCACTCGACCTGCTGATCACACTGACCGACGAGCAGGCGAAGTCGAAGTCCGGTCGGATCTACCTGGACGACTTCGCCAAGCAGCACGACGTTCCGCTGCTCAAATCCCGGCACGTATCCGATGACGCGGTTGTCGAGGCCGTCGCGAAACACGACCTGGACTGGCTCTTTATCATCGGGTGGTCCCAGATCGCCCGGCCCAACACGCTGGCTGCACCGAAACGGGGCTGCATCGGGATCCACCCGACCCTGCTGCCGGTCGGTCGGGGACGGGCAGCGGTGCCGTGGGCCATCCTCAAGGGTCTCCCGGAGACCGGCGTGACCATGTTCAAGCTGGACGAGGGCGTCGACACCGGGCCGATCCTCGGCCAGGAGCGCATTCCGCTCACACCGACCACCACCGCAACAGAGCTGTACGACGCGGTCGGTCTGGCCCACAAGGCGTTGATCCGGGCCACCTGGTCATCCCTGGTGGACGACTCGATCGAGCTCATGACCCAGGACGACTCACAGGCGACCGAATGGCCGGGCCGCCGCCCGGAGGACGGGGAGATCCGTCCCGAGATGTCGGTGGTAGAGGTCGACCGGCTGGTGCGGGCGGTGACCCACCCCTATCCCGGGGCGTTTGTGAACGGCGGCTTCGACGGCACCGCAGAGGGAGCGGGCGGGTATCGGATCTGGTCCGGTTCGCCGGAGGTTCCCGGTGATCATCCGCCGCTGCAGTGTGCGGACGGCAGCTACTTCCCGCACGACATCGAACCGCTCG